>JAENWD010000208.1 GCA_016650245.1 Vicinamibacteria bacterium
ATGCGGACTACGGACTACGGACTACGGACTACGGACTACGGACTACGGACTACGGTTAGGGATTATGGGATTGGATGGGGCGGCCGGGTCAAGGTGTGTCGGGCGCGGTTGCCGGCGCCCAGATCGATCAGCAGTGTGCCGAGAGCGGCAAAGTCCACCGGCTTGACGAGATGGGCGTCAAATCCCGCCTCCTCGGACCGCCGGCGGTCCTCTTCCTGACCCCACCCGGTCAAGGCCACCAGCACCGGGCCTCCCTCTTTCTGCTCTTCACGAATCCTGCGAGCCGCTTCGTAGCCGTTGAGTCCTGGCAAGCCGATGTCGAGCAGGATCACGTCGGGTCGAAGTCTGGCCGCGGCTTCCACCGCCTCCACACCGTCGTGCGCCATGTGCGTCTCGTGTCCGCTGAACTGAAGGAGCATGGCGAGAGATTCAACCGAGTCCCGATTGTCATCGACCACCAGGATCCGAAGGGCCCCGGTGGCCGCCGGCACGGTGGTCGCCGGCTCCGGCGGCGGTGCGGGCGTGCCCACCATCAGTGGCAGATGCACGACGAACTCACTGCCGAGCCCGACTCCCCCACTGCTGACGTCAATGGTGCCGCCATGCATCTGCACCAACGTTCTCACCAGCGTCAGGCCGATGCCGAGCCCGGTGACGGAGCGTTCGATGGAGGTATCGACCTGCATGAACATGTCGAAAATGCGTGGAAGCTGGTCGGAGGCGATGCCGATGCCGGTATCGCGGACACGGATGACGACGTCGGGAGTGCCGCGCTCGACCGTGAGCCAGATGCGACCGCCCCTGTCGGTGAACTTGGACGCGTTGTTCAAGAGGTTGCCCACGATCTGCGCCAGCCGGGTCGGGTCGGCGTTCAGATACACCGCGTCTGGCGGCAACGTGACTGTCAGCTTCTGGCCCAGGCTTTCGCACAGCGGTCGTGCGCCTTCCACGGCGTGATACACGACCGAGGACAACTCGACGCGATCTCTGCGAAGCTCGAGCTTGCCGCGGCTGATGCGATTGGCGTCGAGCAGGTCGTCCACCAGTCGCACCATCTGGCCGACCTGGCGCTCCAGCATGTCCACCGCAGAGTCGACCGGGTGGCCGGCATCGAGCCTCCTGGTTGCCGGCTCGTGAGTCGGCGTTGCCGTCATCGGCGAGGTCATCGACTCGTTCCCCTTGGCGCGACGGATGATCTCGAGCGCGTTGCGGATCGGCGCCAGGGGGTTGCGAAGCTCATGGGCGAGCATGGCCAGGAACTCGTTCTTGCGTCGGTCGGCCTCGGCCGACGCGTCTTCGGCCTGTTTGCGCTCGGTGATGTCATCGAACGCCAGAAGGATCCGCTCGGTCGTTCCCACTGGCTCGTGGACACGCCGGGCGTTGAGCAGCATGGTGCGGTGCCCCAATTGCTTGAAGCGATGCTCGACCTGGAAATCTTCCACGACGGTGTTCTTCGGCAGAATCGCCTCGAGCAGAACGCGCAGCTCGGGAATTTCCCACTCGCGATTGCCGAGGTCGTAAATGAAGCGGCCCACCGTCTCTGCTGGCGCGACGCGGAATATGCGGTAGAAGGCGCGATTGGCGCTCTCGACGCGCAGTTGGCGGTTGAGCACGAGCAGCGGCTGGCGCACGGTCTCGACGACGTTCTCGGCGTAATCGCGCGCGGCGGTGCTGGCGTGCTCGCTGCGCTTGAGCGCGTCGATATCGACCAGCACCATGACGGCGCCGTCCACCTTGTTGTCGAGCGTCAGATACGGCCGCACGCGCAGGGAATACCAGCGGCCGTCGTTGTCCTGCACCTCGCGCTCGCGCGGTTGGAGGGTCTCGACGACGTCGGTGATGAAGGGTTCAAGATCCGGCAGGTCGAGGCTGTGGCGGACATGGCCGATGGGCCGGCCTACGTCGGCGTCGACCAGCTTGAAGTGTTTCGCGGCCTGCAGGCTGAACCGGCGGATGGTCAGGTCGCGGCCGAGCAGCACAATGGGCAGGTGTGCCGAGGTCTGCACATTGACCATGTCGGCGTTGAGGCGATTGAGATCGGCGTTGCGATGGGCCATCTCCTCGTTGACCGTGGTGAGTTCCTCGTTGGCCGACTCGAGCTCTTCCTTGGAGCTTTCCAGTTCTTCGTTGGTGCCCTGCAACTCCTCGTTGGCGGTCTGGACTTCTTCGTTGGACGCCTGAAGTTCCTCCCGCGCCGCCACATGCTGCTCCTGAATGGACCGCAGGTACTGGCGCGTCTCGGCAAGTTCGGCTTCGACCTCGGCCATGCGGCGCGCGTCTCCGCCGATGGGCCGGCGCGCCAACCGGCGTGCAGTCGCCGCGCGCCCTGGCTTGACCTCGACGGCAGACATCGCCGCCGCCTCGCCGCGCGCCTTCTTGCGGGGCAGTGCCAACGGCGAAGGAGACGCCGTTTTCCTGACGTAGATCCTGTGCTTCTTGTCCACTGGCTCGAACAGCTCGGTGAAGCCGCCGATGGATTCCGACGCGCCCAGCAGCAGGAATCCACCTGGGTTGAGCGCGTAGTGGAAGACGGGGAGCACTTTCTTCTGCAAGCCTGGCGCGAAATAGATGAGCAGGTTACGGCAACTGATGAGGTCCATATGCGAGAATGGCGGGTCGCTGGTGGCGTCCTGCCGGGCGAAGACGACCATCTCTCGCAGGGACTTACTGACCCGATACCCGCCCTCTTCCTCGACAAAGAACCGCCGCAACCGTTGCGGTGAGAGATCCTGCGCGACGCTTTTCGCGTAGAGGCCGTGCCTGGCTTTGTCCAGCAGCGCGTCGTTGAGATCGGTCGCGAACACCTGGAGCGATCGCATCCGGGGCGCCTTCTCGGCGGCCTCGACAAACGCCATGGCGATCGAATACGCCTCCTGCCCCGTGGAACAGCCGAGCACCCAGGCGCGCAGCGGCTCGTCTCCGCGCTGCTGCAGGCGCGCGGGCCAGACCGTGCGCTTCAGCACGTCGAACGCGTCAGGGTTACGAAAAAAACTGGTCACGCTGATGAGCGCGTCGGCGTAGAGGGCGCCGAGCTCCTTGACATTGCCGCGCAGGAACCTGGCGTACTGCTCCGGTGTGTCGTTGCTGTTGAGCCCCATGCGCCGGGTGATACGCCGCCGGATAGTGCTGGATTTGTAGAGCGAGAAATCCACCCCGGTATGGTCGCGGAGCAGGCGCAGAATCGTTTCGAAACCGTCCTGTGTCGCCTTCGCGGCGCCCGCCCCGGACGGGTGCTTCGCAAGGCGAGCGAGTTGGTGCGCGATGCGCTCCGGCGAGAGCACGAAATCGACACAGCCGGCGGCCACGGCGCTGCGCGGCATCGAGCCGTATCGGGCCGACTCATCCTGCGCAAACGTAGCCCCACCCTCGGCCTTGATCGCCTCCAGGCCCAGCGTGCCGTCGGTCGCCGTGCCGGACAGAATCACTCCGATGGCCCGCTCGCCCTGGTCCGCTGCCAGGGCCTCGAAAAACAAATCGATGGGCCGATGTGGCGTGCGCGCCTGCGCCCGCGGCTGCAGGGTCAACACGCCCCCGGCGATGCCCAGGTTGGTGTTGGGCGGAATCACATAGACGTGGTTCGGCTCCACCCGTAGATTGTTCGTGACCTCGCACACGGGGAGCGAGGTGGCCCGCCCAAGCAACCGCGTGAGCGCGCTGTCATGCTGCGGGTCGAGATGCTGCACGAGCACGAAGCCCATGCCCGTATCGAGCGCCAGGTGCCTGAGCAATTCCGAGAACGCTTCCAGCCCGCCGGCCGAGGCGCCCACGCCGACAATCGGGAACGGCCCGGCTACGCGTGGTATTTCACGCCGCTCAACAGCAGGTCTTGCCGTTGGAGAACGCCTTGGACCGGCACGACGTTTCGTCATAGGGCGGCGGACTACGGACTACGGACTACGGACTACGGACTACGGACTACGGACTACGGATAGGGATTATGCGATTGAAATAGGCTGCGGGGTCAAGGCGGGGTTCCGGCCGTCACCACGACCTGGTCCGCAGCCTGACGTCTGAGTCGGAAGTCCGACGTCAGGAGTCAGTCCCGCCGTCTCATATGCGGGAACAAGATGACGTCCCTGATCGACGGGCTCCCCGACAGCACCATCACGAGCCGATCGATCCCGATGCCTTCTCCGGCGGTGGGCGGCAGCCCGTACTCGAGCGCCCGCACGTAGTCCTCGTCCATCGGGTGTGTCTCGGCGTCGCCCTTCCGCTTCTCGTCGAGCTGTTGCTCGAAGCGGCGGCGCTGCTCGTGCGGGTCGTTGAGCTCGCTGAAGGCGTTGGCCACTTCGAAGCCGCCGATGTAGAGCTCGAAGCGCTCGACGGTTGCGGGGTCGTCGGGTTTCTGCTTGGAGAGCGGTGAGACTTCGGTCGGAAAATCGTAGACGAAGGTCGGCTGCACCAGATCGGCCTCCCACAGCCGCTCGAAGATCTCGGTGGCCGCCTTGCCCGCCGAGGTGTGCGTCGGCAGCGCGATGCCCAGCCGAGCCGCGATGGCCACGGCGCGATCCGCATCGCGCAGGTCGGCCTCGGTGACGGTCTCGCCGATCCTGAGACCGGCGTGCTCGGCCGCGGCATGGCGCAACGACAGGCGGCGGAACGGTGCCTTGAGCGAGATCGACTGGTCGTTGAATGTGACTTCGTCAGTGCCGGCGGCCTCGCGCGCGGTGTACGCGATGAGCTCTTCGGTCATCGCCATCAGCTCGTGGTAGTCGGCGTACGCCTGGTAGAACTCGAGCATCGTGAACTCGGGGTTGTGCTGTGTCGAGACGCCCTCATTCCTGAAGTTGCGCGCCAGCTCGTAGACCCGCTCCATGCCGCCGACCACGAGTCGCTTGAGGTACAGCTCCGGTGCAATCCGCAGGTAGAGGTCCATGTCGAGCGCATTGTGGTGCGTCACAAACGGCCGCGCCGCCGCGCCGCCGGCGATCGGCTGCATGACCGGCGTCTCGACTTCCACGAAGCCGCGGCTGTCGAGGAACCGACGGATCGCCGTCACGGCCTTCGTGCGCACCTCGAACACGCGACGGCTGTCCGGGTTCACGATCAGATCGAGGTAGCGCTGACGGTACCGGGTCTCGACGTCCTGCAGGCCGTGCCACTTCTCGGGCAGCGGCAGGTGGCACTTGGCCAGAAACACAATCCGCCTGGCCCAGATGGTCAGTTCGCCCGTCTTGGTGCGGAACAGGTGCCCTTCAACGCCGATGTGGTCGCCGAAGTCGAGCAGCCTGAAGACCTTGAAATCCTGCTCGGGCAGCGCGTCCTGGCGGATGTAGATCTGAATGCGTTGACGGCCGTCGGACAGGCCGAGGAAACTGGCCTTGCCGAAGTTGCGGATGGCCAGCACCCTGCCGGCCGTGACGGTGTCAATCCTGTCGGAGTCCAGCGCCTCGGCCGTACGATCGCCAAAGCCATCAGACAGCTCGGAAATCGTGTGCGTGCGGTCGAACCGGCGCGGGTATACGTCCACGCCCAGGGCCTGGAGTGCCTGCAGGTTGGCCTGGCGCTGCTGAATCTGCTCGTCCAGGAGCGTCATGATCGATCGAGGTCGGCGGGCAACTCGCTCCGCTCGACCCGCCCTTTCACTGCGTCCAGCACGCCGTTGATGAAGGGCACCGCTTCGTCGGTGCTGAATCGCCGCGCCAGTTCCAGTGCCTCGTCGATAACCACCGCCGGCGGCGTGGAGGTTTCGTACACCAGCTCGTAGATGCCCATCCGAAGGATGAGGCGGTCGATGACCGGCATGCGATCGAGACGCCAGTTCTTCGAGGCGTCCTCGAGCACGCGATCGATGGCGGCCAGGTGATCGACCGTGCCCGAAGTGAGGACGTGGGCGCGCGTCTGCGCCCGTTCGCTGGGCGGCGGTTCGAATTCCCCGATGCGCCAAAACGTCTGCGCCACCTGGGGAATCGTCAGCCGGCCGACCTCCCATTGATACAGCATCTGCAGCGCCGCGGTGCGGCCCTGCCTGGCAAACTCCCACCCGGCGGGTGTCTCGACGGTCACGCGCCGGTCCTCGCGGTGGTCCGGTCGAGCCGCGCGAGCAGCGTGGCCATCTCAATGGCGGCCATCGCCGCCTCCCATCCCTTGTTTCCGCTGCCGGGCTGCGCACGCTCCAACGCTTCCTCCGCCGAGTTGGTCGTCAGCACGCCAAGGGCCATCGGCACGCCGGTGGCGGCCGACGCGTGCGTGAGCCCCTGCGCAACCGCCGCCGAGATGAACTCGAAGTGTGGCGTCGCGCCGCGGATGAGACAGCCCAGACAGACCACGCCGTCAAACTGACCCGTCTCGGCGGCGCGTTGAGCCGCCAGCGGAATCTCGAAGCTGCCCGGCACCCGCAGCGTCGTCATGTGCTCGCTGGCCACACCGGCGGTCGTCAGCGCCTCGAGTGCGCCGGCCAGCAGGCGCTCGGTGACAAAGTCGTTGAAGCGCGCGACGACGATCGCAAATCGCAGGCCAGCGGCAGTGGTGGTGCCTTCGAGGATGGGCATTACCGTCCCCTGAATTCCGGCTTCCGTTTTTCGAGAAAGGCGCGCGTGCCTTCCTTCATGTCTGCGGTCGACGCCGACAGGCCAAACAGGGTGGCCTCCAGCTGCAGGGCCTGGTCCAGCGGCAGGTCGGCGCCGGCGTACACGGCGTTGAGCAGATAGCGCACGGCCAGCGGCGCCTTTGCGGCCAGCTGTTGCGCCAGGGCCATCGCCTCGGTCTTCAGGTCGGCGGCCGGCACGACGCGGTTGACCAGCCCGATGCGTTCTGCCTCCTGCGCTCCGATGTTGTGGCCGCCCAGCAGCAATGCGAGGGCATGGCCGTGGCCGACCAGGCGCGCCAGGCGCTGGCTCCCACCGAATCCCGGGATGATTCCCAGGTCCACCTCCGGCTGACCCAACTGCGCGGTGTCGGCGGCCAGGCGCAGCGTGCACGCCATCGCCAACTCGCAGCCACCTCCGAGTGCAAAGCCGTTGATGGCGGCAATCGACGGCTTTCCCAGCCGCTCGAGCGCGCCAAACACGGCCTGGCCGCTTGCGGCAAAGTGCCGGGCCGACTCGGCGTCGAGCGACGCCAGCTCGGCGATGTCGGCGCCAGCGGCAAACGCACGATCGCCGGCGCCAGTCAGCACCAGCGCCCGCACGCCAGCGTCGACCGCTGCCCCGGCGACCAGGGCTCTCAGCTCGGCAAGCATCTGGGCGTTGAGGGCGTTGAGCAGGTGCGGCCGGTTCAAGGTCACCAGCAGGACGGTGCCGTGTTGCTCGACGAGCAGGGTCTCAAAAGTCATGGCGTCTGGCCGACCTTTCCGGCGGCCCGTGCGAATCGCGTGTCGGCCCGCTCGGCCCGGCGACTCCACCAGGCCACGACACCCAGGATACCGACCGACAGCGCGGCGCCGACGGCGTCAGCGGCCACATCGAGCAGGTCGGCGTGTCGGCCGGGCACGAACCACTGGTGCCATTCGTCGGTCGCGCCGTAGGCGATGGCCGCCATCGCCGCCTGCACGCCCGTGACAGCCGTCACGCCAGACCAACGGCCGCCGGCCAGCGCCCGCACCAGCACCAGCGCGAGGCCGCCGTAGGCGAGCAGGTGCATGTGCTTGTCGGTAAGGTGTGTCGGCGGCGCGGGAGGGGCGCCCAGGGACGAGACGCCGAAGATCGCCAGCGCGTAGATCGCCGGCGGGCCCCACAACCACAGCCCGCGCGTCCAACCTGCGGCCGACGCCACGGCAGAGCGACCTTCAGCAGACACGGCCGGCCACACGTCAGAGCGGCAGCGGCAGCATCAGCCAGCCGGCCACGACTGCGCCCACGACGAACGCACCGAACAACGTCGCACCGAAGCGCAGTTGCGTCCCGGGCTCGTCACGCAACAGCACCGCGAAGACGACCGACACGAACGCGGCAAAAAGCACCAGCAAGCCCAGATGCGTTTGCACGAGGTCACTTCCTGCCGGCGGCCAGGTCCCACGCGTCGCAGGCGACGAGCAGGTTCAGCAGCCCGGCGACGATGACAAACGTGTTGCCGTACTCGTAGGTGACGGCAAGCACCGACCCGCCGCCGAAATTGAGCGCCCTGGCGATGAAATACGGCACGCCGATGCCAAGGTCGGCCACGGCGGCCAGCGCCACCAGCGGCTGCTGCAACTCGAAAGGAAACAGGCGGCCCTGCAAGGCCAGACCGGTGGCAAACATCGCCGGCAAGGCGACGAGAAACACGAGACCCTTGAATCGCTGACCGCTCCACAGGTGGCCGGCCCCCGGGACGAGCCATGCCGCCAGGGCAATCACCAGCGGATTGGTGCCCTGGGCTCCTTCTATCGTCGTCGCTCGCACGCCGATCAGTTTACCTTAGGTCCCCCCGCGACACGGCCGAGAGCCACAGCGCGGTCACGACGCCGAGCGGGAGGGCCAGCGCCAGACGCAGCGGGGTGCCTGGATCCCCGAGGCCCGCCACTTCCCCAAGCCAGAGCGCTCCGGTCGGCAGTGCCGACACCAGCACGCGCGTCCGCCACTGCCGCCAGGTGCCCCGGCGGCCAACGCTGGCGGCCGCCAGCAGTACGCCAACGGCCGCGCCCAGATAGAGGCCGCTGCACCGTCCGCAGACCGGCCACTGCCGGCCGCATGTCGTCAACGACCGTTCAATCCGCTGGTGACAGACCAGGCTGCCACAGGCGTAGACGACCGAGACGGCGAGGGCCGAGCGCCCCCCTCCCAGACACGGCATCACGGGCAACGCCACGCCGCCAAGCAGCGCGAGCGCCAGCAGAGTGGTGGCGATGAGGCGGGACTGCGGCACTTCGCTGGCTCTACAACTCGAGCGGCCCGAAGTGCTGTTGGTAGCGGGCGGCGAACTCGTCAAACGTGTAGGCGTGGCTCGTGCCGCCAAGGTGCTCGAGCGCGTAGGTGGCGGCGACGCTGCCCAACCGCCCGCACGTCGGGACGTCCGCGCCGGCGACCAACCCCTTCATGAAGCCGCCGCGGAAGGCGTCGCCGACGCCGGTCGGATCGACAATGCGGGTCGGCGGCACCGCAGGCACGTCCACTTGCGCGCTCCGGCTGAGCAGCGAACAGCCGTTCTCGCCCTTGGTGATGACCAGCAGCGCCGCCCGCTCGAGCACGGCGGCCGCGTCGTGGCCGGTCTTCTGGCGGATGATCTCGAACTCGTAGTCGTTGCAGATGACGACGCGCGCGCCCGCCAGCCCATCGGCCAGCTCGGGGCCCGACATCCGCGCGACCTGCTGTCCCGGATCGAAGATGTACGGGATGTCGAGCGTCCGGCACTCCTCGGCGTACTGCAGCATCGCGCCCGGGTCATTCGGCGAGATGATCGCCAGCCGCACCTTGCCGACCGTCCGGAACGACAGCTCCCCGGCATTGGCCATCGCGCCGGTATAGAAGGACGCGATCTGGTTGTTCTCGGTGTCGGTGCTGCAGAAAAACGACGCGGTGAACTTGCCGGGCACGTCCTTGACCAGCGCGGTGTCCACGCCGGCGGCGTCGAGCCAGCGGCGATAGTCGCCGAAGTCCTGGCCAGCCGTGGCCATCAACCGGGGCCGCTCGCCCAGCAGCGCCAGCGTGTAGGCGATGTTGGGCGCGCAGCCGCCCCGCCGCTTGTCCATGGTGTCAACCAGGAAGCTCAAGCTCACCCGCTGCACGTGCTCGGGCAGCAGGTGTTCGGTGAACTTGCCCGGAAACGACATCAGGTAGTCGTACGCAATCGAACCAGTGACGACGATGCTCATGGGGGACTCGTGGCTGCGTGGGAACGTGGGAACGCAGCCACGCCCCCACGTTCCTACATGTACTTTCCGATGATCGGCGCGAGTTCGCGCTTGACCTCGGTCGGGATCATCTCGGGCCGGGTGATGATCGCCGCCGACAGCGCCGTCGCGCACGCGCAGGTGCGCACGTGCGGCGCGTTCGACACGGCGCCGGCAATCAGTTGCTGCGCGGTCTGCGCGTTTTGCAGCAGCGTGGCGACGACCATGTCCACGGTGACCGAGTCGTGGTCGGGGTGCCAGCAGTCGTAGTCGGTGACCAGCGCGATCGTCGTGTAGCAGATCTCGGCCTCACGCGCCAGCCTGGCTTCCTGCAGGTTGGTCATCCCGATGATGTCCATGCCCCACGAGCGATAGAGCTTCGACTCGGCGAGCGTGGAAAACTGCGGGCCCTCCATGCACACGTAGGTGCCGCCGCGGTGCACCGTCGCCCCGACCGCGTCTCCCGCATCTGCGGCGACTCCCGCCAGTGTTCCGCAGATGGGGTGGGCAAAGCCCACGTGCGCGACCAGGCCGCGCCCGAAGAACGTGCTGACCCGTCCCTTCGTGCGATCGAAGAACTGGTCGGGGACGACGATGTCGAGCGGCTTGTACTCGTTCTTCAAGCTGCCGACGGCGCTCGCCGACAGAATCGAGTGCACGCCCAGCGTCTTCATCCCGAAGATGTTCGCGCAGAAGTTGAGCTCCGACGGGCTGATGCGGTGGCCCGCGCCGTGCCGCGCGAGAAACGCGACGCGACGGCCGCGCAACGTGGCCAGCACATAAGGGCCCGACGGATCGCCAAACGGTGTGTCGACGTGCACCTCTTCGCGGTCGGTCAGCTCCGCCATGTCGTAGAGCCCGCTGCCGCCGATGATGCCGATCTCTGCCTGCATCCCCGTCCTACTCCTCTGCCTGTTTTCACAATCGCGAAGGCGCGATG
>JAENWD010000209.1 GCA_016650245.1 Vicinamibacteria bacterium
CGGCACGGGTGGGACGCGATCGATGATACGGGTCGCCCCTCGTAAAGGTCAACTGATCCCGCGATGACGGTCATTTGTCATCGGCATGACGACACTCGTATCACTGGGAGCAGGGCTGAGGCCCTGCGCTACCTCCTCGGGGCAGGGCTGAAGCCCTGCGCTACTGGGCGTCCAGGACGATACTCCAGAGCTTGTCGTTGGCGAGGTTCCAGAGCGCAGACGTCAGCCGGCGCGTGGCGGGATCGATCGTCAACGTGCCGAAGAACTGGAGGCCGTCACTTGGCGGACGGTTGGGTTTGAGGCCGGCCGGCACGCTGTTGAAGACTTGCGCGCAGCCAAACGTCGGGTCGGCCTTGCTCGGCCCGAACGTGCCGGCGTGCAGCGGGCCGGCGACAAACTCCCAGAACGGCAGGAAGCTCTTGAACTCGGCAACAGCCGGGTCGTAGCGGTGTGCCGCCGCGTAGTGCACGTCGGCCGTCACCCAGACGACGTTGTGGATGCGGCGGTCGCGGACGAACGTCAGCACGTCGGCCAGCTCGAGCTCGCGCCCCAACGGCGCGCCGGGACCGTTGGCCCACGCCTCGTACGCCGGCACTCCGTCGCGCTGGCCATCGCCAACCAGCAGGCCAAGGGGCATGTCGCTGGCGATGATCTTCCACGTCGCGCGCGACGCCTGCAGGCGCTGCTTGAGCCAGGTAACCTGCGCCGGGCCCATCATGCGCGTCGCCGGTCCGTCGGCAACCTGCCGGTTCGCGCCGTTGGCGGCGCGATAGCTGCGCTGGTCCAGGACGATGACCTCGGCGAGCGGCCCGTACTGGTACGCGCGATAGACCCGCTCGGCCTCATCGGGATGCGACCGGATCGGCAGGTACTCGAACATCGCGCGTTTGGCTCGCGCCGCCAGCATCGCGATGCTTCGCTCGCTGTACTGCGGCCGAGCGGCCATGTCGGTGCCCGGGCTCCAGTTGTTGAGCACCTCGTGGTCGTCCCACTGCACCAGCATCGGCACCTGGCTGTTGAAGGCGCGCGCGTGGCGGTCCAGCAGGTTGTAGGCAAAGTTGCCGCGGAACTCGTCCAGCGTCTCGGCCACCTTCTGCTTGGCCTCGGTCACGACATTGCGCCACACGGTCCCGTCGTCGAGTGTGACCTCGGGCTTCAGAGGGATATCTGCGTAGATCTGATCGCCTGAGTGGATGAACACATCGGGCGCGTGTAGTGCCATCGTCTCGTAGAGGCGCATGCCGCCGCGCGCCTCGTCGATGCCCCAGCCTTGCCCGACGACGTCGCCGGACCAGCAGATCGTCAGCGGCCGCGCAGCCGACGGCGCGGTGCGAAAGCGGCCGGCGGTCTGAGCGCTCAGAAGGCCCGGACGCTCGAGGTCGTTGAACCACACGCGGTAGAACACCGGCTCGCCCGGTGTGAGGCCGCCGAGGTCGATCTTCGCGGTGAAGTGCGTGTCCTCGAGCGCGGCCGGTCCTTCGATCAGGCGCGAGGCCGTGAAGCGCTCGTCGCGCGACACTTCTACGAGCATGCGCGCAGGACGATCCGTGACGCTCCAGATCATCGCGCGTGTGCCGGTGACGTCGCCCACCTGCACGCCGCCTGGCATCGTGGGCGCCCCGGCGTCTTGCAGCACGCGGCTCATGACCGCCGGCGCAAGGACCGACGAGGTCGTGCGGAGGAACTGCCGGCGGTTCATGGGAGAGTGCCTACCCCCCATAGTCCGCGGCGATGGGGAAGCGGCGGCCGATGCCAAACGCCTTGGCCGTGATGCGCAGGCCCGGCGCCGCCTGACGGCGTTTGTACTCGTTGCGGTCGATGCGGCCGATCACGTCGGCGACCACCCCAGGGTCAAGCCCCTGCGCGACCAGCGCGGCGCGGTCGAGTCCGCGCTCCACGTAGCCTTCCACGATGGCGTCGATCACCTCGTACGGCGGCAGCGTGTCCTGGTCGGTCTGGTTCGGCCGCAGCTCGGCGCTGGGCGGTTTGGTGATGCTCGACACCGGGATGAGGTCGCCGTTGCGGTTCACGTAGCGCGCCAGGTCGTACACCAGCGTCTTGGGCACGTCGTTGATCACGGCCAGGCCGCCGCACATGTCGCCGTAGAGCGTGCAGTACCCGACGGCCAGCTCGGACTTGTTGCCGGTGGACAGCAGCAGGTAGCCGTGCGTGTTCGAGTACGCCATCAGCACCGCGCCGCGGACACGGGCCTGGATGTTCTCTTCGGCCACACCCTGCGAGTCGGGCAGCACAGGCGCCAACGCGTCGAGGTAGCTCTGAAAGATGTCGTCGATGGGCACGACGTGATACGCGATGCCCAGGTTCCTGGCGAGCGCTTCGGCATCGCGCAGCGAGTGATCTGAGGAAAAGCGCGTCGGCATCGCGATGCCCGTCACCTGCGCCGGACCCAACGCGTCGGCGGCCAGCGCCGCGGTGAGCGCCGAGTCGATGCCACCAGACAGGCCGAGCACGACCGAGGTGAACCCGCACTTACGCACGTAGTCGCGCAGGCCGAGGCGGAGGGCCTGCCATGCCTCTTCTTCACGCGACTCACTGACTGCGGCCAATCCGGTGTCGTGGAGGCGGGGCTTTAGCCCCGCGACCTCCGCGGCCGCCCCCGCAATCAGCACATCCACCACCGTGAACGCCTCCTCGAAGTCGTCGGCACGCAGCAGCAGCCCGCCGCTGGCATCAAAACCCAACGAGTGACCATCGAAGATCAGCTCGTCGTTGCCGCCCACCTGGTTCAGGTACAGGAACGGCACGCGATGCCGCGCGGCATGCTGGCGGATCATGTCGCGGCGAATCGCGGCCTTGCCCATCTCGAACGGACTCGACGAGATGTTCACGAACAGGTCAAC
>JAENWD010000210.1 GCA_016650245.1 Vicinamibacteria bacterium
GGCGCTCCTCGATGGCCAGCCTGCCCGGCCCGGCCTGCCCGCGAAATGCGACGGCTTTCATGATCTCCATGGCATTGGGCTCCTTCATAGCTCCCTGACTTCAGTACCAGATGCGCCTGGAGCGTGCGGGTGCGGTGTCCTGGACGCGCACACGCGCGTCGAGGACGACCACGCCGCGCGGCAGCACGCGCACGGGATTGAGATCGACCTCCTGAATGGCCGGGCACGCCTCGACCAGCAGCGACAGGCGCAGCAGCGCGTCGCCAAGGGCGCGTTGGTCGGCGGGCGGCCGGCCGCGGTATCCCTCCAGCAACGGCGCGCTCTTGAGCGAACGCATCATCTCGGTTGCGTCGACGTCGGTGAGGGGCGTGAGCCGATAGGCGGTGTCTTGCAGGATCTCGGCAAACGTGCCGCCCGCACCACACGCCACCAGCGGCCCGAAGATCGGGTGATGCACGGCGCCGACCAGCATGTCGATCCCGTCGGGCGCCATGGCCTGCACGACCACGCCCTCGAGCCGGAGGCCCAGGCGCCGCACGAGGTCGCGCCACGCCTCTGCCACCATCAGTTCGTCGTCGAGTCCAAGCATGACGCCGCCGACCTCGGTCTTGTGCACGATGGCCGGCCCCATCGCTTTGAGGGCGACGGGAAACCCGAGGCGTCGCGCCGCGTCGCACGCCTCCGCTTCCGAACGCGCCGTCCGTGCAGGCACCTCGGGCAGACCGGAGGCCAGAAGCAGCGCGCTCACCTCCTCGGGCTGCAGCCACGTCCTGCCGGCGGTGACCGCGCGCTCCACGATGCCGCGGGCCTTGCGCGCGTCGAAGTCGTTGAAGCCGACGTGCGTGCCGGGCGCGCGCCGACGCCAGGCGGCGTAGCGCGCCACCCGCGCCAGCGCCCGCGCGCCGGCCTCCGGGAAGGCAAACGAGGGGATTCCCTTGAGCGAGGCTGGTGTGCCCCTGGCATCGAGGAACGTCGCGAGGATCGGCGTGCCGGGCGCCTGCCGCGCGGTGTCCATCAACGCCGAGGCCACCTCGGGCCCCCGATCCGAGAGCACCGGGACATAGAGCGCGATCACGGCATCGACGGTCGGGTCGGCCAGCAGCAGCGACAGCGCGCGCCGGTAGTCCTCGGGGCTGGCCGATGCCAGCAGGTCAACCGGGTTGGCGACGCTGGCGGCGCCGGGCACCGCGGCGGCGAGGGCCGTCGCCGAGGCGTTGCCAAGCCTGACGACCTCGAGGCCGCCGGCTTCGCACGCGTCGGCTGCGAGGATGCCTGGACCCCCCGCATTGGTCAGGATGGCGACCCGATGCCCACGCGGCAGCGGCTGGTGGGCCAGCAGTGACGCCACGTCGAAGAGCTCCTCGAGCGTCGAGGTTCTGATCACGCCCGCCTGCTCGAACAGCGCGTCGACGACGCGGTCGTCGGTGGCCATCGCGCCGGTGTGCGAGGAGGCGGCTCGCGCGCCCGCACCCGATCGGCCGGCCTTCACCGCCACTACCGGCTTGCGTTGTGCCACCCGCTGGGCGATGCGCGAGAACTTGCGGGGGTTGCCGAAGCTTTCCAGGTAGAGCAGCACGACGCTGGTGCGCGGGTCGTCGGCCCAGTACTGCAGCAGGTCGTTGCCCGACACGTCGGCCTTGTTGCCGACCGACACGAACGTCGAGATGCCGATGTCGAGCCGACGCGCGTACTCGAGGATCGCCAGGCCAAGCGCGCCGCTTTGCGACAGAAACGCGACGTTGCCTGCCTGCGGCATCGACGGCGCGAAGCTGGCGTTGAGCGAGACGGCCGGATCGGTCTCGATGAGCCCCATGCAGTTGGGGCCGATCATCCTGATGCCGGCGGCGCGTACTTTCTCGACGATGCGGGCTTCACGCGCCTGGCCCTCGGCGCCGCTCTCGCCAAAGCCGGCGCTGACGACGACGATCGCCCGCACGCCCTTGGCGATGCAGTCCTCGACCACGGCTTCCACCTGCCCGGCCGGCACAGCGACGACGGCCAGATCCACGTCGTCTGTCACGTCGGTCACGCGCGCGACGGTCGCGACGCCATCGACCCGATCGGTTGCGGGGTTCACCGGCACGACGCGGCCGGTGAAGCCGCCAGCACGGATCGAATGAAACACCTCCGCCCCGATCTTTCCGCGCGTGCGCGAGGCGCCGACGACGGCGATCACCCGTGGGTGGAAGAAGGGCCGGAGCGAGGCGGTCGCGGCGGCGCCCGCACGAACCGCGGCGCAGTCGGCAAAGGCGCCGGTTTCGTTGATGTCCAGCACGAGCCGGCTCACACCGGCGTCCATGTCGAAGAGGGCGAACCGGAAGCCCGAGTTCTGGAAGACGGCCAGCATCTCGTGGTTGGCCGCGTGCACCCACGCCTCGAACCGAGCGATGCCCAGCGGGCGCGCCAGTTCGGCGAGCCGCTCGAGCATGCGCGTGCCCAGCCCGTGGCCGTGGAAGTCCTCGGCGACGATGAAACCGACCTCGGCCTGCTGCGCCGAGTCGTCGCTGCGAACCCACGTGGCGACACCCAGGACCTCGCCGCCACGCTCAGCGACGAGCGAGAGCGTCCTCGGGTAATCGGACACCAGGCACTGGTCGAGCATCCGGTCGCTGCCCTTCGTGCACTGCAGGAGCCGGAAGTAGCGGCTCTGGTCCGACAGACCGGCGACCAGCGTCTCGATGGCGTGCCGGTCGGCGTCACACAGGCGCCGGAGACACACCGTGGAGCCATCCCGCAAGACGACATCGGCCGCCCAGTCTGGCGGCGGCGGCGCGGCAGGTGTGGTGGCAACGGTCTCGGTCATCGGTCCTCCGCCTCGGTGTACGCGAGCAAGGAGCAACTGCCGTGCCCCGGAGTGCCGGCACCCGGCGCCGGCAAACCCAAGGGGTTTGCTCCCGCGGAGTTTCGGCACGCCGCAGGGCTGGAGCGGAGAATTCCGCGAGGCACCGGGGAATAACCCGCGTCGGGCCCGCATGTCCGGGCCGTCGATGCGGCCTGATCGCCGCGCGCCCGCCGGTGGCGCGGGCATGCGGCTTGCACCAACGGTGTGTGTTCACGGGAGGTTCACATGGCTCGTCGCCCGTCGGTGCTGTGTCCGATCGACTTCTCCAACCCCTCACGGGCGGCGCTGCGCTATGCCACCGCGATAGCCGAGCGCTTCCGAACCGACCTCACGCTGCTCACGGTCAACGACCCGCTGCTGGCCGAGGCGGCCGAACTGCGGGCCGGCCCCGCGTGGCTGCCAGACGACAGCGAGCGCGAGCTGCGCCGCTTTTTCCAGCAGACCTTCGAGCACCGGACGCTGTTTCCGATCGATGTCGAGGTATTGGTCACAACGGGACAACCGGCGCAGGAGATCCTCCGGGTGGCACGCGAGCACCGGTGCGAGCTGATCGTGATGAGCACGCATGGACTCACGGGCATGCGCAAGCTGTTCTTCGGCGCGACGACCGAGAGGGTCCTGCGCGAGACCGACATTCCCGTACTGGTCACGCCGGCAGTCGAGCCGGGACCGCTGTTTCTCGAAGACGTGAGGCAACTGGTCGGCCGCGTCCTGGCACCGGTCGATCTGACAGCGGCCTCCGAGCACCATGTGCAGATAGCCGGCGCGCTGGCCTCGGCGGTGGACGTGCCGCTGCTGCTGGCCCACATCGTCGAGCCGCTGCGATTCCCCGGTCCGCCGACCACGCGTCGTCCGAAAGTCGACGGTGAGCGGCGCGCACGCAGCGAACAGGCGCTTCAAGGGTTGATGGCCTCCGTCCCGCCTGGGGTGAAGAGCGAAGCCTTGACGGCGTTTGGCGACCCGGCTGAAGAGATCGCCAAACTCGCGAAGGAGCGACACGTTGGGTTGATCGTGATCGGCCTGCATGGATCGCCGCTGGCCGGTCCGCGCATGGGATCGGTGACCTATCGCGTGCTCTGCCTGTCGCAGACGCCGGTGCTGGCGCTGCCGCCCGCGTCGCCCGCGGTGGCGGGGCGCGTCGCGGTGCCCGTGATGGAAGCGTCAGACGTCAGCGTGGTCCCAAACGCGGTGTAGGACAGGAGGACATCATGGTCCCGCAGTTCAGGACGATTCTCGTCGCGACCGACTTCAGCCAGCCGTCCGAGCACGCGCTGGAGTACGCGCGGGTGCTGGCCAGGTCTTTCGGGGCAACGCTGCACCTGCTGCATGTCGTGCCCGACCCGGTGCTGGCCTCCGCGTGGTCGGAGGCATACGCCTACGACCTGACCGCACTTGGCGAGCGCCTTCGCCGCGACGCCGAGCAGCAACTCACCGAACGGGCGCAGGCGATCGGCGATGTCGCCGTGACGACCGAGGCCCTGGTGGGCAGCCCGGCGGCCACCATCGCCGTGACGGCCGCAGAGCGCGGCATCGACCTCATCGTGATGGGCACGCACGGCCGAAGCGGCTTCTCGCACCTCTTCATGGGAAGCGTGGCTGAGCGCGTGGTGCGTTCGGCGACGTGCCCGGTGCTGACGGTGCGTGAGCCCGCCGCCGAGAAAGGCCGCCAGCACCAGGTCGAGAGCCGAACGGCGACGGTGTAAGGCTCGGCGGAGCGAGGCTGAATTTGCCTTCGACCCAGAGGCTCGGCTACGCTGGTCGAGGCTCATGGCATCGCTCCGCCGGTACTTGCGGCTTTGCGTGGCCACCTGGCTCGTCTTCCAGGTGGCGTCACTCCTGGCGCTCGTTCCGCGAGACTGCTGTGCCGCTCACAGGCCGGCGGCGAGCGGCGCCACGCCCAGCTGTCACGAGCAGGCTTCCAGCTACTGCCCGACCTTCACGCCGGTTCGGCCGGGGCTCGCACGTGCGAGCATCTGATCACTGGTCTCGCACCTCCCGACGCCCCACCTCCGCGCGCGTAGACGTCACCCCTTTTCAGCCTGAAGGCACACGTGTGCCTCGGGCCGCGTGATGTCGTGTCCCGTGGAGGTGTTGTGTGACGCGCCTGAAACTTCTGGCTCTCGCGAGCTCGGTGCTCGCGTGTGCCCATGCAGTCGGTGCTCAGCAATCGGTTGACTACGCCAGCGTGAGCGGGCGTGTGACCGACCCGTCAGTGGCCGTGGTGCAAGGCGCGCAGGTCACTGCCCGCAATATCCGGACAAATCTGGCCGCCACGACGGTGACCGATCGGGACGGCCGGTTCCGATTCCCGTACCTGCGCGTTGGGCCGTACGGGATTGCGGTGCGTCAGCAGGGATTCCACGACGCCACGCGTCTGCTCACTCTCACCGCGGGTGCGGCGTTCGAACTGCCTGTGTCGCTCACCGTCGGCGCGGTGCAAAGTGGATCACCAGGTGAGCGGGCGCGATCAGTTGAGCATCCGCTACAGTCTCTACGACGTCAGCTCTCAGAACTCGCGTGGCGCCGGCGGCCTGAGCGCTCCGAGCGCGTCGTCGAGTCTGGACAACCTCGACCAGACCGTCGCGCTCAGCAACGCGCTGACGCTGTCGCCGCGGACGGTGCTCGAGACCCGGGCGCAGTTCGCCCACAGCGATCTCCAGGCGCCGCCCACCGACGTGTTGGGGCCCGCGGTGAGCATCGCGGGCGTGGCCTCCTTCGGAAGGCTCTCGAGCAGCCCCACTGGCCGGGTGAACACGATGGTTCAGGTGGTCAACAACCTCTCCCACCAGGCCGGAGCGCACGCGTTCAGGGTCGGTGCGGACTTCCTGTACAACGACGACCGCATCACGTTTCCTCGCGCCATCCGCGGGACGTATGCCTTCTCGTCGCTGGCGACGTTTCTCCGGGGGGCCTACAACAACGCGGGCTTCACGCAGACGTTCGGCGAAACCGAGGTCTCGCAGACCAATCCGAATATCGGCCTCTACGCGCAGGATGAATGGAAGGTCACTCCTGATGTCACGCTCAACCTGGGGGTCCGATACGAGCTGCAGTTCCTCGAGACGATCGACACGGACGCGGACAACATCGCACCGCGTCTGGGTGTGACGTGGTCGCCCCTGGACTCGCGCCGCACCCTGGTTCGCGGGAGCGCCGGCCTGTTCCACGACCGTGTGCCGCTCCGGGCGCTGGCCAGCGCGCTGCTGTCGGCCGGGAACACGACCGAACTGAAGAACCTCCGTCAGATCAGTGTGAGCCTGTCTCCCACGCAGGCTGGAGCGCCGAGGTTCCCGAGCATCCTGGGCGGCTTTGTGCCGTCGGTCACCCTGCCCAATCTGACCACCATGGACCCGAACCTGCAGAACGCGTACTCCAGACAGGCCGGTATGGAGATTGAGCAGCAGCTTGGAGATCGCACAACGGTCAGCGTGGGGTATCAGTACGTTGGTGGCCGCAACCTGCTCATGTCCGTGAACCAGAACGTGCCGAGCTGCGTGCCCTCGGGGACCAACAACGGCTGTCGCCCGATCCCGATCTACGCGAACAACAGCCAGTACTCATCGGTTGGCGAGTCCAACTATCACGGTCTGCACGTCTCGTTGATTCAGCGCCCGACGCGATGGGGCCACTATCGGATCTCGTACGCGTTGTCGACGTCGATGAACAACGTGGGCGAGTTCTTCTTCAGCTCGCCGATCGACCCTTTCGATCTCTCGAAAGACTGGGGCCGGTCCGACGACGATCAGCGGCACCGGCTCGTGGTCCACGGCGCCGTGCACTCGTCGATGGGGCCGGCGACGACCGCCTGGGAACGGATCAGCCACGGCTTCCAACTGAGCGGGATGGTGCAGGCGTACTCGAAGTTGCCGTTCAACATCACATCGGGCGTCACGACTGTTCAAGGTACGGCGGGCCGGCCGATCGTCGACGGTGAGTTCATCGAGCGCAATGCGGGGATCGGCAGCAACTTCCTCAGCCTGAACGCGCGGCTGAGCCGCACGTTCCGAGTGGCACGTCGCCTGGAGCTGGAAGCGCTGGCCGAGGGGTTCAACCTCACGAACCACCTCAATCCCCTGACTCGGAACACGAACTTCGGTTCCGGCGCGTACCCGACCACTCCCTCTCCGACCTTCGGGCTGATCACCACGGTGAATGAACCGCGATCGTTCCAGTTCGGCGTGCGGGCCAGTTTTTGACCGCGAGTGGATGATGTGGGGTATAGGCTCTACACCACCAACCGAGGCGAAGTCTCCAGCATGACGCACAACGAGTTCGGACAGCCCATCGGCGATCCGGTGGGCGGGTGGACCGCTCGTCCGCGCCCGCCGCGGACGCCGATGACAGGACGGTACTGCCGGGTCGAGCCGCTGAATCTCGATCGGCACGGCACGCAGCTGCACGCCGCCAACTCTGAGGCGCCCGACAATCGGCGTTGGACCTATCTGGGCGCGGATGGGTTTGCCGACGTCGGGGCCTACCGCCACTGGCTGGGCCAGGCGTCGGCAGGCGACGACCCGCTCTTCCATGCCATCGTCGACGGCGCATCCAACCATGCCGTCGGCGTGGCCGCCTACTTGCGGATCGATTCAGCCAACGGCGTGATCGAGGTCGGGCACATCAACTACTCGTCGCGGCTCCAGCAGACCCGCGCGGCGACCGAGGCGATGTTCCTGATGATGCGCCGCGCGTTCGACGAGCTGGGCTATCGGCGCTACGAATGGAAGTGCGACAGCCTCAACGAACCGTCGCGTCGCGCAGCTGCGCGGTTCGGATTCCAGTTCGAAGGAATCTTTCGCCAGGCGATTGTCTACAAGGGCCGCAACCGCGACACCGCGTGGTTCTCGATCCTCGACCGCGAGTGGCCGGCGTTGCGGGGCGCATACGAGCAGTGGCTCGCACCAGGCAACTTCGACGACCAGGGCCGGCAACGCCGCTCGCTGGCGGACATGGTCGCCGCCGCGCGAGCCTGACTCCGAATGGAAGTACACCTCGTCGACGGCACCTACGAGCTGTTCCGCCACTACTACGCGCTGCCGTCGGCCACCGACGCCGAGGGCCGGGAGGTCGCCGCCGTACGGGGCGTCGTGGCGTCGCTGCTCGGCATGGTGACAGCGGGTGCCACGCACCTGGCCGTGGCCACCGACCACGTCATCGAGTCGTTTCGCAACACGCTGTGGCGCGGCTACAAGACCAGCGCCGGCATCGAACCTGCGCTTCTGTCGCAGTTCTCACTGCTCGAAGAGGCGGTGACCGCGCTGGGCATCGCGCTGTGGCCGATGGTGGAGTTCGAGGCCGACGACGCGCTGGCGGCCGGCGCGGAAGCGGTAAGTGCGGACGCCCGTGTGAATCGCGTGGTCATCTGCACACCTGACAAGGACCTGGCCCAATCGGTGCGCGGCACGCGCGTCGTGCAATTGAACCGCCGCACGCGCGTGGTCATGGACCAAGCC
>JAENWD010000211.1 GCA_016650245.1 Vicinamibacteria bacterium
GAGGCTGGTGCCCGGCTCGAAGTAGCGGTCTTCGTCGAAGACGTCGTAGGACGGCAACAGCGTCTTGCGGTGCCGGCCGACGACTTGTCCGCGGTGGCACAGCACGGCCGTGTTGAACAACGGCTTGCCACCGGTGGCCTCGTTGGGCTCGGCGCAGCCGACGACGATGCCGAGTTGATCGGTGGACAGGGCCGCGATGCGATCGCGAAGCGCGAGGTTCGCGTCGATGAAGCCGGAGAGGGTCAACAGGTCGCGTGGTGGATAGCCGGTCGTGGCCAGCTCGGACAGCAGCAGCAGGTCGGCGCCGGCGGCGGTGGCCTTGCTGGCGGCGTCGGCGATCTTGCGGTAGTTCTGGTCGAAGGCCCCGACGGTGAAGTTCAGTTGGGCGAGGGCGACACGCATTCAGGGAATTGTACTGGAGGTGCCGAGTGCCGAGTGCCGGGTGCTGCCTGCGGTGCTGGGTGCTGGGAGCGGCGTGCAGTTCTTCGGATGCAACTTGGTGCAATACTTCACGGCTGATGCCGCGTCCCACCCTGTCCATGCCTCGTTCCGCATTCCGGCTCTCGGCGATCGCCGCCATAACGGTGGGGGGCGTCGCGCTCCACGTCGTGGTAGGGGGACAACAGCCGGCCGGCAGTTCCGTCCAACAGCTGAAGGTCGCGCCCGGTCTTGCCGTAAGCCTGTGGGCCGCCGAGCCGAGCCTGGCGAATCCGACCAACATCGCCATCGACGAACGGGGGCGCGTCTGGGTGCTCGAGGCTGTGAACTATCGACGTCAGCTTCGCGGACAGCCTGACGTCCGCCCCGAGGGGGACCGCATCGTGATTTTGGAAGACACCAATCGCGACGGCACGGCGGATAGGCGCATTGTGTTCGACCAGGACCCGGACATTCGCGCGCCTCTGGGGATCGCGGTGCTGGGCGACCGCGTGATTGTGTCGCAGTCGCCGAACCTGGTCGTCTATACCAAGGACGCGCGCGACCGGATCGTGCGCAAGGAGGTGCTGCTCACCGGGTGGGGCGGCGTCGACCACGATCACGGCCTGCACGCGGTGGTGTTCGGCCCGGACGGCCGCTACTACTTCAACGCAGGCAACGAAGGGTACGACGTCACCGATCGATCGGGCACGCGGGTACGATCACCCGGTCCGGTCCGGACTGGGACGGGGTCGCGCGAGTGGGGCGCCGGCGACTACTTTGAAGGCGCCGCGCTGGTCGTCAACGCCGATGGCACGGGACTTCAGGTCCTGGCGCAGAACTTTCGGAACCCGTACGAGCTGGCGGTCGATGCCTTCGGCGACATCTGGCAGACCGACAACGACGACGACGGCAACGCCTGGACGCGGGCCAACTACGTGATCCCCGGGGGCAACTACGGGTTTCGGGGACCCTTGGGGCGGTCGTGGCGGGAAGATCTCGGCACGCACTTTCACGAGGAAGTGCCCGGCGTCGTCCCCAACATCGTTCGCCTTGGGCCGGGGTCGCCCTGCGGCCTTGTGGTGTACGAGGGGACGCTGCTTCCGCAGAAATACCGCGGGCATCTGCTGCATGCCGAGGCCGGCAGACGCGTGTTGGCGCACTATCCGGTTGTGACTGACGGCGCTGGCTTCTCGTCGCGCATCGATGAAGTGGTCGAAGGGGGAGGGGACACGTGGTTCCGCCCGTCAGATGTGGCTGTTGCGCCGGATGGCTCGGTCTACATCGCGGATTGGTACGACCCATCTGTAGGCGGACACGGGACAGGCGACCTGCACGGCGCACGTGGACGCATCTACCGCGTGGCGCCTCCGGCGCACAAGCCCTTTGTCCCCACGCTCGATCTGCAATCGCACGCGGGGCTGACGGCGGCATTTTCGTCGCCGGCACAGTCGGTGTTCTACCTTGCGCATGCCGAGCTGGTGCGCCGTGGGCCTGCCGCGCTCGGCGTGCTTCAGGCGATGTGGGGTCAGCGCGATCCCGTTTTGCGCGCACGAGCCCTCTGGCTGCTGGGACGGCTTGGCCCAGAGGGTCTGCGCACGGTTCAGGCCGCCTTGCTCGACCCGGACCCGCGATTCCGCATTCTGGCCTTGCGCGTCATCAATCGATCGGGCGCTGACATGATCGCGGTCGCGCACCCCTTGCTTCGCGATCCCTCGCCACAGGTCCGGCGCGAGATCGCCGTCCTGCTCCAGGATCCGACGCGGATGACGCCGGCCTATGCCGTTGGCGAACAGGCCTCGCCGTCGGCACCGCTGCTGGACGCCCTTGTCGAGCTGGCGGTGCAATACGACGGGAAAGATCGCTGGTATCTCGAAGCGCTTGGCATCGCTGCACGAGGCCGCGAAGATGCCCTGTTTCGCAGGCTCCGCGCGGCGTATCCGACGTGGAGCACGACGTGGGCTCGGCTGCTCTGGGAGCTTCGCGCTCCGGCCTCGCTGCCGTATCTGGCCGCGATCCTCTCGGACACCGGGCTCGCCGATCGACAGCGCATCGAGGCGCTGGACGCCCTGGCCGCGATGGCGTCGGCCGACGCCGCGCGCGCCGTAGAGTCGATCATCACGATGGATGGCTCGTCTGCGCCGATCGTCGCCAGGTCGTTCGAGCATCTGCGTCGCCAGTTGTTCAGCCTGTGGACCGACTCGCGCGCGAGCGCGCGCCTGCCTGTTGTGGTGAGGAAGGCGCTGGCGACGCCTGGATTACAAGCCGCGGCCCTGCAATTGGTCAGCGCGCTGGGCGACCCGCAGTTCACTCCAGACTTGATGACGCTGGCCGAGTCGCCGACCGCGGATGACGAGGTTCGCGCCGCCGCGCTTGATGCTGCGGCCATCGCGCAGAACCCGGCGTTGGCTCCTGAATTCGAACGCCTGTGGAGAAGCGGGTCGCCCGCCGTTCAACGCTCGGCTGTGCACGCCTTGGGTCTGCTTCCGCTGCCCGATCTCGAGGCGCGCGCGCAGGGCATTCTCTTGAGCGACGCGTCAAGCGGCGCGCGGGCGGAGGCGCTTGGGATTCTCGCGCGGACGCCAGAGGGCCTGGCGCTCATGGTAGCGCTGCAGCAGCGTGGCGCGTTCCCGCCGGAGTTCAAGAACCTTGCGACTACCCTTGTGCATGGGCCGGTGCGGGGGAGGTTCCCGACCGCCTCGGACCAGGCAGCCCTGACCGCCGCGCGTGAACGTGCGGCCGCGGTCTTTCCGCCGCTCACCGCGAGGAACAACCTGGCGATCCCGACCATCCGGGAGATCGAGCAGAACTTTCGCGTCGACCAGACGGCCGGTCGAAAGGTGTTCGACCGACTCTGCAGCGCCTGCCACTCGCTGGGCGGCCCCACGGCGATGGGCCCCGACCTGTCGGCGATCGGCACCAAGCTCGATCGCCAGGCGCTGCTCGACGCGATCGCAATGCCCAGCGCGGCAATCGCGTTCGGCTACGAGTCGTGGGCGATCGAGACGACCACAAGGGGCACCATCAGCGGTCTCCTGGTGGAGAATACGCCCCAGCGCGTCACCGTGAGGGTGGCTCCAACCCAGGACATCAGGCTTGCGCCCAGTGACATCTCGTCGAGGAAGGCCATGCCGCTTTCGACGATGCCGGATCTCACCAACGCGATGACCCCGCAACAGATCGCCGACCTGCTGGGATTCCTCACGACGCTGAAGGCGGCGCCGCTGCCTCCCGAAGCACCCGGGCATTGACCCCGCGTGAGGTCGTCGCGCACAATCCTCGCGTCAGGAGGAGGCCCATGGACTCTGCGGTGAATCGACGCGACTTTCTTGGCTCGGTGGCCGCGATGTCGGCTGGCCTGGTCGTTTCGGCCAGGGCGGCGCGGCCGCAGGCGGCCCAACGCGAGACGCTGGGCGCGCCGCGCGCGCCTGAGGGCCGCACGCTCAAGGCCGGTCTCATCGGCTGCGGCGGCCGTGGCCGCGGAGCGATGATCAACTACCTCGATGCCGGCCCCGGCCTCGAGATCGCGGCGCTGGCCGACGTCTTTCCCGACCGCGTGGCCGCGGCACGCGAGCAGTTGAAGAAAGACAAGGGCATCGAGGTGCCCGAGAGCCGATGTTTCACCGGCTTTGATGCCTACCTCAAGCTGATCGACTCGGGCGTGGACGTCGTGCTGCACTGCACGCCGCCGCACTTCCGCCCGGCGCACTTTGCCGCCGCCGTGGCCGCCGGCAAGCACTGCTTCGTCGAGAAGCCCGTGGCCGTGGACCCCACCGGCGTGCGAGCCGTGCTGGCCACCGCCGAGCAGGCGGCCGCCAAGGGCCTGTCGGTGATGACCGGCACGCAGTTGCGCCGCGAAGCCTCGCGCATCGAGGTGCGCAACCGCGTACTCGACGGCGCCATTGGAGATGTGCTGTCCGTGCGCGCATTTCGGAATCAGGGCGCGCTGTGGTATCGCACCCGGCAGGACGGCTGGTCCGACATGGAGTGGATGCTCCGCGACTGGGTCAACTGGAACTGGCTCTCCGGCGACCACATCGTCGAACAGCACATCCATCACCTCGACGGGATGATCTGGGTGTTGGGGAAGGCACCCGTCAAGGCGGTTGGGATGGGTGGACGCGTGCGCCGGCAGACCGGAGACCAGTACGACTTCTTCAGCGTGGACTACACCTTCGACAACGGCGTGCACATGCACAGCACCATTCGACAGGTGAGCGGGTGCGCCAACCTGCGCGACGAGACGCTGGTGGGCACCAAGGGCAGCGCCAGCCTCGACCAGGGCGCAATCTTCGACCGCGACGGCAAGGTCGTGTGGAAGTTCGAGGGCGAGGGCCACGACGCGCTGGTGCAGGAGCACGCCGACTTCGTGCGGGCGATTCGCCTGGGCACGCCGGTCAACACGGCGAAAGACACGGCGATTGCCACGCTGGTCGCCATCATGGGCCGCGAGTCGGCCTATACCGGCAAGGCGGTCACCTACGACGAGCTGATGGCGTCCACCATGCGCCTGGGTCCGGAGACCTACGCCCTTGGCCCGGTCAGCATCCCGGCCGTGCCGCCGTTGGCCGGGCAGGAGAGTGCGCCGCTGTCGGAGTGATCACCGAGGCGGCATGGCCTCGAACATCTTCTCGATGTTGTCCAGCACGGCGATCGTCGAGGCGACGCTGGCCTCGAGATACCGCTCGCCCATCTCGGCGGTTGACTGCCGGGCATCGCCCCACGTGCCCGACTTGGTGGCCCAGTAGACCGACCCCGGGTTGCTGAAGAAGAACGCGGTGTGGACCGCGCCCGCGTTGGCCGTGAACGGCGGAAACGGCGGGAACTCGGCGTTGGCCTTGTCCATGTCCACCAGGTTCGGATTGATGCGCAGGACCGCCGACGTCTCAGCGGCGTTGGCGTGCATGCCCTTCTCGATACTGGCGTATTCGGTCATCACCTCCGGTGGCATGCCGTCCCAGTAGTTGATGGGAAACGCGCGCGCGTCGGCGGGCAGCCGATCGGCAGCGCTGGCACACGCGTACGCCAACGCGTACGTGTTGTCGTAGTGCCCGTTCAGAATCCGCGTGAAGCCCATCGCCGCCAGGCCGATCGCGATGTCCTCGACGAGCGCGCGGAACGTCTCCATCCGCAGGTACACGACACCTGTGAAGCCTTTGTGCGGATAGGAGAGCGCGTAGTTGATGGGCGGCGCCACCGCCGCTCCCAACGCCGGTGCGGCGCGCCGGGCGACCTCGTTGGGAATCAGCACGTCGGTCAGCAGTGGCCCGTGCGGCCCGTGCTGCTCGACCGCGCCGGTGGGCACGATCACCATGCGGTTGGTCTTCACGAACGCTTCGACTTCAGGGTTCGTCATCTCGCCTAGAAAGACTGTTGGTGGTTTCATGGGGTACCGGTTGGGGCTGGTTGGGGCTGGTTGGGCCTGGTTGGGGCTGGTTGCTCGTTACTTGGTTGCGGGCGGAGACAGCTTCGGCGCCGCGAAGGGCAGCGTCTCGGGTGTCACGCGGACGTCGGTCGTGACCATCAGTGGAGCCTTCGCGCCGACGTCGAACGTGAACTCGACGAAGTACGCGGTCCAGCCTTTCGTCGGCGCGGGCACGCGAATTTCCCAGGTGTTCGGACCGACCGGCGTCAGCGGCGTCGCGCCCCATTGCTTGCCGAACGTCTCCAGCCGGAAATCGCGCGCGTTGGGGTTGGTCGCCGACCAGAGCCTCGCCGATTTGGGCGCCGCCGATGTGGTGACGCGCAGCGCGCCGCCTGTCCCGACCGTCCACGTCGCCTTCGGGCGGGGCGTGCCATTCACAACCGAGGTGTAGAACGCGCCCAGGCTGTCGAAGGCGTCGGTCTCGTCGAGCGAGTGATCCGAGTTGGGGACGTAGCGGAACAGCGTCTCGCCCTTCAGCCCGTCGCGGTAGAACTGCGCCGAATCGGGCAGGAAGAACTGATCGCCTGCGGAGTTGATCAAGTACTTCGGAAGCGTCAGGCGGTCCCGGTACGACCACGGATCCTCGATCGCCATCAGCGCCGCAAACTGCGGCGTGCCCATCCAGTCCATGATGCCGTGCGCGACGTAGTCGTCAACGGCCGGCGCCCAGAAGCCGTAGGCGCGCCAGTGGTGCACGAAAGAGGGCAGCACGTTGAGCACGTCGATCACCGCAGGGGCGATGGCCACGACACGCCGGTCAACCGCGGCCGTCGTCCACGTGGTCCATCCGCGCTTGGACCCCCCCGACACGACGAATCGTCTGACGGCGACATTCCCGCCGTCGGCCCTGGCCGACCACGCCGTGATAGCGTCCATCGCCTTGACGGCCGCCTTGGTCATCGGCAGCCGCAACGGCCACTTCTGGTCGCCCGTGCGGAGGAACTTGTCCCACGTGTACGCGATCAGATCGTCTTCTTTGCGCGGCTTCTTCTCCGGGTCGCCCAGCAGCGTCAGTTCCTGGTTCGGAATCATGCGCAACTCGGCAGTCACGGTGCCGGTGTCGCGCGCCAGGCTGGCGAACCCGGCGTTGACGCGCGACGCCAGCTTGCCGTCGTTGGCGCCGCCGCCAATCCACAGCAGGCAGACGTCGGAGGTCACCTTCTCCGGGCGATAGACGACGAGCCAGTGTTTCCAGAGTGGCCGATCCACCTCGGCTGCCGTGAGCCACTGCTGGGACGTCAGCTCCAGAATGGTCGCCGTCACTCCGTCGCTGGTGGGGAGGTCGCCAACCCTCGTGAACGCAAAGTTGGGGTCGGGCGCCGCGACGTAGCGGTCAAGCGCGGTCTCGCCAGAGCGGGCGGCTCGTCCTGGCGAGGGCGCCTGGGCGGTGAGCGTGGTCGCCGCAAGAACCGACAGCAGCAGAGTGTGGGCGCGCATCGACCAGAAGTATAAGGTAGGCTTCCCCCGCCGATGCCGTCTGCCGAACGCCCGCGTCTGCCGATCCTGATCAGCCGGGTTGCAGGTGGGGGCCGCCAGGCCAGCCACGAGCGCGCCATCCACACGGCGCTCGAGGCGCGGTACCGGCCAGACGTGCTCTATCCCGACAGTCTCGCCGAACTGCTCCGCGCGCTGGCCGCCGAGGTCCGCGCAGGCACGTCCCTGGTGGCCGTCGGCGGCGGCGACGGGACGATGCATCACGCGGTCAACGTCATCGGCGATGCCGCGGTCACCCTGGCGCCGCTGCCGCTGGGCAGCGGCAACGACTTCTGTCGAAGCCTTGGCCTTGCGCCCGGTCTGTCAACGGCCCTCGAGGCGATCGCCTCCGGGACGACCCGCACGGTGGACGTGCTGCTGGCCAACGGGCGCCGAGTGGTGACGGTCGCCGGCCTTGGCGTCGTCGCACGCAGCGCGCTGCAGGTGGGGCGCCTCACCAGGCCCGGCGCGGTTGTGAGCCCGCTGGTGCGCGCGTTCGGGTCGCTTGCCTATCTGGGTGTCGCCGGCGCCAGGGTGCTGTTCGAGCCGCGGCTGGCGCGCCACGCGACCCTTCGCTGGAAGGCCACGGCCGACGCGGGCTGGCAACAGGTTGACGGCCGCTACTACGGGATGTTCCTCGCGTGCCGGCCGACCTTGGGCGCGGGCCTCCGTTTGCCGCTGGACGTCCCGGCTGACGATGGACGGTTCGAGATCGTGCTGGTGGAGACGCGCCCGCGCCTGTCGGTGGCGTTCCACCTTCCGCGGTTACGAAGTGGCGCGCACGTGCCGGCCAACATGCTGTCGATCCATCAAGCCACCGAAGCAGTCATCGACTGGCACGATGGGTCGTCGATTGTAGGGGACGGGGAGGACTTGGGGGTCGCCACGACGGTGGACGCGCGCGTACTTCCGCACGCGCTGAAGGTCGTGGCTGCGTACGCAGGCCCGAACTTCAGTTCGGGCACAGGGTGGAGGTCGCGATGAGGCAGATGGCCGTTGTGTGGGTGGCTGCGACAGTGCTGGCTGTGGCGCCGGTGGGCGCGCAGGCGCCGCTGGATCTGAAGACGGCGCGTCTGGTCGATCTCACGCACCCCTTTGACGCACAGACGCTGTATTGGCCGACCTCGCCCTCGGCCTTCGAGCTGACGACGCTGGCCTCGGGGATGACCCCAGGTGGGTTCTTCTATTCGTCCTACAAACTCTGCTCGCCGGAACACGGCGGCACGCATCTGGATGCGCCGGTGCACTTCTCGAAGACCGGCAGGAGCACCGCCGATCTGCCGCTACAGCAACTGATGGCGCCGGCCGTAGTCATCGACGCCACCAGGCAGGCGGCCGCCGACGCGGCGTATCGCGTGACGCGTGCTGATGTCGAGGCCTTCGAGGCGGCGCACGGGCGAATAGCGCCGGGCACGATCGTGCTGGTGCGCACCGGCTGGAGCCGCTTCTGGCCCGACCGGAAGCAGTACCTGGGAGACGACACGCCGGGCGACGCGTCGAAGCTGAGATTTCCGGGATACGGCGAAGACGCCGCGCGGTTCCTCGTCGAGCAGCGGCAGGTGGCGATGCTTGGCATCGACACGGCCTCGATCGACTACGGACCCTCCACCGACTTTCTCGCGCATCGGGTTGGCGCCGCGGCCAACGTCGTCAACCTCGAAAACCTCACCGCGCTCGACCAGTTGCCGCCGACCGGCGCCACGGTCATCGCGCTCCCGATCAAGATCGCCGGTGGATCGGGTGGGCCGGTGCGCGTGGTCGCGCTGGTGCCGC
>JAENWD010000212.1 GCA_016650245.1 Vicinamibacteria bacterium
TCCACACCTCGGTCCGCTCGGAGGCCGGCTGGCCCTCGTCGGGCTCCTGCTGGATGAAGTCGCTGATCGAGGCGACCGACCTGTACGGGGAATCGTCGAGGACCCCGTCGATGCGAAGGGGCACGTCGATGCGCGTCGCGCGCATGGTGACGCGGCCGTTGGCGTCGCGCGCTATCACGGCCGGTGCGACCGGGCCGTCGATGACAACGGATGGCTGCGGTGCCTGCTGGGCGACCGCGGCGATTGGCGTCAGCGCGCAGCCGACCAGCGCGCATCCGGCCCGCAGTCGGGAACGCGCGAGGCACCTCATCCGTACGAACATGCGGCAGGCGCTCGATCGGGGCAATAGCCAATTGGAGTACTGGCGATCGTCAATCTGCAATCGTCAATTTCAACGCGCCCAGCAGCGTCAGCACATGCGCCTCGGTCGCCGAGGCGCCCATCAGGCCGATGCGCCAGATCTTGCCGCCCAGCGGGCCCATGCCCGCGCCGATCTCGATGCTGAAGCGCTCGCGCAGCGCGGTGCGCACGGCCACGTCGTTGACCCCATCGGGAATGCGCACCGCGTTGAGCGTCATCAGGCGCTCGTCCTCCGGCGGCAGCAGCGACAACCCCAGATCAGCCAGGCCCGTGGCAAATGCGCGGTGCACGTTCGCGTGGCGCGCCCATCGGGCCTCGAGCCCCTCTTCCTCGATCGCCACCAGCGCTTCGTGGAACGCGAAGACCAGCGACGAACAGATCGTGTGGTGGTACTTGCGGGCGGCCCAGTAGTCTTCGAGCAGCGCCGCGTCAAAGTAGAAGCTGCGGCACGCCACCATCCTTGCCAGCGCCGCCGGCGCAAACGCGATCGGCGCCAGCCCTGACGGCGCGCCCAGGCACTTCTGCGCGCCCGAGTAGACGACGTCCAGGCCCCAGCCGGCCATGTCGACCTCTTGACCGCCCAGTGAGGTCACACAATCGGCGATGACCAGCGCGCCGCGCGCGTGCGCGAGCGCCGCGACCTCGCGCACGGGATTGCGCACGCCGGTGGACGTCTCGGCGTGGACGATGGCGACGATGTCGGCAGGGAAGGCTGAGAGCGCGGACTCGACCGCTGCCGGATCGATCGCGCGGCCCCACTCGCACTCGACGGTCCGCACCTCGGCGCCGTAGCGTCGTGCGATGTCCGCCAGGCGCAGGCCGAAGTAGCCGGTGACGACCACCAGGGCCTTTTTCCCGGGCTCCATGAGATTGGCGACGGAGGTCTCCATCGCGGAGGTGCCCGTCCCCGAGACCGCGAAGACGCGCGATCCCGGAGGCGCGTGGCACACGCGTGCCAGCCGCGCGCGCAGGTCGTCCATCACGCCGAGCAGCACCGGATCGAGGTGACCCAGGACGGGCCGCGCAAGCGCGCTCATCACGCGCGAGGTGACCAGGGATGGGCCGGGGCCGAAGAGGAGTCGTTCGGTCATATCGGACTACGGACTACGGACTACGGACTGCGGACTGCGGGTGCTCAGGCCGGCACGAGCCCCCGGGCGGTGAAGTGTCGATCGAAGGCGAACGCCTTTCGGGCCCGCGCGCGCCGTGCCACCTCGAAGCTGGCGCAGTCGACCAGACTGAGGTCGCGCTGTCGCGCCGTGATCAGCGCCGAGACCGCCGCATCGTGCAATGGCTGGTCGATCCAGTCAACCTCGATCAGCGGCAGGACGTGGCTGGCCAGCTCGTCCACCGCATCGCTGCCCAGGCGGCGCTGGACCAGTGCGTACGTCTCGACGAGTACGTAGTTCGAGGTGATCAGCCGATGGTCGTCGTGCAGCAGACGACGCCAGGTCTCGACGGCCTCGCCATGTCGCGCCTCATCCGCGTCGAGCAGTGCCAGCAGCGCGGAGGTGTCCACGAACACCGTCATGGCTTGAACGCGTCACCCAGGTGGGCGTCGTGCGCGGTGCCCAGGTCCGGGCTGCCCGATCTGAACCGCCCGGCCGCGTCCAGGCTCTGACGCTTGAGGTGTTCCCGCTCGTCGGACGCCAGCAGCAGGTCAACACCTTCCCGCACCATGTCCGCCATGGACCGGCCCTCGCGTGCCGCGCGAATCTTCAAGGCTCGTAACTGGGCTGGGCTCAGCAGGATCTGGGTGCGGACCACAGTTACATCATAGCATATACGAACGATGTAATGTGCTATCGAAGGGTGACTCGCGCCGTCCTCGCGGTCTGATTCTGACCGTCGTTAAAGTCGAGCCGGATTGCATAGCGTCCGGGCTCCAGCGCGGGCAGCGGCACACGGATCACCTGGCGGATGAAGCCGTCGGCGCCGGGCGCGCCCATCTCCACCCGCGCGGTGACCAGCGTCTGGCGGTCGCGGACCACTGCCAGCGACGCCGTGAGGGCCGGGTGGCCGGCCGCGGGGCGCACGACCGTGTAGAGCGTGATCGTTTGGGCGACGCCGGCCGCGAGCGGCTCGCCCAGATTCGGGTAGAGCAGCAAGTCGCCGCCAACCAGCAACGGGTGGCCGGGCTCGACCTCGCCAGGTTTCACCTGCTCGGCGCGCTGCACGATCACCAGGTCGCCCGCGCCCAGAGTCGATGGCGCCGGCGCGGGGATGTCGAGGGGCGACGTCCCGGCGCCCGCGCGCCCCGCGAGGGTGTCGTGGACCGCGTACTCCACCGTGTACCGGCCCGGTGGCAGCGACGGCTGCCGGAAAAACACCAGGTCCCCTTGTGCCGCCCGCGCCTGCGCATCGCTTGCGCCCTCGAGCCGGTACGGCTGGCTGGCCTTGCGCACGATGGTGCCGGTCTCGTCGCGGATGCGCACGAGGATCGCGGCGTCGGTGCGGTAACGACCTAACACCGGGTCGGTGTCGAAGCGCAGCCCCGCCGCCGGTACGCGCACCATCAGCGCGAGTTGACCCGGAGCCGCCGCGGTCGGCAGCCGCAGCGCGCGGGCCTCGAGCGGAATCGCGGTCGGCAACGGCGTCGCCGTCAGCGCCGCGCGCGGTCCGGCCTCGTACGCCATGCTCGGGATCGTGGCGAGCGATCGATCCGCGCGATAGCCCGAGCGCGCGCGGACCACGGCGCCCTTCCGCTCGACCTTGACCTCGATGCGCCGGTACTCGCCGCCGAAGTCGGCGTTCTTCGGCGTGTAGGTGAGCAGGTAGTGGAAGCGCCGGTCGGCGTCGATGCGCCGAAATCCGGCGGCCAGGTCGTTGGTGTTCTCGATGACGAAGCCGCCGGTCTCCTTCGCGAGGCGCCCGAAGACGTGCGAGGTGGAGCCGGCCTGTGTGATCTCGATGCCCGCCGACATCGCTGCGCCGTTGCTGCCGTCAGGCGAGTTGAGCGAACTCTTCGCCGCGTTGTTGATCGCGATGCCGTTGGCCATCTCCTGGCTGTGGACGCGCAGGCCGACCGCGTCCACGGGATAGACGCTGACATTGGCCGCGTTCGCGCGGCCGACTACCAGGTCGAAGCGGTGGCGCAGGCCGTCGCCGCCGGCCGCGCCCGGCGCCGAGAGCGGCAGGTTGTCGGAGAAGTAGATGACGGTTTTCCGGCCAGGCAGGAGGGCGAGCCCCGACACGAGCGCGCCGAGGGCGTTGAGCGCATCATGGCCGTGCTTCAGGTTGTCGAGCCCCCGGAATCCCTCGTCGATCTGCCTCTCGAGGTCTTGCAGCACGGTGGCGCCGTACCGATCGATCGCGATATCGCCGCCCCGTGTCGCCGCGCTGACGATGGGCCGCGCACCCGTGCCGGTGCCCTCGCGACTCAGGTTCTGGAACGACGTCGCGCGCTCGGCCGCCGTCTGTAGCGCCGCTCGGATCTTTGCCCGGTCGTTCGTGAACGTCTGCACCGTCACGGACGACCCGAACACTCCGACCAGGTCGTCGGGCCGCTCCGGCGTCTCCAGATACGCCTGCGCAGCCTTCATAGCCGAGACCCGGCTCTCCGGCGACAGGCCGGCGAACATGATGGCCACAATCGTCTGCCCGCCCGGCACATCGTCGCCTTCCTTCGCGGTTCGCTCGGTGGTCGCTGCCGCAATGTCCTTCGAGATGCCCGTGTAGTAGACGCGCCGCGCGGCCTCGGCCTGGCCCGGCACTTCCGGCGCGATCATCGATAGCGCGCCGATCTCCTGCGGCACGCCGTCTTCCAGAATCTCGAAGTCCTTGATGGTCAGATCAGTGATCGGGCGACCCTGCCGATCGCGCACGACGGCGTCGACGACGACCGCCGAGGTGCGGGTGCCGAAGGTGGGCGTGGCGGATTGTTGGGCGTGCACCGTGGCGCACGACAGTACGACGGAGAGCACCAGAATGCCGGAACTGAAGTTCCGGCCTACGTACGATCGGCGAAAGGCGTGCGGTGTCCCCATGGCTCGGCCCCCTTCAATGCCGCCACCTGCGCCTGAATCACCTTGACGCCGTCGGGAGGCACCGGCAGCAGCGGCAGCCGAGGCGGCCCGCCGGTGAGGCCGTACGCATCCACCGCGACCTTCAGCCCCGCGACGCTCCACTTCGGGCCCACCGACTTCGCGATCGGCACCAGCAGCGCCTGCAGCCGCCGGGCCTCGGCGTGATCGCCGCGATCGAAGGCCTCCTGCACGCCCGCGCAGATCTCCGGCGCCACGGCGCCGGGCCCCACCGTCGCCCCGTGTCCGCCCACGCACAGCGACGCATACAGCATCGTCGTCGCGCCGGCCAGCACCGGAAACCCCGGCCGGCACTGCGCCACCAGGTCGCTGATGACGCTGATGTCGCCGCCGCTGTCCTTGATGCCGATCACGTTGGGGTGATGCGACAGCGCGGCGGCCGTCTCGGGCAGCAGGTTCACGCCGGTGAACAAGGTGATGTTGTACAGAATCACCGGCGCCGGTGAGGCATCGGCCACCTCGGTGTAGTACTGCAGGAGCGATTCGGGCGTGATGCGGGTCTTGAAAAACGACGGCGTGCGCACCATCACCGCGTCGACACCCAGCGCCGCCGCGCGCGTACAGGCAGCCACCGTCAAGCGCACGGACTCTCGCCCGGTGCCGGCAATCAGCCACTTCTCTTCCGGATACTCGTCGCGCGCCGCCGCGATCAGCGCGTCGGACTCCTGGTCGTCGAGCGAGGCGGCCTCGCCGTTGCTGCCAAGGACCACCAGGCCGGCAAGCGGCGTCGTCTTGTAGTGACGCGCGTTGCGGCGGAAGGCCGCCAGGTCGATGTCGTCGCCCGCAAACGGCGTGGTCACGGGCGCGAAGATGCCGCGCAGGGGAGTGGAGGGCACGGGAGAACTATATCAAGTGCTGCGTGCCGGGTGCCGAGTGCTGCGTGCGGTGCTGGGTGCCGCGTGCCCGGTGCCGAGTGCGTGCTGGGTGCGCCGGGTGCTCGGATGGCGATAGGATCGGCGCAGTCAGGAGACGTTCATGACGGGCACTCGACCCTTCGTTGTCGTGCTGGTGCTGGCGGCGGTCGCCGCGGTCGCGGCTGAGGCCGCCGCCGGGCGTGGGGCGCAGGAGCAAACGATGCGCGATCGGATTGGGGTGTTCTTGCGTTCCACGGGGCGCGAGGAACCGGCCGAGGCACTCGCGGCGGTGAAGGCGGTGGGGCTCGACCTGATCCAGATCAGCAGGCTGCCCGAGCGCTTTTACACGCCGGAAGGCGCACAGGAGTTCGACCGGATGATGAAGGCCGCCGGCGTGCGGGCGGCCTCGGTCGTGGTCGTGTTCGACGGCGAAAGCTACCGCGATCTGGATGCGGTCGAAACCACCGTCGGGTTCCGGCCGGCGCATCTTCTGGACGCCCGGCTGGCCTATGCCCGCAAGTGCGTCGATTTTGCTGCCGCCCTCGGCGTGAAAGTCGTGACGTTTCACATGGGCGTGCTGCCGAAGGACCCCGCCGACCCGACCTACCGGCGGATGCTCGACGCCGTAACCTCCATCGCCGGCTACGCTGCGGCGAAGGGCACCTCGATCTCGCTGGAAACGGGACAGGAAACCGGCGACGAACTGGTCCGTTTCCTCGACGCCATCCCCGTGGCGCGTGTCGGCGTCAACTTCGACATCGCCAACTTCGTGCTGTACGGGATGGACCACCCGCCCGACGCGCTGCGGCGCCTGCTGGATCGGGTGACGTCGGTTCACGTGAAGGACGGCCTCCCGCCCGATGCGCCGCGCACGCTGGGCAGGGAAGTGCGGCTGGGTGACGGGCGAGGCGAGGTCGCCGCGTGCCTGGAGATTCTGCGGGCCGCCGGTTTCACGGGTCCGCTGGTGATCGAGAATTACGTCGCGCGTGCCTCGGGCGCCGATCCTCTGGACGAACTTCGAAGAGCAAGAGCGTTCATCGAAAAGACGTTGGGGGAACGGTGACCCTGTCACTGAACCCAGGCGCCCGCCTTGGGCCGTACGAAATTGTCGGTCCGCTCGGCGCCGGCGGCATGGGCGAGGTCTACGATGCGAAAGACACGCGCCTCGATCGGGGCGTGGCGATCAAGATCCTGCGGCCGGAGTTTGCCGACGCGCCCGATCGACGCGCGCGGTTCGAGCGAGAGGCGCGCGCCATCGCCTCGCTCAACCACCCCCACATCTGCACGCTGCACGACATCGGCCACCACGACGACATCGCGTTTCTGGTGATGGAGCGGCTCGAGGGCGAGACGCTGGCCGACCGTCTGGTCCGCGGGCCGTTGCCGTTTGCCGAGGCGCTCGTCTGCGCCGGCCAGATCGCCGACGCACTCGACCGCGCTCACGGTCAAGGCATCGTGCATCGCGACCTGAAACCGGCCAACATCATGCTCACCCGGTCGGGCGTGAAGTTGCTCGATTTCGGTCTGGCGCAGCTTCTGGCGCCGGACGCGCCGGTGGCCGACGGGCTCACTCGCGCGGGCACCCTGACACAGGAAGGCGTGATCGTCGGCACGCTGCAATACATGGCGCCCGAGCAACTCGAGGGCAAGCCCACCGACGCGCGCTCGGACCTGTTCGCCTTCGGCGCCATCCTCTACGAGATGGTCACGGGCCGGCGGGCCTTCGATGCCCCCAGTCAGGCCGGCCTCGTAGGCGCGATCCTGCACGCCGAGGTGCCACAGGTGACCTCCGCGCCCCCGGCGTTCGCACGCGTGCTCGCCGCGTGCCTGGCGAAGAGACCCGAGGACCGGTGGTCTTCCGCCCATGACGTGCGGCTGCTGCTCAACGGGATCGGCGCCGAGACGCAGAGCGGCATCGCGGCGGTGCCCCCGCACGCGACACCCCGTCGCGATCGCTGGGGCTGGGTCGCGGCGGTCCTCGCCCTGGCGGCGCTGGCCCTGGTCGTCGCGCGCTCGAGGTCGCACCTTGCTGTACCTGCGCTCGCGATCGTCGCCAGTCGCGCGCCCGTTGGCAGGCACCGACGATGCGACGCTGCCGTTCTGGTCGCCGGACAGCCGGCACCTCGGTTTCTTCGCGCGCAGCGCGTTGAAGACGGTGGCCGTGTCGGGCGGGACGCCGCGGACCCTTGCGGGCGCACCCGTGCCCCGGGGTGGCACCTGGAGCAAAGACGGCGTGATCGTGTTTGTGCCGTATCCGAACGTCCAGGCCCAGCAGATACCCGTAACTGGAGGGACGGCCACGCCGGTGAAGGTGCCGGCCCCCGCGCCGCACCTGCGATGGTTCCCCTCGTTTCTCCCGGATGGACGTCATTACCTGTACCTGGCCGTCGATCTCACCTCCAGGCGGGGAACGGCGGTGCACGTCGCCTCGCTCGACTCCACCGAGACGCGCGAACTGGTGCCATCCACGGTCAGCGCCACCTTCGCCGAGCCAGGTTACCTGCTGTTCCGTCGCGACGCCGCGCTTGTTGGGCAGCGATTCGACGCCGAGACGTTGCAGTTGGCCGGTACGCCCACAGTCGTGGCCGACAGCGTCGACTACGGTCCGGTGACCTACCAGGCTTTCGCCTCGGCCAGCACCGGAGCGCTCGTCTATAAGGAGCCCGACCCGGGGTGGCACCTGACGTGGTTCGACCGAACTGGCCGGCGGCTGGGCGCTGCGGTGGCAGCGGCTGGGCAATACAACGGCCTCTGCATGTCGCGCGGTGGTGCCCGACTGGTGTACGACCTTGTCGATCCCGATCGTGCGTCGACCAATCTCGATCTCTGGTCGCTCGACGTGGCCACTGGCGTGACCACACGACTGACGTTCGACCCGTCCGCGGACTTCTATCCGGTATGCTCGCCGACCGGCGACGACATCGTCTTTGGCTCGTTGCGCTTCGGCTCGCCGAATCTGTTCCGGCAGGTCGTCACGGCGCCAGGCAGCGAGGTGGAGCTGCTGCGGACACCCAGAGCGAAGGTGCCGACCGACTGGTCGCGTGACGGACGCTTCATCATCTTCTCGGCTTTCGATCCGGCGACCAGCTGGGACATCTGGCTGCTGCCGCTGTCGGGCGGGCAGCCGTTCGCCTTTGCCGCCACGCCGGCCGAGGAACGAAATGCGAAGATGTCGCCCGATGGCCGCTACATCGCCTACACATTCGTCCAGGGCGAGAAACTGGAGGTGTACGTCCAGCCCTATCCGGCAAGCGGCGCGAAGTGGCAAGTCTCACGCGATGGAGGAGAGCACCCCGCGTGGAGCGCGGATGGCAAGACGCTGTTCTACGCGTCGGGAGACAAGAAGATCATGGCCGTCGACGTCACCACGGGCGCATCCGGGTTTTCGATCGGCCGGTCACGGGTGGCCGTCGACACGCGCATCGAGGGTCGCGAGCGCACCAACCAAGGCACTCCATTTGCCGTGACTCCCGACGGCGAGCGCTTCGTCGTGAGCACGGCCGCCGACACGGTGGTGCCGATCACGGTCGTGCTCAACTGGCAGGCGCTGGTCGAGAAGTGATACGAGGGATACTACGTGCCGGGTGCCGGGTGCCGGGTGCTGCGACACCTTCACCCCTCCGCGCGCAGCGTCTCGGACGGGTCGACGCGCGTCGCGCGGCGTGCGGGCGCGTACGCGGCCAGCGCCGTAGCGAGGGCGACCAGCGCGAGGCTCGCGGCGAAGGCGCCGGCGTCCAGGACCGACACGTTCTGGAAGGGGATGAGGGTGCTCAGCACCTTCATCACGGCCAACGCCACCATCAGCCCGATCGCCGCGCCTACTCCGGCCAGCCGCGCCGACTGTGTCATCACCATTCGCACGACAGTGGCGGCCGTCGCGCCCAGCGCCATGCGGATGCCGATCTCACGGGTGCGCTGGCTCAAGGTGTAGGTGAGCACGCCGTACAGGCCCGACACGCTCAACACCAGCGCGATCGCGCCCAGCAGCGACCCAATCCACGACGCGGTACGCAGGGGGTACATCTGGGCCTGGCGCATCTCGTCGAGCGGCACGATCTCGAAGATGAAGGGGTCCGGGTTCGCCTTTCGGAGAATCGTCTGCAACGCGTGGGGTCCGACGTCCTGGGGCGCATGGCCGGTCACCAGGATCGCGGCCGCACGCGACCCGGTCGGGCTCGTCGGAAGATACAGATGGGACGTGTCCTGGCCCTCGAAGACCAGGCCGCTGACGACGTCTTTGGCGACGCCGACGATGAGGACGTCGGCTGATTCCGACGACGCGTCGGTGGCCAGCCGATCGATGCGTCTGACCTCGCCGTTGCGGGGGGCGGCCGCTTCAATCGGGATCCGCACCACCTTGCCTAGCGGATCGGCCCCAGGCCAGAGGGCCCTGGCTCCGGCCGCGCTGATGATGCCCACCCGGGTCTCGGCACGCGCCTCGTCCGGACGAAATGCCCGGCCGCGCACGATCGGGATGTGCAGCATCGGGAAGTACTCGGGCGACACGAACATGAGGGACGTCGCGACGACGTCGGAGGCGTGGGTCGCCTTCACGGGCAACTTGGGGAACTCGCCGAACAAGGGGTTCCGGCTCGTCACCGCCACCGCCGCGACGCGCGCGTCGGCGGCCAGGGCCTCGGCCGCTTGTTGAATGAACGAGCCCGCCTGGCCGCGCTGATTCACCGAGACGACGCCGGCGGTCTGGAAGCCGAGGTTCGTCGCGCCGACGGCGACGCCATTGCGGGCCAGCGTCACCGCGCTCACCAGCAGCACAAGCGACACCGCCACCTGGCTGGCCACCAGGCCGTTGCGCAACGTCGCAGCGCGCGTGGTCGCGCTGGGCTGACCGCGCAGCGCATGGGTGAGGCTCAGCCGCGTGGCCCTGAGGGCCGGCGCCAGCGCGAACAGCAGCGTCGCGCCGGAGGCGACCAGCAGCGCGAACAGAAACACCCGGCGATCGAGGTCGAACGGCACCACCCGCACGAGACCCGATATCGAGGGCGGCAACGTCGCGAAAAACAGCGCCGTGCCGAAACGGAGCGTGGCCGTCGCCAGCGCCAGCGCCGCAAGTCCCGACAGCGCCGCAATCAACAGGCCTTCGGTCAGCAATTGCCGGACCAGCCGGCCGCGGCTGGCGCCCAGCGAGAGCCGCATGGCGATCTCGCGATGGCGCGCGTTGGCGCGGGCGAGCATCACGTTGGACACGTTGGCGCAGGCTGCCACCAGCACCAGGAGGAAGGCCGCAAAGACCGGAGACAGCGTCGTGATCAGCCACAGTGACAGCGGATTTGGCGTGGCCTGCAGGCGGGCTTCCGCTCGAACATCGGCCCGTTCGGCAATGCGGCGCATCACCGGTGTGAGCGCGCTTTGTACGTGCTCGGCCGTGACGCCCGCCGCCAGCCGGGCCACGATGACCATCTCGCGAGGCTGAGTCGGGCCGAACAGGTCCTGCTTTGCGACCGCGCCGTACATCGTCACGGGTATCCACAAATCCCGCGGTGTGTCGTCCAGGCCCGAGAACTCCGGGCGCATCACGCCGACGATGACGAATCGCTCGCCGTTGAGCTCGAGGGACTTACCAAGCACCGCCGGATCGCGGTCGAAGAACCGGGCCCAGCCTTCGTCACTCAGGACGGCGACCGGGCTGCCGCCTGGCGCGCTGGCGTCGAAGCTGGCCAGCGGGCGCCCCAGCAGGACGCGCGCGCCGAGCGCCTCGAAATAATTGCCAGAGACGAACGCGGCCGCAACCGGCCCGTTGTTCGACAAGACATAGCGCGTGCTCTCTGCGATCACGTCGCTGAAGAGGTCCTGACGCCCCCGGAGCTCCTGGTATTCGCTCCAGCGGAAGCTGCCACCGTAGGCGTCCGGCGCGCTCCAGGCGATCACGTGCAGTTGGTAAGGATCGCGTACGGCGAACGGGCGCAGCACGTATGCATTGAAGATGGCAAATACCACCGTGACGAGCCCGAGCCCCACGGCGAGCGTCAGCACCGTCGTCGCGGTAAACGCAGGGCTGCGCCACAGGCCGCGCACCGCGTATCGAAGATCCTGCGCAAGCTGTTCGAGCCACATCCAGTGGTTCGCCTCGTGGAAACGCTCCTGCGCGGCGACCGTGTTGCCAAACCTCCTGCGCGCCGCATCCCGCGCCGCATCCGGGCTCTGCCCGTCGGCGGCCAGCCGGTCGGCCTCGAGCGCGAGGTGCGCGTCGATCTCGCGCGAGTAGTCCTCGTCGGTGCGACGCTTACGCCACCACATGGCTCAGGCCTCCTCCGGTCCAAGGACGCGGCCGATGGCTGCAGCCAGGCGTCTCCACTGCTGCGTCTGGGCCGTCAGCTGCTTGCGCCCTGCTTTCGTCAGCGTGTAGAAGCGCGCTTTCCGGTTGTTGTCCGACGTGCCCCACTCGGCGCCGATCCATCCTCGCGCTTCGAGCCGCTGGAGCGCGGGATAGAGCGAGCCGTGATCGACCAGCAGCGCGTCTTCGGCCTGCTGCTCGATGGTACGGGCGATGCCCTGGCCGTGCTGCGGCCCGAAGATCAGCGTGCGAAGGATCAGGAGGTCGAGCGTGCCTTGAAGCAGCGCGACACGATCCGGTTCGGGCGTTCGGGTAGACATACGACCCGAGTGTGACACCGCTCGGGTAGACTGTCAACCCAAGCCGGTCGGCGCGCGTCTCATACCCGTGGGTTCCACCCCGAGCCGTCCCATTCCCACGTGTCCGCCGCGTTCACCTGGTCCACGGAACCCCCGTGCAACACGACACGCTGGCGAGCCGGGTCGTACGCCATCGCGTGGATCTGGCGAACGGCAAGCGCCCGCGACGTCGTCACGCGGGTCCAGGTGGTCCCATCCCAGAGGCAGGTGTCGCCGCCAAAGAGCACCGTCACCGCTCGAGCCTCGTCATAGGCCATGCGAATCCGCCGCCCGGACCTGCCCCGTCGGAGGCGGCGCGGTGCCACACCTGGCCATCCCATTCCCACGTGTCGGTGGGGTGGACCTTGTCTGGTCGCGTGCCGCCGCGAACGACGATGCGATGGCGTTTGCTGTCGTAGGCCATCGCGTGGTGCGCGCGCTCACCGGGTCCCGTGGTGGTCTCGACGCGATGCCATCGCGTGCGGTCCCATTCCCACACGTCGCCGGAGGGCGGACCGTAGCGCCGCGGCCCGAGCACGGCGAAGCCGCCGTAGATCAGGACGGACTTGCGCTCGGGATCGCCGACCGCCGCCACCAGCGACACGGCTGGCGGCGCCTCGTGAGTTACTGGCGCCATCCATCGCTGTCCGTTCCAGAGCCACGCCTGCTCGCGCGGGTCATCCGGATTCAGGCCTTCGTAGTCGCCCCCGAGCAGACACGCTGCGCTGGCCACGGCGTGATGGCCATCGCATGGCCCGCGCGTCGGCCGGGGCCGGCGGGCGGGTGCTGACGAGCGCCAATCGGCGTCGCGCCCGCCCAGAGTGCGGCGCCGACAAGGCCCGTCGACGCCGAGACGAGAGCATCGCGCCTGGTAAACATGCCCACGGCTGTAGCCGCAGACCAGCGTCACGCAGGCACTTGGGTACCAACGGCACTCGACGCGTTGTGGAACGAGCGGCCAGAAGGCCAGGTGGTCGCATTAGAATGTGGCGGGCCACTCACCAACCTTCTGACGACAGTGACGAGGATCATGGCTAACGAACACGACGTGCGCGCGATGCTGGATCGACGGAATTTCTTCAAGACCGCTGGCGCCGGTCTGGCGGCCGCGGCTGTGATAGTGACGCCGCGCGA
>JAENWD010000213.1 GCA_016650245.1 Vicinamibacteria bacterium
GGGAAGGGTGGGTTCCCACGTTCCTACCTACGTCCCTCAGTGCGTCAACGCGTACACGACCTCGTTGATGCCCATCCGGTACGCCTCGCGCGTGTTGCGGATGTAGCCGGGATAGTCCTCGGCGTTTGACCACTCCCAGCCGTCGCCCATGTCCGTGTTCCAGTTGATGATCACCATCGGGCGCTCGCGGTCGTCGAGCACGGCGCGCAGGTGCGGCACAAAGCCGCCCTTCTCCCACGTGCGGCCGTTGAGAAACGAGCCCAACCCGGGAATCTGCGGGTAGGCGTCGATCTTGTAGAAGCACGTGTAGATCGGATGCGTCACCGGCAGGTCGACGATACGCCGGTCCGGGAACACGCGCTGCAGCTCCCGCACCAGATTCTCCCACTCGTAGGGGCCGTGGAAGTCGTCGAACGTGGCCGTGCCACCCCGCAGCAGGAACTCGCGCAGGATCGGCACCTCGGCCTCCTGCAGGCGCAGGTTGCCAGGCTCGACGAAGTAAATCCACGGGTATTGCCACAGCGTCGGGTCCTCGAGCGTGAGCACCATCGGGTCGCCGACTTCGATGGCAGTGACCGACTTGAGCCGGCGCGACAGGTTCTGCTCGGCGGCCGGTGCGTCGATGGCCCAGGGCTCGCCCCAGTAGTCGAACCGGTAGTTGCTGCCCGGCCGGAAGTGCGCGGTGTACTTGATGCGCACGAAGTTCCACTGCAGCCCGGCCAGGTGCGCGCCCGGCTGGCTCTGCGCGCCGGCGGTGGGCGAGGCCGACACGGCGGCCGCCAGGGCCGCCACGACGGCGCCCGCCAGCAGCAGCGCGCGGCGCCGCATCAGCGGCCCCCGTCCACGAGCGTCAGCAGCAGGTCCTGGGCGCGCGCATAGGAGGGCGCGACCTCGAGTGCGGCCAGCACCTGGCGCCTGGCCTGCGGCGCGGCGCCCACCGCCAGGTAGCTCTCGGCGAGATCGCAGTACGCCGCGGCCTTGTCCACGGGTCCGGCGGCCAGCGCCGCGCGGAACCAGCGCGCGGCCACATCGGGTGCGCTGGTGTCGAGCGCGTGGCGGCCCAAAGCCGCCGAGGCGGTGGCGTCGAAGGGATCGAGTTCGGCGACACGCTCCCACGCCCGCGCGGCCCGCGCAGGCTCGCGCGACGGGTCCACCAGCGCCGCCAGCCGGCGTGCCGCCTCGATGTTGGTGTCGTCGCGCGCCAGCAGTCGCTCGAGCGCGTCGGACGCGCGCGCGGTGTCGCCGCGACCGGACGCCAGATTGGCAATGCGTGCCAGGGGGCTGTCGTTGCCCACCAGGGACGGCAGCAGATAGGCGGCATGCTCCCACGCGTCAAACGCTCCACGGTCGTCGCCGACGGCGGCACGCGCGTCGCCCAGCCGCAACTGCAGATCGGCGTTGCCTGGGTATTCCGCCGCCAGGGCCTCGATCGTCTCGCGTGGCGTCCGCGTGGTCAGGCGGAGATCTTCGGGGCCGCGCCTGGCCGCCAGCACGGCAGCGAAGCGCTCGGTGACCGAGGCGACAAATTCGGGCTCGATCTCGGCCAGCGTCGGCCCCACGGCGCGCCGCATCGCCTCGTCCACCGACACGCCGTCGGCAAAGGCGCGTACCAGGGCCTGAAGCGCCGGCTCGCCGCGCGTCATCACCAGGTGGTCGACCAGCAGCGACGCCTCGAAGTACGCCAGGGCGATGGTCTCGCCCGACATGAAGCCGCGATTGAGGTCGGCCAGCGGAAGAATCTCGCCGCGCTCGAGCGCGTCGGCAAACCGCAGCTCCATCTCGCGCCCCCATTCGGGACGCGCGCGCTGCTCTTCAAACACCGAGATGCCCTCGGTGAGCCAGCGCGGGATGCGGTTGTTCGACATCTGCAGCGTGATGACGTGCGCCATCTCGTGCCACAGCGTCGCCTGCCAGTTGAAGGTGCCCGGCGGCCGCGCGCGCGGCGAGTCCAGCGTCACCACGCGGCCAAAGCACGCGCCCAGGGCGCCGACCATGCCCGGCAGGCCGACGTTTCTCACGGCGAAGTCGTCGTGCTTGGGAAAGATCTCGACAAGGACGCGTCCGTCCACCGTGTGCCCGTAGCGGGTGGCCAGCGTGTCCAGCGCCAGCCGCGCCAGCGGCAGCGCGTGTTCGCGCAGGACAGGCGCCTCGTCGGGATGCAGCCGCATCGTCACCACGCCGTCGTCCACCGTCTCGAACCGCTCGAGGCTGTCGAGCAGCCCGAGCAGGTTGTAGGTGACCACGTCGTAGGGATCGGCACGGAAGGCCGTGTCGAGGGCCGCGCGCGCCCCGGGCTCGTCCCCGGTGCGGAGCAGGTGCACGCCCAGATCGGCCGAGGCGCGAACGTTGCCCGGTTCGATCTCGAGCGCTTTGCGCGCCAAACCCGCCGCCGCATCGAAGCGATAGTGCCGCGCGGCCTGCGCGCCTGCGAGGCGGTATACGTCGCCGTAGCGCGGGTTGATGGCGAGCACGGCGCCCGCCAGCGTCTCGAACTCCGCGGTCCGGTCGTCGAGCAGCGCGATGGCCGCTTTGCGCGACAGCGCCTCGAGACTCAACGGATTCACGGCCAGGGCTTGTTCGACCGCCGTACGCGCCTCGTCGCGATGGTCCTCGTCGAGCGCCAGGTCGGCCAGCACGAGATAGGCCGGCACCAGGGACGTGTTGAGGCTCAGCGCGCGGGCGACCAGCTCGCGGGCCGTCGCGCTGTTTTCGTCCGCAAAAGCGCGTGCCAGGCCGGCAAAGGCGGCGGCGTTGCGGCGATCGCTTTGCAGGGCGGCCCGGAACGACCACACCGCCTCGGCGCGGTTCTGCTTGTCGAGGAACAGCTCGCCCCACGTGATCTGGAGGGCCGCATCGTCGCCGATGAGGGCGGCCGCGTCGCGGAAGAGCGTGTTGGCTTGTTCGTAGCGGCCGAGCCGATACGCGGCGCGGGCCGCGCGGCCCAGGACCTGGCCGTCATCGGAGCGCGCAGCGGCGGCCACCAGCGGCTCGAGCAGCCGGCGCGCCTCGGCCGTGCGGCCACGCAGCAGATGCAGTTGCCCGAGTTCGAGCTGCGCGTCGCCCCGCGGCGACAGCGTCATGCTGGCGCCAAACGCGGCCGCCCCTTGGTCGTACCGTCCGATGGCCGAGAGTGCGAGGCCTCGCAACAGATGGACGTCCGCGTCCGCCGGAAGCGTGCGCGTGAGATCGATGGCGTCGGTGTAGCGGCCCTCGCGAAAGGCCCGCACCGCGTCGTAGCGCAGACGGGCAGGCGAGGACACCTCGTCGGGAGGACGCGACTGTCCCGCCACGGGGAGAGCCGTCGCCACACCCAGCGCCAACACGGCCAGCACGGCCGTTGCCGGTGGGATGAGCGCAGGCATGCAGGTGGAACCGACACGGCCAGTATAGCCGGTGTCGTTAGGACGCCAGGCGGACGGCTTCAGCCTTCAGGCTTCAGCCTTCGGGCCGAGCGCGCGCTCTTCAACCTGGATACGACGCCAGATGAGCCAGCCGAACCCGAGCGTGGCAATCACGCCGGTCACCGGCGCCTGGAGGGCAACGGCGACCGCGACGATCTCGCCGATGACGGCGACGTAATTTGGATGACGCAGGAAGCGGTACGGCCCGGTCCCGACCAGCGGCGCACCCGGCAGGACGAGCACGCGGAATGTCCACCGCGGGCCCAGGTGCGCCATCGCCCAGAACTTCAGCGCCTTCGCCCAGCCAAACAGCAGCAACCTGCCGACGATCCAGTTGCGCGACAGCGGCCCGCCGGCGGCCGCTTCGATCCCCATCAGCACGAACGCGCCGGGATACGCGATCCGCATCCACCCAATCACGTCGTCTGGCGGCTCGACGGCGCCTTTGGCGCGAAGCGCCTTCTCGTTGAACAGCGAGAGTTGGAGCTCGATGAGCATGAGGAGGAGGGCTGCGGCGGTGACCAGGGCGGCGACAGGGACTGGGGAGTGCATGGAAATGCGAAGTGCAAAGTGCTAAATGCAAAGTGTAAGAGTGCGCCTCAGCACGCTCGCGGCACTTTGCATTTCCGATTCATTTTGCATTTCGCACTTCGCATTTCCCACTGTCAAGCGCTCGGCGACTCCGGCGCGGGCGCGAACGCGTAAAAGTCCTGCAGGAACCGGCCCGTGTAGTCGTCGAGCAGCGCGTCCACGCGAATGGGGTCCTGCGAGGCGACGATGAGGCCCGCGTGGTGCTTCTTCTTCACGCGGTAGACGATCTCGGGATCGGTATAGGTTGACGTGTCGGGTTGCTCCTGCCTGGACAGCGTGAGTGCGAGCCCGGCATAGCCGTCCTTGACGTTGGCCAGGTGATAGGGCCGGTCCTCGCCGGCGATCTCGATCTTCGCCCACTCGCGCCAGAGGTTGATCTCGGTCGCCGCCTCGACCACATCGACGATGTAGGCGCCGCCGACGCGGGCGGATGTCTCGAGAAAGTACCAGCGGCCGTCGTCGGCGCTGCGGATGAACTCGGTGTGCGCGACGCCGCGCACCAGCCCCAGCGTCGAGAGGACTTCGCGGTTGATGGCCATCAGCGGCCTCCATGCCGAGGCGGCCTTGGCCACGGTACGCGTGGTGAAGATGCCGCCACGGTGGGCGACGCTGAACGGCGGCGCGCCGTATTGGTGCGCCGCGTTGAAGATCACGTCGCGCTCCCAGACCAGCGAGTCCACGTGGAAGACGTCGCCTTTGACGAAGCGCTCGAGCAGGTAGAACGACCGCCGATCGCCCAGCGCGTCCAGCGCCGGCCACAGGTCGTCCGGTCGCTCGATGCACGCGATGCCGATGGCCGCGGCATTCGAGCGCGGCTTCAGCATCCAGGGCCCTGGCACCTCCTCGACGAACCGGCGGACCTGATCGTCGTTGACCGTGTGCACGAACTCGGGGGCCAGCACGCCCTGGTTGCGGGCCTTCACACGCATCGCGAGCTTGTCGCGGAAGTACCGCGCGGTGGTCTCGCCCATGCCGGGAATCCGCAGGTGCTCGCGCAGCAGCGCCGCCGTCTCGACGTCGAAGTCGTCGAGCGCGACGATGCGATCGAGCACGCGGGTGCGCGCCAGATGGCTGATGCCCTTCAACAGGTCGTCGCGCTGGATCTGACGCGGGATGTAATAGGTGTCGTCGATGGCCTCGCGCGGCCAGTCGGCGTCCTTCAGCGTGTCCACTGTGAGCAGCAGGACGTGGCAGCCCTGCCGCTTGCACTCGCGGATGAACTGGTGACCCTTTTCGTAGGTGGCGATGCAGAGGACGGTGGGGGCGGCTGGGTCCGGCACGTGTGTCGCGTCTCCCGGCGGGCCCCAAGGCCCGCGCTACGGCTGATGAGCATACAGCAGGCTGGGGGAGGACTCCAGACTACGGACTCCAGACTACGGACTACGGACTACAATTTCAGGGATGCAGCGAGAATCGCACCAGTGGCACACGGGACGTCTCGGCCGCGACATGGGCCTTCGGGTGTACGGGCATTGGGGCATGCCGGTTCTGGCGTTCCCGACCAGCGGCGGAGACCAGTGGGAGATGGAAGGCCAGGGCATGGTGGCGGCCCTCGCGGAGTTCATCGACGGCGGCCGGATCAAGCTGTTTTGTGTCGGCTCCAACGGCGACCAGAGCTTCTACAACAAGGGCGCGCACCCGCACCACCGCAGTTGGATGCAGCGGCAGTGGGACGAGTACGTCCGCTGGGAAGTCATCCCCTTCATCCACGCACACTGCAATGGCCTGCCGGCGATTGCCACGATGGGCGCCTCACTCGGGGCGTATCACGCCGCCAACACGCTGTTCAAACACCCCGACGCCGTGCGTGTCTGCTTTGCGATGTCGGGCCTCTACGACTTGCGCAGCTTCATGGACGGGTTCCACGACGACAACTTCTACTTCAACAACCCGATCGACTACATCGGCGGCATGACCGACTCGTGGCAGATCGGACAGATCAGCAGCGCCTCGGTGCACATTGCCACTGGCACCGGCCCGTGGGAGCACCCCTCGAAGTCCTACGACCTGTCGCGCGCCCTCGACCACAAGGGCATCTCGCATCATCTGGACGACTGGGGGCCGCTGGGCGGCCACGACTGGCCGTACTGGAAGCACCAGATGCGGGAATACCTCAAAGGACTCTGACGCACCGGGTTGAACAGGTTGGGCCAGATTGACGAACGTCTACGCGATGGACGTCGTCGGCAGGATCGGCGTGCGGCGTTCGTCCACGTCGACGTGGCGGCCGAGGGACTCGGCGCGCAGCCGGATCTGCCGGTACAGGTGATACCGCAGCGGCCCGAGGAACATGTAGGCCGACGTCAAGTACAGCCACTGGTCGCCGTGGTCGTCGGCGATCTCGGTCAGGGCCATGACCCGCTCGGCGTACCACTCCGGCGTCACCGCGCCGCGCTCCATCCGCTTCTTGAGGATCGTGAGCTGCCGCGACCGGTTGACGATCTCGGGGTGATGGTTGACC
>JAENWD010000214.1 GCA_016650245.1 Vicinamibacteria bacterium
CCTGCTGTTTCGCGAGGTCGGCACGCTGATCGAGCAGAAGAAGTCGCACAAACGGGTGCTGGTCGTCGACGAAGACGCGTCCACCGTTCGGACGCTCACCGAGGTGCTGACGACTCGCGGCTACAGCGTGCTGGAAGCGCGTGGCGACGATCTGCTCGCACGGGCCCTGGCCGTGCAGCCCGACATCATCATGTTGAACTCGGTGTCGTCGGCGCGCTCCGAGGCCGTGCAGATGCTGCGGTTCGAAAAGGGGATGGAGAACGTCCTCTTCCTGGTCTACCAATAAGGAGCTGTGAGTGAAGCCGACCATCCTGATCGTGGACGACGAAGCGCACCTGCGGATGCTGATCCAGCAGACGCTCGAAGAGCTGGAGGACGAGGGCGTGGAGCTGCTCACCGCGTCCAACGGCGAAGAGGCACTGGCGACGATCGAGGCCGTGAAGCCGAATCTGGTGTTCCTGGACGTCATGATGCCGAAGCTGAGCGGCTTTGACGTCTGCAGCCGCGCCAAGCAGACCCTGGGCCTGAAGGACGTCTACATCGTCCTGCTCACGGCGAAGGGGCAGGAGTTCGATCGGCAGCGCGGCCAGGACGTGGGCGCCGACCTCTACATGACCAAGCCGTTCGATCCCGACGCGCTGCTCAAGAAGGCACGCGACGTGCTCGGGATGTAGCCATGTCGCCCGTCACCATCTCGCGCGCGGGGCTCCGGCAGATCATCGGGCGGCAGCCCGAGGCGCAGGCGCTTGTCTCCGCGTTCGTGGACGCGCTTGACGCAACCGTCTCCATCGAGGACGCCGAGGGACGCCTCCTGCACGGCGAGATCGACTCGTCTTCGACTGGGGAGCGGTTTGCCGTCCGTCACGGGGACACTAGCCTCGGCTTTGTGACGGGGCCGGAGCGGACTCGCGCGGTCGCGACCCTGCTCGAGCACCTGGCGCAGAGAGAGAGCGAGCGCAAGGCCCTGGGCGCCGAAGTGCTGCATCTCTACCGCGAGATCAACCTGATCTACAGCTTCTCGGAGAAGCTGGCCGCGCTGCTGGATCTGGAGCGCGTCGCGGCGCTCACGCTGCAGGAGGCGCGGCATCTGATCGTCGCCACCGACGGCGTGGTCATGCTGCTGGACCAAGCGTCTGGCGCGCTCACGTCGGTGGCGGGGTTCGGCGACGAGCTGACCAGGCTCGAGGGTTTTCACCGCGGGCACGGCATCGTCGGCGCCGTGGCGGCGACCGGCATCGGCGAGATCGTCAACGACGTGGACCACGACCCGAGGCGTGTGACGAGCCAGACGACGCTCAAGGCCCTGATCTGCGCGCCAATGAAGGTGGGCGAGCGCGTCATCGGCCTGATCGCGTTTGGCAGCGCCGTGCCGATGGCGTACACAGCGGCCGAGTTGAAGCTGGTCAACACGCTGGCCCTGCAGACGGCGACCGCGATCGAGAACGCGCGGCTGTTCGAGCGCACGATCCAGGCGGCGCAGGAACGCGAGCAGCTGCTGGCGCTGCACCAGGCGGCGGAACTGGCGCGCGCGAAGCTGGAGAGCGAGATGAAGCTGGCCGCGCGCATTCAGGCGGACCTGTTTCCCGCCCAACTCCCACGGCCCGAGGGGTATCAGCTTGCCGCGCGGAATCGCCCGGCTCGGCGGTGCGGCGGCGACTACTACGACGCCTTGTCGCTGATTGGCCCCGAGGGCGACGATCGCCTGCTGCTGTGTGTGGCCGATGTGTCCGGCAAGGGGCTGCCGGCGGCACTGCTGATGAGCAACATGCAGGCGACGCTGCGCGCGCTGCTGGGCCGCATCCCCTCGCTCCCGCTGCTGGCGGGGCACGCCGGCGACCTGCTGTACGCCGCGACCTCGCCCGAGAAGTACGTGACCGCCGCGCTGGCCGAGCTCGAGCCGGCGACGGGCCGGCTGCGGTTCGTGGGCGCCGGGCATCTCGACAACGTGATCCTGCGCGCCGATGGCTCGATCGTGTCGCTGGCATCCACAGGCGCGCCGCTGGGTCTGCTGCCGCCGGGGCTTCCCTACGGCGAGACCAGCGAGGTGCTGCACCCGGGCGATGCGCTCGTGCTCTATTCAGACGGCGTGACTGACGCCCAGGGCGCTGACGACGAGGAGTTCGGCGAGCCGCGCCTGCACGACATCCTGCGATCCGTCGCTGGCCAGCCCACCGAGGTCATCATCGACCGCGTGTTCGCCGCGATCGAGACCTTCGTCGCCGACACGCCGCAGTTCGACGACATGACGATGCTGGTCGTGCGGAGGAGCGTGGGGGCGTAGGGGCGTGGGGGTTGCTCTACCCGATCACCGGCGTGGGCGTCGTCAATGCCGTCAGCACTTCCTTGTAGAGGTACTTCGCGCCCTCCACGCCGTTGAGGGGCCCCTGCTCGTACTCGAGCGCGAAGGTGCCCTTGAACCCGGCGGCCAGCATGATGCGCGTCGAGCGCTGCACGTCGTTTTTGTCGCCCCATCGGTCCCAGTACTTCGCGTGGACGTTCGTGTGGGCGTACGGCGCCAGGGCCTTGAGGCCGTGGACCAGCATGTAGTCGTACTCCCAGTTGCCGAAGTCCGGCGACGCTTCGCAGTACGGGTGGTTGACCTCGTCGAGGATGATACGGATGTTGGTGGGGTCGGCGGCCAGCCCCCAGTGGTTCTCGATCGTCACGCGGATGCCGAGATCGCCGCCGTAGTCGGCCATCTCCTTGTGCGACTCGATGGCCGCGGCCAGCAGCGGCATGACGTCGATGTTGCGCGGATAGCCGTCGCCGGGCCCGCGCGCGATCGCATTTGGCCGGATGCTGGGCCCCAGCGCCTGCGGCGAGTTCATGCGCATGGACTTCACGCCGAGCACCGCGCACCCTTTCAGCCAGCGTTTGGCCATCTCCACGCCGGCCTTGCGCTTGGCGTCTTCCTCCGGCGACCCGAACGCGGCCAGGTTCGACGGCGCGTTATTGGAGATGTGCTGGACCTTCGTGCCGGTCTTCACCAGGACGTTGGCGAGCTTCTCCAGCCACTTTTGCCCCGAGGGGCTGAGCGGATCGAATCCACCGGGCCGTCCGTTGGCCGCTGGGAAGTACATCGTCTCGTCGGTGACATCGCCGAACAGGCCCGAGAACAGATCCATCCGCGTCACGCCGGCAAACGTGTCCCTGGTGAACTGCGGGAAGTCCAGCATCGTGATCTCGCCGTACTTCGCCTTCATCTGCTCGGCATTCGGCAGGTTCGCGCGCGCGGCCGTCGCGGCGGTGGCCGCGGCGAGCGGACCGGCGGCGTTGGGGTTCTGCGCCAGCGCCGCGGCTTCGGCTTCGCGATCGGGGCGATTGGCAGCGGCGTTGCGACGCATGGCCTCGGCCGCCGCGCCCGTGAAGCGCGACTTGAACAGCGGCCGGATCGGGTACGTGTTGGCCGCGATGCGATCGAGCGCGGCCTTCTGGGCCGCCTCCTGCGCCAGGACGGCGTCGCGCGGCGTCACTATCACAGCCGCGGCCGCCAGACCGGCGCCAGCGGTCTTGAAGAAATTCCGTCGATCCAGCATCGCGCGCACGTCGTGTTCGTTAGCCATGATCCTCGTCACTGTCGTCAGAAGGTTGGTGAGTGGC
>JAENWD010000215.1 GCA_016650245.1 Vicinamibacteria bacterium
GCAGGCGCTCGCGCCGAGCGCCAACAGCGCCACTGCCGCTTGCCGTCGCACCGCCGATCTCATCCCACGTTCCCACATTCCCACGTTCCCACGTTCAGACGCTACTCGTAGAGCGCGAAGTCGTACAGCGAGTCGCCCGCCGCGACCAGGATGTGCTGTCGACCGTCGAGCATGTAGGTGATCGGCGCGTTTGTGACGTTGCCAATGCGCGAGTGCCACAGTGGCGTGCCCGTCACCGCGTCGTAGGCCACGAGGCTGCCGCCGGCATCGCCTGCGAAGATCAGCTTGCCGGCGGTCGTCAGCAGTCCGCCGCCACCGCCCCCAAACCCACCACCCGGAAATGGACGCCGCCACGCGATCTTGCCCGTCGTCGGCTCGATCGCGGTGAGGAAGTTGCCAGCCGAACCCACCATCACTTCTTCTTTCCCGCCCAGCCCCATCGAGCCGCGCGGATCCGGATCCGTGAGGTAGTAGATCGAGTAGCCGTTCTTCTCGGCCACGTAGAACAGCCCGGTGTCGGGCGAGTAGGCCGGCGGCTCCCAGTTGATCGTGCCGCCCGAGGTCGGCGAGGTCAGCGCGCCGGGAATGGTCGGATCCTTCACCGGGTCGCGGCGCAGGGAGCCCTTCTTGTCGACGCTCTTCACCCAGTTGGTCGCCGTGCCGTACTTCGCCGTGACGATGTGCTCGCCAGTGACGCGGTCGAGCGTGAAGAAATACCCGTTGCGCGCAGCGGTCGAGATGAGCTTGCGCGGCTTCCCTTTGATCGTCGCGTCAAACAGCACCGGCGTCTGCGCCGAGTCCCAGTCGTGCATGTCGTGCGGCGAGGTCTGGAAGTACCACGCCAGCTTGCCGGTCTCGACGTTGATGGCGACCAGCGAGCACGTGAAGAGATTGTCGCCCTCGCCCCGGCCGGCGGTGTACGCCGGAATCGGGTTGCCGGTGCCGAAGATGTAGAGCTTGGTCTCCGGATCGTACACGCCAGGCAGCCACGGGTGCCCACCGCCGTACCGCGCGGCGTCCAGGCTGGGCCAGGTGTCGAGCCCCAGATCCCCCGCCTTCATGGGCACGGTGTAGAACCGCCACTGCACCTCGCCGGTTTCCGGGTCGAAGGACTGCACGTAGCCGGGCGAATCGAGGTCGTTGCCCGTGCCAAGCAGGACGTGGTTGTCGATCACGATCGGCGCCATCGTGGAGAAGTACTGCTGGCTGAAGTCGGCGTGGACCTTGTTCCAGCGCTCCTTCCCGGTCTTGGCCTCGAGCGACACGAAGAAGTTGTCGGGCGTCACGAAGAACAGGTAGTCGTTCCAGATACCCACGCCACGGTTGGCGATGGGCGTGCTGCCTTTGGTCCGCCAGAAGTAGTGCCACAGTTCCCGGCCGTCGCGCGCGTCGAGCGCCCACGTGTTGTCGGGCGAGGTCACGTAGAGCGTGCCGTTGACCATCAGCGGCGTGCCCTTGATGTTGGCGGGCGCCACCGGGAAGTCGGCTGGACCTTCGCCGCCGAGGATGACAGGGCCACTGCCCCCGCCACCACGACGCCCGAATCCGCCAAAGCCGGGATTGCCAGGCCCACCGGTCACCTTGGCGACCCACGCCAGGCCCAGGCGCTTCACGGTGGTCTGGTCGACTTGTTTGAGCGCGCTATAACGCCTGCCCGAGTAGTCGCCTGAATATGTCGGCCATGAGTCGGCAAGTGGCTTGCCCAACTCGGAGGGCGCCACACCCGGCGCCTGCCCTGCCAGCACGATCGGCAGCAGCACCAGCGAGCACGTCAGCAGCAGTGTCTTGGATGTCATTTCAGGGTCGCCAGGTACGCTGTCACGTCGTGCATGTTGGCGTCGGTGAGGATCGACAGCAGGTCCCGATGGCCGTCGAGGGGATCTTTCACTTCCACGGTGGGCACCTCGCCTTCGCGGCGGATGGTCCGCGCCGTGCCGTCGGCAAACGCCACGGTCACGAGGAAGTCGTCGAGGCGCAGCAGGCGTCCTTCCACCTTCTCACCCGACGGGAACGTCACAGTGGCCGTGGGCGCGCTCGACGCTGACGGCGGTCGGCGCCCACCCCTGCGCGGGCCCGCCACGCGGCCGCCCGACACCCACAGGTTCTGCAGCATCTTGGGATCGGGCACCCGGTTGGCCAGGCCTTGCAGATCGGCCGCGGCCGAATGGCACGTGCTGCACCTGGCCGCGAAGTACTTCTCGCCGGCCCCGGCGTCGCCAAGGAGAATGTTGAGTTCGACCGGCGGTCCGGGCGGCGGACCGCCCTGGTTGGTGCCCTGCGCCTGCAAGCCATGCAGGTAAGCGGCGATCGCCGTGATGTCGGCGTCGGCGACTGCGATGGGCAGCATCAAGGTACCCGGACGGCCGTTTTTCACCACCGGCGAGATCAACTCGCCGTCCTGGTCGTTGAGCACCAGCTGCGAGCGGAGCAAGTTGAGCCCGCCCAGCTGCCCGCCGCGCGCATCGACGCCGTGGCATGCGCCGCACACGCCCACATACACGCCTCGACCGCGTTCCAGGACGGCCGGGTCCACCGGCGGGCGCTGGTGCGCCGGGAACCGTGGCGGTCCCTGCGGAAAGCCGCCCTGCGAGGGCGCCGGCGGAGTCTGCGCTCCAGGGGGAGGCGGCCCACCGTGCCCTTCGGTTGGCGGCGGTGCCGTTGCCGGTGGCTGCTGTGCCCCTGCGGCGATCGTCAGTCCCAGTACCGCCGCGGCGATCACACCTGTCCGGAGCTTCATGTGCGGATGTTCCCCTTCAAGGCAGAAACCTTGATGTAATCACACTGCGCGGTCTGTGTCACTGCGCGCGGCCTCATCGAGTCTGTGCGCAACACGTCTGGCCACCGCCGGTGCCTGCGATCGCTCATCCGCCGCGTCGCCTTCATCGTCTTTGCACAGCGCGTGGGACTGACCCTCGGCGAAGTTGGCGTGGAGTTGAAGAAGCTGCCGCGGAACCGGGACCGTACGTAGGCCCGAACTTCAGTTCGGGCGCTGACCCAATCCGCCTACCGGCCGCTGGCGATGTAGCTTTCAAGCGAGGTGATGGTGAACTGCTGCGCGTCCACGACGGCCCGCACCACATCGCCGATCGAGATAATCCCGACGAGCTGCCCCTGGTCGACAACCGGGAGGTGCCGGACGCGCCGCTGGGTCATCAGGGCCATGCACTGGTCGGCGGTCCAGCCCGGCTCGACCGAGATCACCTCGGTCGTCATGATCTCGCTGACGAAGGTCTCCTTCGAGGTCTTGCCGAGCAGGATGACCTTGCGCGCGTAGTCGCGCTCCGACAGGATGCCGTCGATCTGCTCGCCCGACCGCACGAGGACGGCGCCGATGTTCTGGTTGGCCATCAGGAGCAGCGCCTCGTAGACCGTGTCTCCAGGTCGGACCGCGTGGACGACGGGCTTGCCTCGCAGCATCTGCCGTACGGTCGGGGTCATGACACGTCCTCCAAGCTGTACGTCCCAACGGGGGGAGCAAGCCAATCCTAGCGCGTAAGATCCCCCCGCGGCCCAGAAACTTTCCGGCCTTGACGCCCCGCGGGCTCCCAGCCAGTCCGCAGCCTCGCAGCCCCGGCCGGGTGGCCCGCCGCTTGCTATCAAGGCTGACAGCTCACAGGTGTGCGTGCACGGTGCGCCTTCGGCGTACACTGCGCCGTCTGGGTAGCGGCCGGCTTTGCCGCACGCGCCGGAGCGCACCGGCGACGCACGTGAGCAGTGACCAGGCGAGGACACGCGCATGCCCCATCGTGAGACGCACCGGACCGAGCGGATCGGATGGCTTCGTGCCGCGGTCCTTGGCGCCAACGACGGCATCGTGTCCACGGCGAGCCTTGTCGTGGGCGTCGCCGCCGCCAACGCCAGCCGCGCCGACATCCTCGTGGCCGGCGTGGCGGGCCTGGTGGCCGGGGCACTGTCGATGGCCGCCGGCGAGTACGTCTCGGTGAGCTCGCAGGCGGACACCGAGCAGGCGGATCTGACGCGCGAGCGCAAGGAGCTGGCAACAGACAGGGCGTTTGAAGAAGCCGAACTGGCGGGGATCTACGAGAAGCGCGGGCTCGATCCCGCGCTGGCACGAACCGTCGCGCTGCAGTTGATGGCGCATGATGCCCTGGGCGCCCACGCCCGGGACGAGCTGGGCATGTCGGAGGCGACCGCCGCCCGCCCTCTGCAGGCTGCGCTGGCCTCTGCGGCGACGTTTGCCGTCGGCGCGGCGTTGCCGATCCTGGTCGTCATGACCGCGAGGGAGTCGGCGCTGTCGCTGGCCGTTGCCGGTGCATCGCTGGTGTGCCTTGCCGCGCTTGGCGCGCTTGCCGCGCGAGCCGGTGGCGCCTCGGCGGTGGTCGGCGCTGCGCGCGTCGCGTTCTGGGGCGCCCTGGCGATGGCCATCACGGCGGGCGTCGGCAAGCTGTTTGGCACTACGGTGGCCTGATAGAAGGAGAACTCGAACCCATGACCACTCGACTCGACCCCGACCTGTCCCGCCGTCGCTTCCTCAAGGCGGCCAGTGGCGCGCTGATGGCCGCGCCGCTCGCCTCGACGGCCTCCCGCACCATCTCCACGCAAGTGCCCAATATCAAGCTGCCGGAGGTGCCCGGCAAGAGACTGGGCTGGGCGCTGGTGGGCCTTGGCAACCTGTCCATCAACCAGATCATGCCGGCCTTCGCCAAGTGCCAGCAGAGCAAACTGGTGGGCTTCGTGAGCGGGCGGCCCGAGAAGGCGAAGCAGTTGGCGCAGGTGTACGGGGTCGACCCGAAGAACATCTACACCTACGACAACTACGACACCGTGGCGAACAACCCCGAAGTCGACGTCATCTACGTTGTCCTGCCCAACAGCATGCACCCGGAGTACACCATCCGCGCGCTCAAGGCCGGCAAGCACGTGCTGTGCGAGAAGCCCATGGCCAATACGCCGCAGGAGTGCGAGCAGATGATCGCGGCGGCCAGGGCGGCCAACCGCAAGCTGATGATCGGCTACCGCGTGCGTTACGAGCCGTTCAACCAGACGATGATCAAGATGGCGCAGGACACCACCGAGATGGGTCCGACGCGCGTGATTCTGGCCGATGCGGGCTTCAACATCGGCGACCCGACGCAGTGGCGGCTGCGCAAGGCGATGGCCGGCGGCGGCTCGCTGATGGACATCGGCATCTACGCGCTCAACGCGGCGCGGTACCTGTCGGGAGAAGAGCCGATCGAAGTCAACGCGATGATGCACTCCACGCCCAACGACCCGCGCTTTGCCGAGGTCGAGGAGAACATCAACTTCCAACTGCGCTTCCCAGGCGGAATCCTCGCCAACTGCACGTCGAGCTACGGCGTGAACCTGGGCCGGTTCCGCGTGTTCAAGCCGCGCGGATCGTTCGAGCTCGACCCGGCCTCGAGCTACACGGGCCTGCGGATGCGCGTCTTCCGCGGAGGCACCACCGAAGAGCGCACCCTGCCCCAGCGCGATCACTTCGCGCTCGAAATGGATCACTTCTCGGCGAGCGTCATGAACAACACCGAACCGCTCACGCCGGGTGAGGAAGGGCTGAAGGACCTGAAGGTGATGATGGCGATCTACGAGGCGGCGCGGAGCGGACGGACAGTCAAGTTGTAGGACTACGGACTACGGGCGGTGCCCCTCCGGGAGCACCAGCTCGTTGGCCTTTCCGGACGAGGCTGTGGCCGGCGTGCCGGCGTCCCATGTCGGAATCGCCTGCTTGCCCTCTTTGTAGAGCGACTCGAGCGGCGCCCAGACCTTGTCCACGCGATCGTCGAAGAGATCGCCGATGAGCAGGTCCGTCAGGGTGCCCCTCATCTCCGGGAACTGCCGGATCATCGCGCCGAAGCTGAACCCGTCGTAGTACTCGCACACCAGCCGGCGCATGCGGTCCACGCCCGCATTGAACGCAGCGCCCCAGCGGCCCAGCTGCGCGGCTGACGTATCCCCGCTTGCCAGGCCCTCGACGATCGCGGCGGCGGCCTGTTCGCCCGAGCGCAACGCCAGCAGCACGCCCGACGAATAGAGCGGGTCGAGGAAGCCGAACGCATCGCCAACCAGCACCCAGCCGTCGCCGGCCACCTGCGTCGAGCGGTACGAGTAGTCCTTCGTCGCGAAATGACCGGTGACGCGCGTCGCCTGTGAGACGCGCTCCTTCACACCGGCACACCCTTCCACTTCCTCCTCGTAGGTCTGCGCGTAGTTGGTGCGCCCCTTGAACAGGTAGTCGAACGGCGCCACGACGCCGACGCTGACGACGTCGTCGTGCAAAGGGATGTACCAGAACCATCCCTGCTTGTTGCCGTTCTGGATCACCAGCGTCGCACCTTCGTCGCGACCGCTGTCGCGATAGGCGCCTTTCCAGTAGGTCCAGACTGCACCTTTGTTGAGAATGGGATCCCAGACGCGCAGCCCGAGTCGGTTCATCAGCAGCCCGTTCTGGCCGCTCGCGTCCACCACGACCCTCGCCCGCACCTCACGAAGCACCCCGTCCTGGTCCTTGATGGTCACGCCGACCGCGCGGTCCTCCTCGAACAGCACCTCGTGCACCCGGACGCCCTCGCGCGCGTCCACGCCGTGCTCGCGTGCGTTCTCCAGCATCATCTGGTCGAACTGGCTGCGCACGACCTGCCAGGTCTGGGAGCACGCGTGCGGCTTGTTGTCCCAGAAGTAGAACGGGGCCGACTCGCGGCCGGCGGAGTTGACGAACTGCACGCTGTGCTTCTTGACGAACGGGCTCGCCTGCATCTTCGGCAGCATGTTCAGCCGCTCGAGCACCCAGTAGGTCTCGGGGATCAGCGACTCGCCGATGTGGAATCGCGGGAACCGATCGCGCTCGAAGAGCACGACGCGATGACCCTGCTGCGCGATCAGGGTCGACGCCGTTGAGCCGGCAGGGCCACCGCCGATGACCACCACGTCTGCCTGCGCGCTACCTGTCGTCGCCATGAACCTGCTACCCCTCCACGATGAAGCGGCTGGCCTTCATCTCGAATCGCGGGAGCACTCCCGCCTCGACGGCCTCCACCGGCACGGTGAGCCCGAGCGCCTGGCGCAGTTGGGCCGCCACCTCCGACGCCAGTGCCTTCCAGTCGGCCGCCGGGGGCGCCACCTCGATCTCGAGCCGCAGCGTCCGCATCGCGCCCGCTCTCGACACCGTTGATCGGAACTCCACGATGTCGCTGAACCGGCGGACCACCGCTTCGATGCTCGCCGGATACACGTTGACGCCGCGGACGTTGACCATGTCGTCGGCCCGCCCGAGGATGCCCCCCTCGAGCCGCAACCATGTGCGGCCGCACGGGCATGGGTCTGCACATTTTACGACCACGTCGCCGGTCCGGTACCGGAGCACCGGGCTCGCCGTACGTCCCAGATTGGTGACCACCAACTCCCCCGCCTGACCGTAGGACGCTTCCAGGCCGGTCAACGGATCCAGCACCTCACAGATGAACTCGCCCTCGTTGACGTGCAGGAATCCCGGCGCCTCCCAGCATTCGAAGCTGAGCGGCCCGACTTCGGTCAGGCCGTGATGGTCGATGACTCGCGCGCCCCAACTCTGTTCGATGCGGGCGCGGGTGGCGGGAATGCTGCCGCCAGGCTCCCCGGCCACGATCAGGACGCGCACGGCGCTATCGGTCAGCCGGGGTCGAGCGCGGTCCTGGGCGGCCACTTCCGCCAGGCGCAAGGCGTAGGTTGGCGTACAGCAGATGATGGTCGCCCCGACGGCGTCGATCATCGCCAGACGCATCTGGCTCGACATGCCGCCGCCAGGGACCACGTGCAGGCCCATCTGGCCCGCCGCCTCGAAGCCCGCCCAGAACCCAAGGAAAGGCCCGAACGAGAACGGAAAGAACACGCGGTCGCCCGGCGCGACGTACGCGGCTCTATAGACCGCTTTCCAGCACTCGAGCATCCACTGCCAGCTCTGGTTGGTGTCGATCCAGCGCAGCGGGCGTCCCGTCGTCGACGACGTCTGGCAGTACCGCGTGTAGTTGACGAGGGGCTCGGTGAGCGCGGTGCCCCAGGGTGGATTGGCCTCCTGATCGGCCACCAGTTCCGCCTTCGTGGTCGGCGGCAGACGATCCAGGTCTGCGGGCAGGCGCAGCGCGTCCAGGCGGACGCCTGCACGATCCAGCTTCGCCGTATAGAACGCATTGCGCCCGTACATGTCGGCGAGCAACCGCGACAGGCGCGCGCCGTGCCAGGCCGCCAGCCCGTCCCGGTCCAGGTGTTCAGCCGGATGCATCTATTGGGCGTCTCCCGCTGCGACTTCGAAGCGCGCCGCGATCTCTGGCGGAATGGACACGGACTTCAGCGGCGTCACATCCGTTCGGACGCACACGACGGTCATCGTGCCGGTGGCGACGTTCTGGCCATCCTGCGCGAGCACGCAGGCGTAGCGGATCGTCTTCTCGCTCAGACCCACGATGCGGATGTGCACGTCGAACTCGTCCTCGAAGCACAGCGGACGGTGGTACTCGAAGGCGGCCGCCACGCGCGGAAAGCCGACCTCGGATTCGCGCGGCGCGATGCTCAGACCCGCCGCGCGCCAGAGCGCGTGCTCGGCCTCCTCCATGTAGCGGAAGAAGGTGCTGAAGTGCACGATGCCCGCCGAGTCGAGCTCGTAGAAATTCACGCGGCGACGCAGCGTGTGCTCGGACCAGCGGGAAGACGTCATCGATCAGGTGTAGCGGCGGCCGACGTGCTGTGGCAGGAAGAAGCGCGGGAGCAACGCGTCCACGCGCAGCAGGCCGGCGCGCGTCAGCGAGACGGCATCCGTATTGGCGGCTTCGAGGAAACCGTCCGATGCCAGCGACGCCAGCGGCACGCTGAACCGCTCGAGCACATCGACGGAGTACTTCTGCTGGAAGTAGGCCGGCCGGATCGACCCGAGCTTGAGCTGCAGGACGAACTCGCGAATCATCCGTTCCTCGTCCGACGGACGGTACGCGCGGCTCAGCGGAATCTCGTTCTGGCCGATGGCGGCCGCGTAGGCTTCCCATGTGTCGAGGTTCTGCATGTGCACGCCGTTGACGTGACCAAACGAGGCCACGCCCAGGCCGACCAGGTCCGCGCCCTGCCACAGGCGGTCGCGGTAGAGGAACCTGGTCGTCGCAGGGTTCTTCACGGCCGTGTACGCGCTGCCAATGTGATAGCCGGCGGCCTCCAGCGCCTCAAACGCCTCTTGCACCCAGCGCCGCTTGGTGGCCCATCCGGCCACCGTCTGGTTGAAGCGGTCGGTGCCCTTCATCAGGTTGCCGCTGATGGTCGTGTTGAAGGGCAGTTCCATCTGGTAGATGGTGACGCTGTCGGGCTCGAGCGCCAGCGTCTTGTCGATGCAGGTCCGCCAGTTCTCGTCGGTCTCGCCCAGCATCCCGGCGATGAGGTCGATGTTGATCTGCGGGAAGTCGAGCGACCGCGCGTACTCATAGGCGCGGTACACTTCGGGCGAGCGATGCGCGCGCCCGTTGAGCGTCAGGATCTCGTCGTTGAAGTTCTCGACGCCAAGGCTCAGCCGCGTCACGCCGAGCTGGCGGATCACGCGCAGCTTGGCTTCGGTCAACGTGCCCGGCTCGCACTCGAAGGTGACCTCTGCCGCGTCGCGCCACGGCGTGGCGGCGGTGAGACGCGTCACCAGGCCCTCGAGCTGACTGGTCGAGAGAAACGACGGCGTGCCGCCGCCGAAGTAGACAAAGTCGATCGGCCGTCCCGCAAACGCCGGCAGCTGCGCGTACAGCTCCCATTCGCGCGCGAGGATGTCGAGATACGCGGCCACTTCCTGGGCGTTCTTGTCGGTGTACACACGGAAGTAGCAGAAGTGGCAGCGCTTGCGGCAGAACGGGATGTGCAGGTACACGCCCAGCGGCACCCCGGGCCGAGGCCCCGCGTGCAGGGCCGGCAGGGCGTCGGCCTGGACGGCCTCGGTGGACCAGACCGAAAACGGCGGATACGTCGCGACAAAATAGCTGCCGACGTCGGTCGGATCGTCGATGACCGGGAGAGGAGCGTCCGCCATTGGGTTTTTTCACTATACCCTACCAAGTAATCATGCCGACGACAGCTGTCCCTCCTGGCGAAGACGCACGCCACCGCGCGTTGGCCGACCGCCTGCGCGAGGTAGCCGCCACGCTCGAGCAGGTCGCCGCCGATCGGGGCCTTCTGGCGTCGATCAGCGAAGCCGACCGCACGCGCCTGCGCCAGGCCGTCGCCGCCGTGTACAACCCGGATGCGCGCGCGCGGCGACAGATGGTGAAGGCCTTCGTGCGCGAACGCAAATCGGCCGCGGCGCGTCGCGATGATCGGGTGCGGGCCGACACGGGCATCCGCGCGCTGCGCCGCCAGCCGGTGTTCACCACGCCGAATGTCTTCCCGCCGCCGCAGGCCGAGCCGCAGCACACCCTGACGCCACAGCACTGCTACATCTGCAAGCAGGACTACTCGGTCGTTCATCACTTCTACGATCGCCTGTGCCCGGCGTGTGGCGACGTCAACGTTGCCAAGCGGACCGAGCTGGCCGATCTGCGGGGGCGCGTGGCGCTGCTGACCGGCGGGCGGGTCAAGATCGGCTACCAGGCTGGCCTCAAGCTGCTGCGCGCCGGCGCACACCTGATCGTCACGACGCGGTTTCCACGTGACTCGGCCGCCCGGTATGCCGCCGAGCCCGACTTCGACGCGTGGCGCAACCGCCTCGAGATCTTCGGACTCGACCTGCGTCACACGCCCAGTGTCGAGGCGTTCTGCGCGCACCTGGTTGCCACGCGCAGCCGCCTGGATTTCATCATCAACAACGCGTGTCAGACCGTGCGGCGGCCGCCCGGGTTCTACGCGCACATGATGGCGCGCGAGACCTCCGCGCTGGATACCACGGCACTCAGTGCGGGACCAGCCGACACGCTCGCGCAGGTGCCCGGCGTGACGCCCGCCCCGCCGCTCTCGCAGGTGCCCCTGCTGCTTGACGAACGGGAGCGACGGGCTGACGTGTTCCCAGAGGGACGACTGGACCAGGATCTGCAGCAGGTCGACTTGCGCGAACGCAACTCGTGGCGTCTGCTGCTGGCCGAGGTGTCGTCGATCGAGTTACTCGAAGTGCAACTGGTCAACGCCGTCGCGCCCTTCATCATCAACGCGCGGCTCAAGTCGCTGATGCTCCGCACGCCCGAGCGCGACAAGCACATCGTCAACGTGTCGGCCGTCGAAGGCCAGTTCTACCGGAACTGGAAGACCACGCGACACCCGCACACCAACATGGCCAAGGCGGCGTTGAACATGATGACGCGCACCTCCGCCACCGACTATCATGGCGACGGCATCCACATGAA
>JAENWD010000216.1 GCA_016650245.1 Vicinamibacteria bacterium
AGCGTCGCCGCCGCCACCAGCGCCAGGTCGGTCGGCGACACCGTCGACATCTCGAGGTTGGCCGGATCAGGAAATGTCGCCTTCGCGTGCGTCACAAACGACGCCGCGATGCGCGTGAAGTCGTACGCGGGTGCACCCGAGACAATGCCGTCGAAGTCGGCAGGGAATCGCTGGGCCTCCATCAATGCCTGACGGCCGCCGTTCGAGCACCCCAGGAAATAGGCGTACGCGCTGTCGATTCCGTAGTACGCCCGCACGATGGCTTTGGCGACCTCGGAGGTGCGGTGCACGCCGAGAAACCCGTAGTTGACCTGTCGCTCTGGGTTGTCGAGGGCCCACCCCGCCTGCATCCCCGGGGCCTGATGGCCGGTATCGGTGCCCGCCGTGGCATAGCCGCGATTGACGACCTCCACCGTCTGGTTCTGCACGCTGCCCACGAATCCACCGGCACCGCCCATCGCGAAACGCCGGTTCCACGTGTCCGGCAGCAGGACCTCGAAGCGGATCTCGGTGCCGATGACGCCGGTGACCTTGCAGTGCGGGACCTTCACGCGGGCCTGCTCAGCCGCCGGCATGGCCTCCGCGCCGGCGATAGTGACATCCGGCAGCCGCAGCGCGCCCAGCGCGGCGCACTCGGTTGCCGCGACCTTCGTCACTGGCGCATCGTCGGCAAACACGGCCGGGCCAAATCCCACCGCAAACCAAACGACCAACGCTGCGTGTGCCTGCATGATCATCCTCAGGAATCCGCGCAATTTCGTCGTAACTCGTAACTCGTAACTGGTCAGCGTCCGATCCAGTAACTTACCTTGACCAAGAACACGTCATCCGGCTTGGCGCCCCAGAGATCCGAGACGTCGCGCCCGAACTGGAAGTCCCCGGGATTCGACCGGTCGTTGCCGAACCGCGTCCAGACAAGGAAGAGCGTGGACCCTGGCCGGAACTCCCACCGGCCGACCGCGTTCACGCGCAGCGACTTGATGTTGAAGTCCGGCTGCGAGATCCGGAAGCTGCGCGCGGGTCCGGCCCCGTCCGGGTCGACCTGAAGCAACGAGGTGCCTGGCACCGGGGCGATGGTGCCCAGGTCGCGTCCGTACTCGCCGAAGTCGTACGTGCGCGGACGCGCAAACTCCGTGATCGCCCCGTAGTCGCCGACCGACACCAGCGGCTGCAGGTACACCTGCAGACCGAGGCGTGGCGACAAGGTGACGTTCACCCGTGTCGGCATCGACACCTCGGTCTGCGCGAGGTCCCCGAAGACATACCGGGAACCGTACGTCGCCGTCTGCAATGGATCGACGACGGTGGCCAGGTACTGCGCCTGCGACTGCGAACGCAGCACCTGCGGTCCCATCGAGACCGACACGGCATCGGACGGCTGGTACGTGATCGCGCTGCCAAACGTGTGCGACCAGCCGTTGAAGTTGCGCTCGGACATCGCCCCGGTCATTGTCAGGAAGAACCGCTTCCGCGTGTCGCTCACCACGCTGGTGTTGACGGACTTGATGCCCGGACGAATCGTCGTCGGCCCCCCGCGCGTGAGCCGATCGTCCCACGTGTCCTTCGACCATCCGAGCGCGAGGTTGTAGCGCCAGTAGTTCAGAAACTGCAGGTTGGTGACGGCCTGCACGCCGTCTCCTTGCGAGTCCCCACCCCAGTTCCACGTCCACCACTTCGCGACCACGAGCTGCCGCGTGCGCGTGAACCTGTCGGGCGTCAACTTGCGGAAGAGCACCTGGCCGTGACCGCCGCCCCGGTCGGCCTGCGTCATGAACCCCGCGTCGTTGGACTCGAAGCCAGGGCTCATGCCCCACATCGCGGCGTTCACCGTGACGTTGCCTCGATTACGATTCAGGTTGAGATTCCCCGTCCAGCCGGACAGGGATCGCCGAGTCGGATCGAATCCCAGATGTGTCGCGTCGGGCCGCTGGAGATACCGCTGTGAGGCCACCTGCACGCGCGCGATGGCGCCCTCGGTGCCGTGCAGCGAACTGCCGGCCGCCCCACCCGACAGCACCCAGTCGCGCCTGGCGTCGAGGAAGACGTGGCCGTCGACTCCTCCCACATACGCCTGCCCGACGAGCCGATTGTCGAGCTCGGGCGATCCGTCGGCGCGATGCACCGTGGTCGTGAGCAAGCCCAGCGACGCACGCGAGCCGACCGTGTGCTGAGCACGGCCGACGAAGTAGTTGGTGAGCGGCTCGGCCTGCACGTCGTCGCGTATGGTCAGCCCGTCCGAGACGCGCGAGTACTCCGGGCTGGTGACCGCGTTGAGCACTCCGAGCGTCCAGCCGCGCCTGGTCTTGCCCGTGAGCTTGGCGGCCCCCAGGATGGTCGTCGTAGTGGGCGTGTCCACGTGGCGGCCGACGGCGGGGGCTTGCGGCGACCGGCCGATGCGGCGCGAGTAGAACAACTGGGGCTCGAAGAAGAAGTAGCTCCAGTACTCGCTTGCGCCACTCTTGCCAAACCGCGACAGGATCTGGCTGCCTTCGGTGAAGAAGGGCCGCTTCTCCTCGAAGAACGTCTCGGACGCCGTGAGATTGACCACCGCCGGGTCGACCTCGACCTGCCCGAAGTCCGGGTTCACCGTCGCATCCAGTGTCAGGTTGCTGGCGACCCCATACTTCACATCCAAACCGGTCCCGGCAAACGCCCGGTTGCCGTCGTTGAATGGATTGCCGGGATTGACCGGCGCGACGTGCTCGGTGCGCGCGGTGACGTAGGGCAGCAGTTCCAGATGACGCGCCTTCGGGATCCCGGCAAGGCCTTCCAGATGGGGCATCCGCGAGGCCAGACCGCTCTCGTTGCTGGGCGTGATCGACACCCACGACTCCTCGCCGGTACGTTGGACGATGCGTTGGGCGTTGACGCCCCAGGTGAGCACGTCGGCCTGCGGGAACCGCAGCTGCGAGAAGGGAATCCGCATCTCGACGATCCATCCGGCCTCGTCGAGGCCCACCGCCGACTCCCACACGGCATCCCACGTGTCGTCCGAATAGACGTCGTTGTAGAGCACGGCGTCTCTCTGCCCACCAGCCGCACTCACTCGGAACTCGACGCCGGTCAGGTGGTCGTGATGGGGATCGAAGAAGATCGAGAACCGGTCCGCGTCAACGACGACGTCACGCCGCGTGAGCCGGCGGACGATACGCCCCGGCTCGCTGTCGTGCAGCCTGGCGCCGACATAGATCGCATCGTCGTCGTAGGCGAGCCGTAGTTCCGTCTGCCGGCGCGCGGGCTGCCCCTCGTCTGGCAGCCGCTGGATGAAGCCTGTGATCACGCTCGCCTGCTGCCAGGCGACGTCATCGAGGCGGCCGTCGATGCGGACGGGCGTGGGTGTGCGAACGGCGTGGACGGTTGGGCGCTCCTGGGCGAGCGCGAAGACAGGCGAACCCACAATCGCGAAGGTCACGAAGCACGACGCGAAGGCCACGAAGTAGTTCCGTCGTTCGCTCACGCCTCCACACCACTACTCGCCAGCCATCCCCCATCCACGACGATCGTCTGCCCCGTGATGTAGGCGCCGGCGTCGGAGGCCAGCAACACCGCGGCGCCCGCCAGGTCGGCGGGCACGCCCGGCCGGCCCATCGGGATCACGCGCACGGCGGCGTCATAGAGACGGTCGTCCGAAAACACGGCATCGGTCATCGTCGTCCAGAATCGACCAGGTGCGATCGCGTTCACGGTGACGTTGTCCCTGGCCCACTCCAGCGACAGTGACTTGGTCATCTGGCGCAGTGCGCCCTTGCTCATCGCGTAGACGCCGACGTTGGGCACGGCGACTTCCTGGGCGATTGACCCGATCGAGATGATGCGGCCGCGTTCCTGATGCCGCAGGACCTGTCCAGCCGCCTGCGACAGGAAGAAGGCCGCCTCGAGGTTGATGCGGAGCACGCCGGCGAAGTCTTCGCGCGTGAACGACGCGGCGGGTTTGCGGACGTTGATGCCGGCGCCGTTGACGAGGATGTCGAGCCGCCCGAGTTCGTCCAGGGCCGCGGAGACCAGCCGATCGGGCGCCTCACGCGTGCCGATGTCAACGACTACCGTCACGACCCGGCGGCCCAACGCGCGCAGCGTGGCCGCCGCACGATCGAGTTCGTCGGCGCCACGCGCCGCCAGGACCAGGTCGGCGCCCTGCACCGCCAGCGCGCGGGCGATGCCCAGACCGAGGCCGCGGCTGCCGCCGGTGACGATGGCCACCTGGCCGTCCAGACGAAACGAGGGCATCTCGAACGAAGAATCGGAGGGTTTGGACCTGGTCATTCGTTTCATTGACAGGAGACCAGGAGGCCAGGAGAAATGTCTTCAAAGACAGTCTCGTGATCTCCTGATCTCTTGTCGAAGCTCTAGCAGTGACTCGCCCTACGCAAGCACTCCAGCCAGCAGATCGGTGGCCGGATCGAGGTTGCCGGCGTCGTCGAATCGCCATTCGGTCGGCGGCACCAGCACGGTCAGATCGCTGCGTGCGGCCATCGCGTCGGCGTACGCCTCGGACACGACCACGCGGTCAAGCGCGAGCGTGTGTCTGATGCGAATGATGCGTGGCGCGGCCGGGTCGGCGGCAGACACACGGAGCGCCGCCCGCAGGCACTCGCGGTCCGTTGGAAAGTGAATCGACACGCGCGCGGTACCGGGCGTCATCGCCGACACGGCGTTGGTGTAGGTCTTGTGGGCGTCCATGGCCTGGACCAGCCGGTCCGAGACGATGTCGGCCATGCCGATGCCGATGGCGTTGCCGTGCGAGGCCGGCGTCAGGCCGCGCACGTAGATCGCGCTGACCGCCGAGCACCGGTTTGGCATGGGCTGCAGATCCACGCCGCGGCCGACGATGTTGGTGTCCATACCCGTGCCGCTGATGTCCTTGCCGATCTCGTCGACCACGAGCACGTCGACTTCAGGGAACGGCAGCACCGGCATCCATGCACGCGCCTTGGCCAGCAGCGCCGGCTCGCGATCGTGAAACTCGTTGCCGCGCATCGGCTCGACGAGCGCGATACGGTGCGACCCGTCTTCGACCAGACCCACGCCATACACCCGCGGCAGATGGCCAAGCACCGCGCGCGAGACCGCGCGCAGGACTCGCTCGTGCCCGCGTGTCGCCGCGGCCCAGTGGCAGCGGAAGGCGCCCTCGGCCTTTCCCAGGCCGATGGCCGACATCTTGACCAGCCCGCTGCCCGTCAGCGCGCTGCCAAAGTCGGTGTGCGGCTTGATGCGGTTGAGCAGCACCACCGCGTCGGCGTTGAGCGCGCGCGCCGACACGACCACGCGCACACCTTCCACCTCCTGGCCGACCTCGACCACGTCCATCGACGCATCGATGGGCGCGTCAATCGCATGCTCGGTGACGCCGTAGCTGGCCAGCAACTCGCGCTGCCCTTCAGGTGTGCCACCGCCGTGGCTACCCATGGCCGGCATGACGATGGGCTCGGCTCCCTGCGTCCGCAACCAGCTCACCAGGGTGCGGGCCATCTCGGCCACGCGGTCGATCCCGCGGGAGCCGACGCCGACCACGACCCGGCGCCCGGCCCAGTCTTCGGCCGGCCACGCCGCGTCGAGCCGCTGGAGCAGCGTGCCGACCGGGTCGGTCAAGGCGTGGTGTTCGACCCGGGGTTCGATCAGGATCTGGCGGGGCAACGAGGGCATTGCTCTACTCCACTTCGACGACCATTTCGATCTCGACCGCCATGTCGCCGGGCAGCGAAGCCATGCCGACGGCCGAGCGTGCGTGCCGGCCGCGATCGCCGAACACGGCGACCATGAGATCGGAGAACCCGTTCATCACCTTGGGCTGATCCGCAAACGCGGGACCGGCGTTCACCATGCCCAACACCTTCACGATGCGCTTGACGCGCGACAGGCTGCCCAATTCGGCCTTGAGAGTCGCCAGCAGACAGATCCCGGTGGCACGCGCGGCCGCCGCGCCCTGCTCGATGGTCAGGTCCGTGCCGACCTTGCCCTTCTGGTCTGGTGGCAACGGGCCGCACGGCCCGTGCCCCGAGGTGAACACGAGGTTGCCAGTGCGCACGGCCTTGACGTAGTTGGCAATCGGCTTGTCCACCTCTGGGAGGGAAATGCCGAGCGCGGCCAGCTTCGCCTCCGGCGTCTGCTCCTGCGCGCCGACGGTGCGCGCGCCCAGCACGACCAGCGCGGTCACCAACCCAACCCGGCCCAACCTGCCCCAACCTGCCCCCACCTGATCAACCTGATCAACCTGATCAACCTGATCAACCCGCATGGGGATGCCTCTTCCCAATGAAGACGTCGTAGATCAACCCGCCCAGCGGCCCGCCAATCATCGGCCCGACAATGGGCACCCACCACCAGCCATTGCCCGCGTTGAACACCTCGCCGCCCCATCCGGCCAGCGCGGTGAACAGGCGCGGCCCGAAGTCGCGCGCCGGGTTGATGGCGTAGCCCGCGTTGAGCCCGTACGCCATGCCGATGGCCGCAACCAGCAAGCCGACGACGATGGGGCCCAGATTGGATTGCGGGGCCGTCATGCGCGTGTCGGTCAACGCGAAGAGCACCAGCACGAGCACCGCGGTGCCGACGATCTGATCGATCAGACCGCCCAGCGTCGACAGCCAGGGCTGTGGATACGTCGCCCAGATGCCTGCCGTGCCCAGCGCGCCGCTCACCTGCCGCACGCCGCCGTCAAAGTGTGTGAGCGCATCGGCGTAGGTGAGATAGACCACCGCCGAGGCCACAAACGCGCCGGCCACCTGCGCGCCGATATACGGGGCGACCCTGGCCCACGGAAACCCGCGCCACGCCGCCGCCGCCATGGTGACCGCTGGATTCAGGTGCGCGCCCGACACGCCGTGCGACACATAGACGCCCAGCGTGACAGCCAGGCCCCACGCCAGGTTGATCGACAGGTACTGGCCGTTGGCGCCACCGCCAAGCGTGACCTGGGCGACGACGCCCACGCCAAACAGAATCAACACGAACGTGCCCAGGAACTCGGCCAGTGCCTCGCGCATTGTCGCCGTCACGCATCACTCCTCATGGATAGAGCAATTCGGTCCGCCATCGGTCGCCGTCTCGGATGTAGACACTCCGTTCGTGGAGGCGATACGTGCCGGCCCGCCAGAACTCGATTCGCTGAGGCACCAGCCGGAATCCGCCCCAGTGGGGCGGCCGTGGAATCGACCGGCCTTCGTACTCCGCGTCCACGGCGTGGTACCGGGCTTCCAATTCGGCCCGCGACGACAGGACCTGGCTTTGCGCCGACGCCCAGGCGCCGACCTGACTGCCGCGCGGCCGGCCGGCGAAGTACTCGTCGGACTCCGCGGCATCAGCCACCGTCACCGGACCTTCGACCAGCGCCTGCTCATCGAGCCACGGCCAGTAGGCGCAGATCGCCGCACGCGGGTTGGCCAGCAGCTCCTGGCCCTTACGCGACTGGTAGTTGGTGAAGAATGCGAATCCGTGCGCGTCCACCCGACGCAGCAAGACGATGCGCGCCGAGGGGCGGCCGTCAGGCGAGGCCGTCGCCAGGGTCACGGCGACCGGATCAAACGGCGCGTTGTCGGCGGCCCGGGTGAACAGGTCCTGAAAGCGCGCGATCGGGTCGGCAGGCTCCGGCACGTTAGCGAATGTATATCACGGTGGTGAAGCAACCGATCCAGTGGTCAGATTGGTCAACTCCACTCGTCACTCGTCGCTCGTAACTCGTAACTGCCCACGAGTCACCCCGTGCTGCTGGCGATGCGCTGGCGCTGGCGCGCGAGCATCACGAGCAGGGCGACCGGGTAGGTCGCCACGCCAAGCAGGATCGCGCCGACCGTCGGCCCCAGGATGAACGGCACCACCCACGGGCGCACGAGCCCGAACAGATGGCGTAGAAACGCCCACGACAACACGGACTGGCCGAACAGCGACACGAACTCGCCGCGCAGGTCGGCTGGCAGCGGCACACCGAGCAGCGCGCCGGCAATCGCGGTCGTGGCGGTGTACCACGGCACCATGATCCAGGGCAGATTGATGCACACTCCCGCCAGCACCAGCAATTTGTTGAGGCGAAAGACGACCGCCACCACGAAAGCGACGACGTATTGCACGATGAAGAAGGGCGAGAACCCCGCCGTGATTCCCCAGGCAAACGCCGCCGCCAGGCGCGGCGGCGTGTCGTCGAGCCGCAGCACCTTGTCGGCCCAGCGATAGAGCGTGTCCAGCGTGGCTTCAAACGCCATGACGCCCTTCAGTATAAAGGAGGTCGCCGAGATGGCGGACGCCTCGGCAAGTCGGCCTTCACGCAGATCTCGAGCAACCGCTGCCGGTAGCCACTGGCCACGTCGGCCTTTCCAACCGCGGCGGCGGCGGCCGCAGCCCCGCTCAAGCCGCGGAACCGGTTCGGCTCCCTTGCGATCGACGCTTCGTACGCCGCCAGCGCATCCGCATGACGGCCTGCCTCCAGCAGCATGTCGCCCAGCAGCTCGCGGGCGGGCACAAGGGGCCCGGGCGAGATAGCACTCTTCTCGGTCGCGTCCTCGAGGTCTGCCGCCGACCGCATCTGGGTCAGGGCGTCGTCTCTGCGCCCTTCGGCGTAGATGACCCACGCCTCGGCGATACGCCGCTGAATCTCCACCTGCTCGGACCAGTAGGCGTCCTTCTTCGCTGTGAGGCCGTCCCGCAGCGCGGCCAGCTTCGCGATGTCGTCTCGCGCGGCCGCCGGCCTGTCCGCCCGCGATGCGGCGAGAGCACGCGCAAAATGCGTCATCGCATCAGCGAACAGATACGGCGTCGCGACAGGCGTCAGCGCGGCGGCTTCGGCCCATGCCCCACGCTCGAGCACGTAGCGGGCAGGAATCGCGGCGAGCGCGAAGTAGCCCGCCACCGGCGGCGCCGACCCAGGCGGTGCAGAGGCCATCGCGGCCGCAAGGGCCGGCAGACCCTCGACGACCTTGCGTGCAGCCCGGTCCTGCCCTGTCTGAAGGTAGGCATAGACCTGGTAGTCCAACGCGTGCAGCTCCTCGGACACCGACTTGTCGCGGTGCGCGGCCGCGGCCGAGGCCACATTGGTGTCGATGGAGTCCTGCCAGTGCCCGACGCGCGTGAACGTGTGCGAGGGCATGTGCAGCGCGTGCGGCGCCGACGGCGCGATCGTCGCGTAGCGCGTTGCGGCGTCCAGCGCCTTGGGTGCAAGCGCCGGGACGTCGTAGCTGTGAATCAGGTAGTGCGCGATGCCTGGATGATCGGGCTGCGTCCTGAACTGCGGTTCGAGGATCGCGCCGGCGGCGAGCTGGTTGCGATACGTCTTGTCGCCGGGCAGCGCCGTCTGCGCCAGCGCGAGCGCGTAGAAGATGGCGGCCTCGGTGTCGGCCCCCTGCGCGCGGCTCAAGGCTTCCATTTGCTTCTCGTAGGCGAGCGATCGCGTCCGCTGCTCGACCGTCTCGTAGTCGCGAAAGAGCTCGGACACCGCCGTCAAGTACCCTCGCTCGCGCGGCGACAGGTGGATCGCGGCAAAGCCCCTGGCCGTGGCCTCGCGGCCCGCCGCCAGCGCCTGTGGCGAGCGGAAGCCGCCAAACGGGTTGCCCCACTGACTCAGCGCGATGCCCCAATAGGCCATGCCGCACCCGGGGTCCCGTGCGGTCACCTCCGTGAACGCCCCAATGGCGGCACGGAACCAGAAGGAATGCAGCAGCGCCACGGCCCGATCGAACGCCACGCCGACCTCCGGCGCACAGGATGTCTCGAAGTGCACCGTCCCAAGCCGCTCGGGCGGCGCGCCAGCATGCTCGTGCTGCGCCGGCGACTGCGCAGCCACAGGCGGCCCTGCGAGCGCAAGGACGGCGACTACCAGAAGTGTGTGGACAACCATGACATCCTCAAGAGACCACCTTGAACGCCACCAGCTGCTTGGCCTCGCCGCCTTGCCCGATCGCGCGAAGGTCGAGCAGATACTCGCCCGGTGCAACGCTCGACAGCGGCAGGTCCACCTGCGCCATCCCGGTCGTCTGGTCCAGCGTGACCGCCAGATCCTGCATCGGCGTGCCGACTCGATTGAGCAACTTGGCGGACACCGCGGGAATCTCGGTGCCCGGCCCATACGCCTGGGCCCTGACGATCAACCGCTCGGTGCGGCGGAACTCGCGGGCGACCACGGGCACAGCATTGGGGTCGTTCAAGATCGTCTGTGTCTCAGCCGCGGTACGCGCGCGAAGCACACCCGGCGTGCTCAGGCCCACTTGCGGCGCCGCCAGGTCTGGAATGCTGAGCTCGCGAATGTCGGTGTCGAGCGTGGTTTCCGTCGCGTCGCGAATCGCGTACTTCACCTGGATCCGCCCCGGCGGCACTTCGAAGGTCAGCCGCTGCGGACCCCGCGCGGCAGGATTGGCGCTGGCCGACGCGGGCGTCGCTCCGCGGAAATACGGCGCGCCGTCGGCCCCGACGACCGTCAGGTGTACTTGCGCCGGCATCTCTCCGCGCGCACGCGTGCTGGCCACAGGCTCCCAGACGAAGGTCACCATCGTCTTGCCGTTGTGCCCTCGCGACAGCCCCACCCAGCTGCTGATGTACTGCCCGCGCGGCGCGGTCTGCAGAGCGCCGAGCGCCGTGTCGACGTCTTTGGGCACGATGGGCTTTGGCGGTGCAATCGCCCGCGCCGTCTCGTCGGGCGTGAGGGCCCAGTACCCTTTGCGGTGGCGCACCTCGACGCCCGAGCGCTTCACCCGCACCTTGATCTCGTGAAACTTGCCGTCGGTGGGCGCCTTCTTCGAGTTGTAACCGACCAGGTAGTAGGCGCTCGAGTCGCGGATGATCTGCCGCATGCCCGCGGCCAGATCGTTGCGGTTGACGATGGCCCGCCCGTCGGTCTCATCCGCCAGGACACGAATGGAGTCCATCGTCAGCTTCAGCATGTTGGCGTCCATCGTGATAGGGACCGCCTCGTTGACGTCGTGCTCGAAGACGGCCAGGCCGCGCGGGTCCAGCGCGTAGATGGAGACGTTGTTCTTGTTGGCCATGTCGTAGACGTCTTTCAGATCCGAGAGCATCTCGGCCTGGCTGAAGAAGCGCTCGCGCTGTTCGAGCTGGTTGTCGCCGTAGCCTTCGTCCCCGCTGGTGGGGTTGCCGACGCCCGGCATCGACGCGTTGGGGCTGCGTAGTTGCGCGGGCAGGTAGTTGGTGTACCCCTCGCTGACCAGGATCAGCGCCTTGCGCCCCTCGCGCAGCCCGCCCAGCTTGATGATGAGCCCTTTGAGTGCGCTCAGCGACACCTGGTTGCGGATCTGCTCGACGATGGTGGCGGGGTAGTTTGCGTACTTCTCCTCGAACGGGTTCCTGGCGACGTAGTCGTACTTGCGGCCGTCGAACTGCTTGAGCGCACGGGCCAGCGACTCGTGGTTGCGGGCCATGACGACGTCGGAGGTGGGCGTCAGTGGGTACATGATGCCCACCATGTCCTGCGGCGCGATGGCACGGCGGACAAAGTCGGCCAGATCGGTCCGGGCCCGCATGGCGTTGCCGCGGCGCACGTGATAGTCGTCGAGGAAGAAGGCAAAGAGGCGCACGTCGGGCCGCTGCGCCTCGGACTCCTCGTCAAACAGGCTGCGGATCGGCCGCGCCGGCGTCGTCTCGGCGATCTCGTCGACGCGGAACAGTTTGAACGACTCGACGTCCTGCCGGTCGCCGTCCTCGAAGACCTCGACCTCTTCGGGCTTGAGATCGACGACCGGCTCGCCCTTCTTGTTGGTGACGATGACGTCCACGCGGACAAAGTCAATGCCGGCGCGAAAGGTGGGCCGCGGCGGCGGTTGATCCGCAGGCGGCTGGTCGGTCGCCGGCGGCTGCTGCGCCGCAGGCGTCTGTTGTGGCGCCAGGGCTTCAGCCGTGCCCTGCTGGTGTTGTGGCGGCGGCGCTATAGTCCCGCTCTGCTGGTGTTGTGGCGGCGGGGCTTTAGCCCCGCTTGTGGGAACGGCCAGCGACAGCAAAAGGGCAACCAGCGAGAGTCTGCGCATGGGTTGGGAGCCCGACGCCCGGGGGCGGAGGCCTGCGGTGGATCTTAGCACCCCCTTTGGACGTCGCGGCCCCCGACAGCGGTTGGCGTGTGCCTTTGATAGGATCGCACGCATGTCTGCGCTGACGCTGCTGTCTGACGACGAGTCGTTGTTCCACTCGAGCGTGCTCGAGTTTGCCCGCCGCGAGATCGCGCCCCACGTCCGCGAGATGGACGCCACCGCGCATTTCGTGCCCGGCCTGCTCGAAAAGCTATTCGCGCTTGGCGTCATGGGCATCGAGGTCCCCGAGTCGTTCGGCGGCGGCGGCGCGACATTCTTCCACTCGGTCCTGGCCGTCGAGGCCCTTGCGCGCGTGGACGCGTCAGTGGGCGTGCTCGTGGACGTGCAGAACACGCTCGTCATCAACGCGCTGGCTCGCTGGGGGAGCGACGACGTCAAGCATCGGTATCTGCCGACGCTGGCGACCACAACGGTCGGGGCCTATGCGTTGTCGGAAGCCGGCTCGGGCAGCGACGCCTTCGCGCTCACGACCCGGGCGTCGGAAACTGCAGGCGGCTTTGCCGTCACCGGCCGGAAGCTCTGGATCACCAACGCCCTCGAAGCCGATCTCTTCATCGTCTTTGCCTCGTCGGACCCAGACGCCGGCTACAAAGGCATCACGGCCTTCCTGGTCGAGCGCGGCACACCCGGCTTCACCATCGGCAAGAAGGAAGACAAGCTGGGGATCCGCGCAAGCTCGACCTGCGAGCTGATCTTCGAAGACGTGCAGGTGCCACGCGCCAACGTGCTGGGCGAGGTCGGCAGGGGCTACAAGGTCGCCATCGAGACGTTGAACGAAGGCCGCATCGGCATCGGCGCGCAAATGCTGGGCATCGCACAGGCGGCGCTGGATCACGCCGTGCGCTACACGAAGGAGCGCAAGCAGTTCGGTAAGGCGATCGCCGACTTCCAGGGCGTGCAGTTCCAACTGGCCCGCGCCGCCACCGAGGTCGAAGCCACGCGCCTGCTCGTCTACAACGCCGCGCGGCTGCGCGACGCGGGCCGCCCGTTCCTCACCGAAGCGGCCATGTGCAAGCTGCATGCGTCGGAAGCGGCCGAACGTGTGGCCAGCCTCGCGGTGAACCTGTTCGGCGGCTATGGCTTCGTGAAGGACTACCCGGTCGAGAAGCTCTATCGCGACGCCAAGATCGGCCAGATCTACGAAGGCACGTCGAACCTGCAACTGCAGACGATCGCGAAACAAATCCTTGCGTGAAGACGTCGCCCAGACACCAAAGGCACGGGTCACTCAGCCAGCACGGCCGCGGCAATGATCATGCGCTGGACTTCAGAGGTGCCCTGGTAGATCTCGGTGGCGCGCACGTCGCGGAACAGCCGCTCGACCGTTGATCCGCGGCGGTAGCCGGCCGATGCCAGCACCTGCATCGCCTTGTCGGCGGCCTTGTGCGCCGCCTCCGACGCCGCCAACTTGGCCATTGCGGCCTGTGCGCCGAAGTCGTGACCGGCATCCGCCGTCGCCGCCGCCTTGAGGGTCAACATGCGTGCGGCCGCCAGTTCCGTGGCCATGTCGGCGAGGAACCACTGAATCGCCTGGTACTGCGCGATGGGCCGGCCAAATGTGTGGCGCGTCCGCGCGTGTTTCAGCGCTTCATCGAGCGCCGCCTGCCCGACGCCCAGCGCCTGGGCGGCAATGGCGATGCGTCCGGCCTCGAGCGCGCGGCGCGCGACGGCGAATCCCTGGTTCTGCTCGCCTATGCGCTCGTCCTCGCGCACCACGACCTGGTCGAAGACCAGCTCCACGCAGCCCAGACCGCGCACGCCCAGCGAATCCACGCCGGGCTCCTTGCGAATGCCCGGCCGATCGAGCGGCACGACGAAGGCCGAGACGCCGCGGCCGCGCGCGCCCGGCGTGGTCGCGGCAAACACGATCGCGACACCCGCGACCTCGCCGTTGGCGACCCACACTTTCCGGCCATCGAGCGTGTAGCCCTGTCCGGTCCGCGTCGCCGAAGTCTGTTGGTTGGCCGCATCGGTGCCAGCCTCGGCCTCCGACAGCGCAAAAACCCCGATGACCTCACCGGTGACCAGGCGCGGCAGCCAGGCCGCCTGTTGCTCAGAGGTCCCCGACCAGGCCAGCGTGTCGCACACCAGCGAGTTGTGCACCGCGAGGATCACAGCCATCGTCGCACTGGCGCGCGCGACGGCCTCGATGGCGAGCGCATAGGTGACGTGGTCGAGGCCGCGACCACCCACCGCCGTCGGCGCGCGCATCCCGAGATAGCCGCGCGAGGCGGCCTGGCGGACAAGGCCGAGCGGGAACTCGCCGGTCTCGTCGATTCGTGCGGCATCTGGCGCCACGCAGTCGCGCGCAAACGCCTCGACCTCGGCGGCAACGGCGGCCTGGGCGGGTGTCAGTTCGAGATGCATGGGCGCCTGCCGGCGATTGTGCCACATCCGCCATGGCTGGTCCCGGCGAAGGCCCGACGATCTATGTGGCCAATGGCTTGACGAGCACCGCGCGCGTATAGAGCAGCGCAAAACCCTGTCGCATCGCGTTGGCCTGCGATTTCGACCCTGGCTGCGTCGTCACGACGGCAAGAGCGCAGCCCGCCTCGCGGGCATCGGCCAGGCGCCATCGAAGAAGCGCCGCCTGAATGCCTCGCCGCCGGAACTGCGGCAGCGTCGCCGCCCCGCACAACTGCGCGAGCCCGTCGTCGATCCGCAGGCTGGCAGCCCCGGCGGGCTCGCCTTCGACGTGAAGCAGGTATCGCTGGAATCCAGGCGTCGACGCGAAGTCGGCGAACATGCCTTCGAGTGCCTCACGCGGGAACGACTCTTCGCCGGGCGCGCTGCCGTCGGGTGTGGCAAAGCCGTCGAGTGCGACATTCATCCACGGCCGCCATTGGTCCTGCGGCAACACTCTGATGGACATGCCGTTCACATCGGGCGCGCGGTCGTCCACGGTCACCGCGCGGGCAAGGACATTCTCGAACCCGGTGAGCCGGTAGCCACGAGCCGTGAGCGTCGGCACCAGCGACGGGTCCGCCAGCGTCGACAGCTCGAAGCGCACCGGCTGACCCCGATCCGCCCAGGCGTGCTCGATCGCCTCGAGCGCCGCCTCGTCGATCGCGGCGCCAAACCCGATGCCGATGGCCTTGTTGGCTGGCGAACCGGTGCCGGCGAAGATCGCGTGACCGCCGGCGATGGGACTGACCAATACGCGCGCTCCAGGAGTGCGCGATGCGACCGTCTCGGCAATCGAGAGGGACAGTCGCATCTCCGCGCGGTCGATGCGGGCGGCGAGGGCGGGGGGACAGAACATGGGAACGTGGGAACGAAACAGGGATGCACCCCTACGTGCCTACGTTCCCACGTTCCATCGCAATCCTCTCGAACACCGGCCGCAGCCGCTCGACGCTGGCGGGGACTTCCTCTGGCAACACACGGACGTTGCCGACGACGGACATGAAGTTGGTGTCGCCGGTCCAACGCGGGACCACGTGCACGTGCAGGTGGTCGGCGATGCCGGCGCCGGCGGCCTTCCCGAGATTGACGCCGATGTTGAGTCCTTGCGGACGATAGACCTCGGTCACCGCCACTTCAGCGCGCGCCGTGAGGTCCATCACTTCGGCGCGTTCCTCCGCCGACAGATCCGCCAGGCTGGCGATGTGCCGGTTGGGCACGATCATGAGATGGCCGCTGTTATAGGGATAGAGGTTGAGGATGACAAACGCCGACCGCCCCCGCGCCACGACCAGAGGGTCGGACTCATCGGCCGCTACCGCGTTACAAAAGATGCAGCCGGCCACCGGTTCAGACGCCGTGGTCACGTAGGAAAGGCGCCAGGGGGAATACAGACGATCCATAAATTGACGATTGACGATTGACGAATGCAGATTAAGAATTTCGCAGATTTCAAAATCGTCAATCGTCAATCTGCAATCGTCAATTCACAGGAACTCAGGCGGCACGTCGGAGGAAGGCCCGGTGCCGCTCGCCGGCGGCAGTCCGTCCTTGTTGATCAGTTCCTTGAGCTCTTTGCCGGGCTTGAAGTACGGCACCTTCTTCGGCGGCACGTCCACCTTGTCGCCGGTCTTGGGGTTACGTCCCTTGCGGGGCTCGCGCTGGCGCAGGCGGAAGCTGCCAAATCCGCGCAGCTCGATCTTCTCTCCGCGGTTGAGCGCGTCGATGATGCTCTGGAAGACCGTGTCGACGATGAGTTCCGAGTGCTTCTTGGTGAGATCCGAGACCCGCGAGACTTCCTCGACAAGCTCCGCCTTGGTCATAGGTACCCTCGAACGCGATCTACCGGTGTCCGCTCAGCTCTTGAAGCGGATGTGGTCCCCCAGCGTGGCTTCGCCGGTACCACTGCCCTCTTGATACGCTTCCCAGTCCGTCCGGAACTCGTCGGACTTGAGCGCCCGGATGCTGAGTCCGATCTTCCGCTCTGCGGGGCTCAACTTGATGATCTTCATCGTGTAGGTCTGGTCCACCTGCAGGTCCACCTTCTCCTGCCCGTGGCTGTCGTCGAACTCGGACACGTGGATCAGGCCCTCGATGCCCTCGTCGAGCTCGACGAACGCGCCGAAGTTGGTCATGCGCACGACCTTGCCGTCAATCGTGCTGCCGACATGATGCCGCGAGAAGAAGTCGTCCCAGATGTCGGTGGCCAACTGCTTGAGGCCCAGCGACAGGCGCTGGTTCTCGGCGTCGATGTTGAGCACCATCGCCTCGACGACGTCGCCCTTCTTCAGCACCTCCGACGGGTGCTTCACGCGCTTGCTCCACGACATGTCGGAGATGTGGATGAGGCCGTCGATGTCTTCTTCCACCTCGACGAAGGCGCCAAACTCGGTGAGGTTGCGCACCTTGCCCTTGATCTTGGTCCCGACCGGGTACTTCTCGGCCAGATCGTGCCAGGGGTTCTGCTCCACCTGCTTGAGGCCCAGCGAGATCCGCCGCGCCGTCGCGTCCACGCCGAGCACCATCGCCTCGACGTTGTCGCCGACGTTGAGGATCTTCGACGGGTGCTTGACACGCTTGCTCCACGACATCTCGCTGACGTGGATCAGCCCCTCGACACCCGGCTCGAGCTCGATGAACGCGCCGTAGTCGGTGAGGCTGACGACTTTGCCGCTCACGCGCATGCCCGCCGGGTACCGCTCGGCCACCGCCGACCAGGGGTCGGCGACCAGCTGCTTGTGCCCGAGCGAGACGCGCTCGGTCGCCGGGTCGTACTTGAGGACGATGACGTCGATCTCGTCGTTGACCTTCAGGACTTCCGACGGATGTCCCACGCGGCCCCACGACATGTCGGTGATGTGCAGCAGCCCGTCGATACCGCCCAGGTCGATGAAGGCGCCGTAGTCGGTGATGTTCTTCACCTGCCCACGCAGCACCTTGCCCTCGGCCAGCGTCTCGAGCGTGTGCTTTTTCCGCTCGGTGTTCTCCTCTTCGAGCAGCACCTTGCGAGAGAGCACGATATTGCCGCGCTTCTTGTTGACCTTGATGACGCGCATCCGGAGCTCCTGCCC
>JAENWD010000217.1 GCA_016650245.1 Vicinamibacteria bacterium
AGCGCGTTGCGGCTGACTTCCGCAAACCGCACGCGCAGCATCACCTGGTTGCTGGCGATGCCCTCCTGCTGCCGGAGCAGGTTGACGACGTCTTCTTTCTTCTCGACGTAGCCGGCGGCGACTTCGGCCGCCTTGTCGATCACGTACTTGCTGGTGACCGTGCCGGAGATGACCACGTCCTTGCCGTTGCTGTGGACGTCGATCGGCTCGCCGGGAAACAGCGCCTTGACCTGCTGCAGCAGCTCGCTCAGGTCGCGACGCACCACGACCTCGTAGCGCTTGATGCCGCCGGCGCGGTCCCACACGAACATCGAGATCGTGCCGGGTGCCTTGCCGTGAATCAGCAGCTGGCCGGGCGAGGTCACCATCGCATCGGCGATGTTGGGGCTCGTCAGCGAGACGCGCGTGATGGGCGAGCCGACGCTCAGCAGCGTCGAACGTCCCACCAGCAACGCCACCTCGGAGGTGTCGGCCTCGCCGGCCGGGGCGGCCGCGATGGTGGTGTCACCGGAGTGACGCGCCATCGCCGGCTGCAGTGTCTGAGCCTGCAGTGAGCCAACCGTCGCGGAGACGGCTACGAAGATCGCGGTGGCGCGCACTGGGCTCAATAGCCGGGGGGCGCCAAACGCAAGCTGGGCGTTCATTGAGTTCCTCCTAGCGCACGACTTCTTGGTTGCGCTTGTCACCACGGATGATTTCGACGGTCGATTCGGGCGCGGCCGCGGCAGCCACCGTGGCTACTGGACGGCTTGCGCGCGCGGTGCCGCTTCTACGCGCTTGTCTGGCACCGGGGCTGCCAAGCAGCGAGGCCGGTTGAATGCCTGGGGTCTCGGGCGTGTCCTTGTCGAGCGGGTTGCGAAGGGCCAGCTGAATCTTGCCCTCGGTGGCGCCGAGCGTCAGCTTCTCGGACTCTTCCGGCGTCACCAGCAGGGTCACGACGGTGACCGACACGGGTTTGCCCTGGTCGCCGTCCTGCTCCATCTTCGTGCCGGCGGCCAGCACCTGCACGTTGCTCAGCACGAGCTTGGTCGTCGTGTCTTCACGCTTCTCGGTGGGGCTGGCGGTCGCCAGGACGTCTACCCTGGTGCCCGGCAGCACGTAGCCGGACACGCCGATGACCTCGTTGACGCGCACCGACACGGCGCGCTTGCCTTCCGGAATCACGACCGTCAGGCCCGACCCGGCGCCCTTGCCCGCCAGCTTCATCGGCAGGATCGGCTCGTTCTGGATGACCGGCATGACCAGGCCGCGCCCGACGACTTCATCGGGGTTGGCAAACGCGCCCATGGGCATCGCGCTTTCGGGCCACTCGACCACGCGCAGGTCGTCGGCGCGCAGCTCGGCGCCCAGCTCGAGGTCGGCGGCCGCGACGACCACCGGACGGGTCGGCAGCGACACCGTCTTCACCTGCACGTTCTGCATGTAGCTGTAGGTGCCGTAGGCCAGACCGCCACCGGCGGCGAGGGCCAGAAGGAGCACGAGGGTGATACGCATGCGGGCCATTGGACTTTCTCCTCCAGGTCGCGCCAGGCTTTCTCCGCTCGAAGCGTTAGGCTCTGCGCGCCGCCTCTAGATTCCCGACCGACCCTTGGGTCAGGTCGGCTCGGGCTTACTGCGACTCGTTCCTCATCAGCGCTTGCGCGCGGATCGTCAGGGGACCGCCCACCGACGTGCCCGGCGACACCAGACGTGCAACCGGCTGCAGCACGATGAAGGTGAACGGGTAGTCGATGGTGACTTGCGAAGCGGAGACGGCCGCGCCGTTGACCGTCATCGACGCCGAGCGATTCACGTCCACCGCGGCGGTGTTGGCGCCCGGCAACTGGCCGGCGGCCATGTACTCGCGCACTCGCGTCTCGGCCACGCCCGCCGTCGGGTCGGGCAGCACCGCCAGGCGCGCGCCCTCGCGGGCGGCGTTGGTGAGAACCTGCCAGGTCTGCCACGCCCGCCCGAATTCGAAGATGCCCACCGAGATGAGCAGCAACATCGGGATCGTGATCGCCGCTTCGAGCAGTGCGGCGCCGCGTTCGGATTTCACGCGTGTCATCATGGCCATCCTCGTCTAGACCAGCAGGGCCGCCGCGATGGCGCCGACCGCAATGGCCGGGCCGTAAGCAAAGCGACTGGCGGCTGCCGACCCGTCAATCTCGTGTTTGGCCCCCTCGCGCGCCGCGACCAGCCGGGCGGTGCGAGAAAGCGTGGTGCCGAGGCGTCTGCGTTTCATCGCGTGAGCGACGGCGAGCAACCCGCCCGCAATCGCGCTGTAGAGAAACGCCATCAGCACACCGCCGGGTCCGAGCCAGGTGCCGAGCGCGGCGAGCAGCTTCACGTCGCCTGCGCCCGTGCCGCCGAAGAGGTGTCCCGGCAGCATCAGCACGAACCCGAGCACGGCGCCCACCAGGGCGCCTGTCACTGAATGGCCTGTCAACCCGAAGGCCGCCAGGCCGAGTCCCGCTGCCGCGACCGTCGCCGTCAGCGGGTTGGGAATCCGTCCGGTCCGCAGGTCGATGACCGCCGCGGTGCCGGAGGCCGCCACGACGGCGGCCAGCACAACCGACTCAGAAGCTGGCAGCGGCAATGACCTGCCACAACACGGTGTTGATCGTGTTGCCCACGTTCTGAATCGCACCCACCGCCACGATGGCGATCAGCGCGCACAACATCGCGTACTCGAGCAGGTCCTGACCGTCTTGCTGGCGAAGACCCGCGATGACTGCTGCAACAAGGCGATCCATGGTGGAACTCGCTGTCCCTGGGGAGCGTGACCGTCTGTAGAACCGGTGCGCCCGGAGCGCCGACATCCGCGGCCTCCGGGCGCGTGATCGATGCCGCTAGATGGCGGTCGCGATCTGGCCGAAGATGTTCGACACCTGGGTGCCGGCCGCAGTCACCGCGCCGACCGCCACGATGGCGATGAGCGCAACCAACAGCGCGTACTCGAGTAGGTCCTGGCCGTCGTCGTTTCTCTTCAGCATCGAAAGGAAGTTGTTCAGCATCGTCGTCTCTCCTCTGGGGCCCGACCCCGAGGGGCCAGGCCGTGTGTGTCCGGTTGCCAAGTGCGTGCGGTGCTAGATGGCGGTCGCGATCTGGCCGAAGATGTTCGAGACCTGCGTGCCGGCCGCGGTAACCGCGCCAACGGCGACAATGGCGATCAGCGCGACGAGCAGCGCGTACTCGAGCAAGTCCTGGCCTTCGTCATTGCGGCGGATCGAGTTGTAGAAGTTCACCAGAGCCGTCATTTCGTCCTCCTGAGGGCATCACCTCGACAGGTGATGCGATCGACGCGGCGTAGGTTCACGCCGCGAGTTGCTGTTGCCGTCCGCGGCCTTGTTGCTTGACGCCGCAGCGAACCGCGCTTGGTGCCCCTCCTAGAGGCAACGGCCATGCCACGGCCCGCGGAGACGACGTGGGACCACTGCGGAAGTGAGGGAGTTTCCGAAGGAATTGCGGGATTCGAGCGCCCCTCGCCCGGGCCTGTGCGCACGTCTGAGGTCGAAGCCGGCACACCGCCCAGACACCAACTTCGTAATTGCCGCGGCGGTTTTCGCGTTCGTTCATCGCCGGTGGCGTCGCCCGTCGCCGTTGGGCAGACCGCGAATCGGCGATTACAAGGCCGTTTTCCTGCGATCAGACTTGTCAGCGGCGGTGCGTGCGGAACGGGTACGTGTCTTGCGACCGGGAGTCGTGCGAGAAGGTGCGCATGGACGCGCGTGCAAGGTGTCTCTATGGGCAAGACGGCAATCGGCAAACTTCAAGCGCGCGACTTCCTCGGGTCGGCCTTCGGCTTCGGCCTGGTGCTGACGGCGCTGGTGGTCATGGACCCGCGCGTCAGCCACAAGTTCTCCAGGACGTTCTATCCGAGTCCGACCGAACAGCTGTTCTCGTGGGGCGACCGTCTCGCCGATTTCGGCGGCGCGGTGCTGGTGGCCGTGCGTGAGCAGAGCATCGACAACGGCCCCATGCTGGTGCTGACCGTGGTGGGGATCCTGCTGGTCGCCTTCATGGTGAGGACCTAGGTGCGCATTGTTCTCGCCTTAGAGCCCGATCCCAGGCAAGCCGCGGCACTCAAACTGGTCGTCAGGGATCGGGTCGGCGCCACCTTCGTCCTCGCCGAGTCGAAAGACGTCGCGCTTTCGGCGATCCGGTCGACCGTGCCCGACCTGATCCTGCTGACGGCGTTGATCTCGCCGAGAGACGAGAGCGAGATCGCCGATCTGATCCGGGAGCTCGACGGCGCCGAGCACACGCAGACGCTCACCATCCCCCTGCTCGACCTTGGCACGGCACCCCCCGCCAGGAAGAAGAAGCGTGGACTGTTGAGCGCGTTGACCGGCGAGACCGACGTGCCGAGTGCGCCCTCGGGGTGCGACCCGACCGTGTTTGCCGACGAGGTCGCCAACTATCTGCTGCAGGCCGACCACGCCAGAGCCGAGGCGGCGCTGACGCGTGAGCGCCGCGCGCGAAAGCCCAAGCGCAAGAAGCGCGAGGTCTCCGACGAGGTGTCGCTGGAGGCCGCGGCCGTCTCAGGGTCGAGCAACTACTGGTCGTGGGACACGCCGCTTGAAGCGCCCGCGCCGACTGTGGACGCTCCGTCGCCAGCCGCTGAGGCGCCGGATGGGCCCACAGGCGCAGCCGTCGACGCGGCGCCTGCGGGGCCATCCAGCTGGGACAACCCGTGGGGCGTCACCGCGCCGCAACACACGTATCTCGACGACCTCATCATCCCCGGGCCCGATCCGTTCGTCGCCGCGCCGTCAGAGACCGTCGACGCGCTGCTCGAGCATCCAGCGCCCGCCACTGCCGCCGACCAGCTCGCCTCGACGCCGAGCCAGCGCGCCGACTTGGTCCGCCCCGAGCCTGAATTCGTTGTCAGGGCGGCAGTGGTGACCACCGAGCCGTCAGCAGTGCTTCGCGCGATTGAACAGCCTGCGGTGCCGGTGGCTGAGGCGGCCAGCGAGCCGGAACCGCGGATGCATCCGGATTCCGAGATCGTCAAGGCGAAGCTGCCGACGCGCGCCGAAAGCGGCGCGCTGCTGGCGCTGCAGGCCGATGTCGCGCGCCTGCGGCAGCAGCGCGCGTCCACCGACGCGACGCTGGTGGCGGCCAAAGCCACGCAGGAGCGGGCCGCCAGGGCGGCGTCAGAGGCGGCCGCGCACGCCAAACGCGAGGCGGATCGCCGGGCCGAGGAGGCCGCAGACCGGGCGCGGGAAGAGGCCAAGGCCGAGCGGCGTGCGCGCGAACTGGTGGAGCAGCGTGCACAGGAAGAGGCCGAGCGTCGGGCAGAAGCCGAGAAGCGCGCGAGGCACGAGGCCCAGCGGCTGGCCAGGGAAGCCGCCGACCGCGCACGGGAGGAAGCCGGCGCACGGGCCCGCCAGGAGGCGGCGGCCGAGCGGAAGGCACGCGATCAGGCCGAGCGGCAGGCGCGCGACGAGGCCGACCGCCGCGTTGAGGCCGAGCGGAAAAGACGCGAGGAGGCCGAACAACAGGCCGTGGCCGAGCGCCGGGCGCGAGAGCAAGCCGAGCGGCGCGCCAAGGAAGAGACCACGCGCCTCGAGCGCGAGGCACGCGAGCGACAGGCACATGCCGAGGCCGAGCGCAGGGCGCGCGAGGCGGCCGAAGCGCATGCCGCGGCCGAACGGAAGGCGCGCGAGCAGGCCGAACGACGCGCACGTGAAGACGCCGAACGCCTGGCGCGAGAAGTCGAACGCCTGGCGCGAGTAGCCGAGCGCAAGGCGCAGGAAGAGACGGACCGCCGGGCGAGAATGGCTGAACAGGCCGCTCGTGAGCAGGCCGCGCGGTCACAGACCCAGCCGGCCAGGAAGGCCACGCCGGTTCGCAAGACCAGGAAGGCGGCGGCAGAGCCCAGGCGCGCGAAGGAGGAC
>JAENWD010000218.1 GCA_016650245.1 Vicinamibacteria bacterium
GCGAGACCGCCGATGCTGGTGATGTGAATCGAACGCAGGTTGCTGATGTTGATGGTGAGCGGCGGACGGGATTCCATGCGGTCCTCCTTGAAAGACGTCACCGTGGAGGATTAGACACCGTTGCGGGCCATTCGACAACAGAGCAAATTCGTGGCGACGCCCGCTGTCACGCAGAGCGCTTCGCGCGTACATCTGGAAGGATCCGCGGATTTCCGGAATTACGCGGATTAGGTCACTCGGAATTGCTTGTCTAGCTGCCACGACCGAGCGGGCACGCGGCGGCCCGGCAACAGCGGAACCCGAGCAACACCGGCCGCGAAGGGGCTGGTCGGTGAGGGCCGCCCCCGGTGCTACCGCAGTCCCAGCGCGACGTAGAGGTCCACCAGCAGACGCGAGTAACTGTGCACGTAATACCGCCCATTGGGTGTCATGTAGATCTGGCTCAGACGCAGGCCTGCCTGGTCACCAGCCACGATGTCCTTCCAGGGTGTCTCGGTTCCCGACGCAAGGTCATAGCGGCGAATCGACCACCCGACGCTGGTCTGATGGCCGACGAAGACGGCCTTTCCGTCAGCGGTCCATTCGATGGGCACGGCGTCGGCGAGGACGCCCCGAAGCGGCTCGGGCGCGCCTCCGGCAACCGGCCACGCGGCAATGGTGCCGTCCGGGCTCCTGGCAATCACTCGTGACCCATCGGGCGAGACCGGCATGGCCCACCAACGCACGACCTCCACGCCCACCGGCGTGAACGCTTTGGGAGGACTGCCGTCGATAGCCTGCACGTAGGCCCGCGACGGTGCCTTTGGCGTCGGTCCGATCACCACCAGATGCTTCCCGTCAGGCAGCCACCTGGTGAGGTCCACGACGATGGCGTCCGGGTTGGGCAGCTCGATCGCCTCGCCGGGGCCTGTGGGCAGCAGCACGACCTTCATCGGCGGCGAGGCGGTCACCGTCGACACCCACGCGCCGTCGGGCGACAGGGAATGCCCCTCGCCGGCGCCGAGCTTGATTGGCGCCGAGCCGTCGCTGGCTCGCAAGTAGGTGGCATATCCGTGCGTGGACTGGTCGACGACGACCACTGCGGAGCCGTCGGCGGCCATGTGGCGCGACATCGACTGCTCGCGTGACAGTGAGACATCGTGCGCCTGCGTCGCCCCGGTGGTGAGCGCTTCGACCCGGCGCTCGAAGGTCTCGCGACCCAGCAGGACCCGGCCGTCCTTGGCAATGTCGAAGACGATCACACGCGCCAGGCCGGCAAGGATGAGCCGCAGCGTGCCCTGCAGGTCCACGGCGCGAAGCGCCGAGTCCTCGCCGGCGCGGGACGCGGTGAACCACACTTCCCCACCGTCCGGCGACCACGCGAGCCCGCGCACCATCGAATCCCAGCCGGCCGAGAGCGAGGTCACCTTGCCGGCCCGATCCACGACGGCAATCTCACCGATGTCGTCGGCGAACACGGGATGGTTCGCAAACGCCACGTGTCGTCCGTCGGGCGACACCCGGACGCTGCCAATCCAGCCGGTCGTCTCGAACAACACGGTGCCTGCCGGCAACTCCAGCCGCTCCCGTCCTCCCACCCGGCGGACCACGGCGAGGTCCGAGCCATCTGGGAGCCAGTCTGCATCCCTCACATCGCCCAGCAGGGGTCGCGGTCCGGCGCCCAGCATCGGCGCACGCGCCAGGGTGCCCGCGCCCATCCAGCCATCGAACTTGTGACCGAGGGACAATGCCAGCTCTCCGTTTGCGTTGACCGCGAACACTTCCGCGGGCGGAAAGGAGAGCGGGGTGGATTCGCTGCTCTCGGTTCGCGCGAAGAACACCTTGATCGGGTTGCCGTCCCACGCGGCGCCGTACACGACCGTCTTACCGTCGGGCGCAAAGCGCGCCGAGCGAATGCTGCCACGGCCGAATGTCACTCGCTGGAACACCGGATCGGTGACCTCCGGCGCGGCCGCGGCTCCTGCGCGGGCGCCCCCCCAGCCGACGGCCGCACCCGCAACCAGCAACACGCCCCCGGCCAGCAGCAGTGGCACGGTGCCCCAGCGACGAGGTGCCCCTTGGCCGGCCGGAGAGAGGATGGCCGATTCCGCGTGTTCCGACGAGGCGCTGCTCCCCAGTTGATCGAGCGCAAAGGCGAGATCGTGGGCCGAGTGGAAGCGCTCGTCGGGGCGCTTCTCGAGACAGTGCTGAACCGTGCGCTCGAGCGTCGGCGGGAGCGTGCCCGACGGGATCGTCAGCGGCGGGGGATCCTCCTTGAGGATCGCCGACATGGTCTCGGCCGCGCTGTCCCTGGTGAACGCCCGCGTCCCCGACAGCATCTCGTAGAGCACGGCGCCAAACGAGAACAGGTCCGACCGGGGACCCACCACCTCTCCCCGGAGCTGCTCCGGTGACATGTAGCCCATCGTCCCCATCACGGTGCCGGGGCTGGTTTTGCCGGCCATCGTGACGTCGGCCTCGGTCTCGGAGGCCTCGCCAGGTACAAGCTGACGGACAAGGCCGAAATCGAGCAACTTCACGCGGCCGCCGTTGGTGATGAACACGTTCTCGGGCTTGAGGTCGCGATGGACGATGCCCTTGTCGTGCGCAGCGGCAAGGCCATGCGCCATCTGGCTCGCGTACTCGATGGCCTTGCGCGGCGGAAGCCCGCCTCCGGCGAGCCGCTCGCGCAGCGTTGCGCCCTCCAGCAGTTCGGTCACCGTGAAGGTCACCCCGCCCTCGGTGCCGAAGTCGTGGATGCCAAGGATGTTCGGGTGCGCCAAGGCAGCAAGCGCCCGCGCCTCTCGCTCGAACCGAGCGAATCGCTCGCCGTCGCCGGCCACCAACTCCGGCAGGATCTTGAGGGCGACGTCTCGCTGCAGCCTGGTGTCGCGGGCACGGAAGACCTCGCCCATGCCACCGGCGCCAAGAAGCGCGACGATCTCGTACGGTCCGAGCCGAGTACCTGAAGGGAGGGACATAGTCGCGCGAATTATAGCCCGCTCAGGTTCGATCGCCCCCTTTGTCGAGTCCGCCGGGCCCGGCGCGCGTCACGCCGACACGGCGGCTGCGAAGTGATCGGCCGACGAGACCCATCCAAACAGGACTTCGGTCGCCAGCAGCGAGGCGTCATGGTTGCTTCTCGGCAACCCGTAGCCGATTGGCTCGTTGGTGCAGTCTTCCAGCACGACCGGAAGGTAGTCCCTGAACATCGCGTCTCTGACCGTCGACTCCACGCAGATGCTCGTTGTGCAGCCAGTGACAATCAGATGGCGGGTCCCAAATCGTCTCAGTGTCGCGTGGAGGTCGGTCTCGTAGAATCCGCTGAATCGTGTTTTGTAGAGGACGACGTCGGCGGCCTGCGGCGTCAGCTCGGGAAGGATGTCGGTGTTCCATGTGTCGCGCACCAGAATGCGGCTCTGGCGGCCATCGGGGGCGGTGATGGCCTGCCCGACGTTCATTCGCAGGTGCCGCACCCGATTCACCGACTCCGGCGCCCCGAGATCGGAGAGATCCGGACGATAGCCCATCTTGAGATAGATGACCCTGATGCCCGCGGCCCGCGCCGACGCGAGGGCCCTGGCCGTCGGCGCAACGGCCCGCTGGATCATCGAGATATCGATCCCCGCGCGTTCGAACATCCCGCCTTTGGCACCGAAGTCGTTCTGCATGTCCACGACGATGACAGCGGTGCGTGCCGGTTCGATTTCGACCGCTGCGGGCCGTGCCTGCATCATGACCGTTCCGACGGCGGCATCGACAAGTGTCGCGGCGCTCTCATCCGCCGCCCGGACACGCGAGCCACCGGCCATGGCACGAGACGACACCAGGAACGGAATTGCCGCGACGCCTGTCATCAGCACACGCCGCCGCGGAACCGAAGTGTCTCGTGCCATGAAACCTCCACCGATCAGTGACGGGCCTACTTGGGATCCTTCTTCGGGCTGATCATGATGTGCGCCGTGGGGGTTCCCGGAAACATCAGCCAGGGCCCGCCCGGCACCGGGCGAATGGGCAGCCCCGTGGTCTCCGGCGTCGCAAACGGCGTGTAGATCACCCACCGCAGGTAGGCATCGGCGATCGTGCCGGTGGCCGGATCGAAGGCACTACCGGAGAGCACGTGGAGCGTGCGGGGCTCGCGCGGCATCTTGATTGCGCCAGACTCGATCTCTTTCCACCGCGCCTCTTCGCGCTCTTTGCTCTTGATGCCCTTGGCGAGCAAGTCGCGGCCACGGGCCATGAAGGGCTCGAGATCCTTGTGATAGCAGGCGACGCTGAACGCGGCGTCCTTCGGGTCGTCGGCCAGGCAGACGAGGTCGTTGGTGCCAGCGCGCAACGTGACCAGCGCACCAGACGGGTCATAACCCAGGACGGTGGCGCCCATGCGCCGGTCCTCCGGGGCGGCCTGCACGGCCGCCGCGATCTGGCTGTCCGGCGGCAGCACGACCGGGGCTGCCGGTGCGGCCGGCGCCTGTCCTGTCAATCCCGCCACGAATACAGCCGCGAGCATGATCATGAAATCTCCTCTCCTAGCGTTTGTAAACGACGCCGCCCTTCATCACGAACTTCACGCGCTCCAACTCGGTGACGTCCTTGATCGGATCGCCGGTGACCGCAATCACGTCGGCGAACTTGCCCGCCTCGACCGACCCGATCCGGTCGCGCCATCCCAGCAGCTCGGCCGCGTCAATGGTGGCGGCCTTGATGGCCTGGTTTGGCGTCATCCCCCACTCGACCATCTTGGCAAACTGCTTGCCGTTCCATCCGTGCGGGTAGACGCCGGCGTCCGAGCCAAATGCCATCTTCGCGCCGGCCTGCACGGCCTTCCTGAAGTTCTCCCGTTGCGCGCGGCCCACGAGCCGCTCCTTCTCGATAATCTTTTGCGGGTACCCCTTCTTGGCGAACTCCGCCACGATGTAGTCGTCGTTGTAAATGTCCATCACCAGCCAGGTGCCCTTCTCCCTGGCCAGTCGGATCCCTTCGTCATCGATGAACGAGGCATGCTCGACCGAGGTCACGCCGGCCTTGATCACACGTTTGATGCCTTCGGTGCCATGCGCGTGGGCCGCCACGCGCTTCTCCCACATGTGGGCCTCGTCGACCAGCGCGTTGAGCTCCTCCTGCGAGAACTGCGGCGCGCCAACCGAGTCCTCCTCCGAAAGGACTCCGGCCGTTGCCGCGACCTTGATCACATCGGCGCCGTACTTGACCTCGGTCCGAACCAGCTTGCGGATCTCGTCGATGCCGTCGGCGATGCCGTCGAGCCCCTTGATCGACAGGTACGGGGAGAACCCGGACATGTCGCCGTGGCCGCCGGTCGCGCCCACCGCCAGCGTGGCCACCTGCATCCGCGGGCCGACGATTTCGCCGCGGTTGATGGCATTGCGCATGGCGACGTCGATCAGCTCACTGGCGCCCACGTCGCGCACCGTCGTGAAGCCGGCCAGAAGCGTACGCGTCGCGTAGAGATGGGCGACCACGGCGCTGTCGATGGGGCTCTTGCGGAACATGTCGTCGTAGTAGTTCTCGCCGGGCTGTCCGGTGAGGTGGGTGTGGCAGTCGATCAGTCCCGGCAGCAGCGTGGCCCCGCCAAGGTCGATGACCTCGGCGCCAGCCGGCACCGGCAGCCCGGCGCCAACGCTGGCGATGCGGTCGTCCTCGATGACGACCACGGGATTGGCGAGCGGCGCACCACCTTGTCCGTCAATCAGCCGCGCCGCCTTGATGACCGTGATCTTCTTCGGCGCCGTCGGCTGGAGCGTCTGTCCGGCCATCGTGACGGCCAGTGCGGCAGAGAGGACAACGCCAACCAGTCCAACCTGACCAACCTGATCAACCCGTTTCATCCATGTCCTCATCGTCTATCGCGATCTGTAGATGATGGCGCCGGTCACCAGCACCGTTGCGCCTGTCGACCGCTCGTCAGCCGTGCCGGTCGTGGCAATGCGCACGGTGTGCGTGCCTGGCGCGAGACCGTAGATGTGCCACAGCGCGTTGTCGTGGGTGCGCTGGGGGATCCAGCTGTTGATGGCCTGCGCGGGCTTGCCATCCAGGGTCACCTCGGCACGCCCGCCATCGGCAGCGTACCGGCCCGTGATCGTCACCGCGGTGCCCGTGAACGTGAACGTCGCCTCGGCCCTCTTCCCGCTGGTGGTGCGCCCACGCTCGGCACGCCCGTCAAGACCAATCGGCGGTGGCTCCCACGGTCCCGCCCACTGCCACGAGGCGTCGTCCACCTCGACGATCCGATCCGGGATCCCCATCTCCCATTGTTCGAGCATGGGGGGAACGGCCGACTGCGGCGGGATGGTCAGCCGGTCCGCAGTCACCTGCCCGCCCGCCTGGCGCACGACCAGTTCCGCGCGCGTGAGCGTCGAGGCGACGATGTCGTCAAACGAGTAGTTCGTATAGGCGAACTTGCGTCCGGACAGCGCCGGAATCCCGGACTTCCACTCGTCGGGAATTTTCGAGTAGCCGAGCATCACACCGAGAATGCCGGCCGCGTTCGAGGGGTTGCAGTCGGAATCCTGACCGGCGCGCGTCGTGATGTCCAGCGTGCGCGCAAAATCGCCGTTGCCGTACAACAGCCCCAGCGCGATGTAGGCGCCGTTGAGCCGCGCGTCGATGTTGAACGGACGCAGGGAGCCGTCGGGGCACGAGTCCTCCTTGTCCCACGTGTCCTGAATCCGCTGCCACGTGCGACGCCAGTTCGCCGGGTCTTCACGATGCCACGCCAGCACGTCGCGGATGATCGCGGCGTACGTGCTGCCGGGAGGCATCAGGGCCAGCCCTGCTTCGACAACATGTCGGACGTCGGTTTCGAAGAAGGCCGCGGCGTACATGCCTGTCACGAACAGGCCGCCGTAGAGGCCATCGCCAAAATTCATCACCTGCCCGACTCGGATGCTGAAGTCCCGCGCGGCATTGGGCAAACCCGGTGTCATCAGCCCGATGAAGTCGGCCTCGATCTGAAAGTCGATGTCGTTGGCGTGGACGTTGTACTTCGGATGGCCCGACCACGGCGCCTTGATGCCGGTCTCGAGCAGCCGGCGCGCGCCGGCATTGGCGTGCCAGAGGTTGTATTTGCTGGTGCGGAAGGCCTCGCCGTACTCTTCGGTCGTCGCCTCCAGGCCAAGGCGATCCATCACTTCGGCAAAGGTCATCTCGACGTACAGGTCGTCCTGGTCGATGGCGTTTGACACATTGCCAGGCGCCCACCGCGGCAGGTCCCCCTCGATGATCGTGCCATTGGACTTGAATTCTGTGGGCGCGCCAAACGACACGCCGATCACCTGGCCCGCCCAGCCCCCGCGTACGCGGTCGTCGAGCTCGGCCCGCGAAATGGTCCGCGCCTCCGGCGCCTGCCCCTGCAGCACGAGTGCCCCGGCGGCCGACAGGCCAGACGCCACCAGGACAAACGCTCGAGACGCTCGACTCATCATGGCGGGCACAGTAATCCGCCCTGCGCGGATGTGTCAACCAGCCAGAAACGCCGTGAAACACGCACCACCCGAAATCGTTTGCGACGCAAAATCATTCCTGTAACACGAGAGAATTGACCAACGCTGCCGGGAGCGTCTAGGATTTGCCCGACGTGGACGACCAGACTCGACCGGGATCCCCCGCCCGGCCTCGTGACGCCCAGACGCCGCCGACGATTCGTCAGGTGGCTGCCTTGGCCCGCGTCTCCACCGCCACCGTGTCCCGCGTCCTGGCACGGTCGGGACGGGTCAGCCCTGACCTGGAAGAGCGGGTGCGGGGCGCCGCCCACCAGTTGAACTACCAGCCCAATCGCGCAGCCCGAAACCTGCGTGCGCGGCAGGGCTCCACCGTCGGCGTCCTGATTCCCGACATCCAGAACCTGTTCTTCACCGCGATCGTCCGGGGCATCGATGACGAGGTGACCAAGTTCGGCTACACCCTGCTCCTGGCCAACTCCGACGGGTCGGCCGACCGGGAGCGCGTCTACCTCGATACGTTCCGCGCTGAAGGCGTCGCCGGCCTGCTGGCGATTCCCTCGCAGCACGACGAGAGAGGCTTCCGCCAGTTCCTCGAAACCGGCGTGCCGCTGGTCATCCTCGACCGCACGGTGCACCTGCCCAACGTGGACATCGTCACGGTGACCAACCGCGAAGGCGCCGCGCACGCCGTGCAGCATCTGGTGGCCCTGGGCCACACGCGCATCGCGATGATGGCCGGGCTCGAGGCGCACAATGTCGGCAGCGAACGCCGCGCAGGCTTCTTTGCCGCGATGGAGGCAGCCGGGCTCAGGGCAGACCCGGACCTCATCAAGGACGGCGCGTTTGAACGCGAGGCCGCGCGCATCGCCACGTTCGAACTGCTCGACCTGCCCGATCCGCCCACCGCCATCTTCAGCGCCAACAACACCATGTCCCTTGGCGTGCTCCAGGCGGTGCACGAGCGGGGCCTCAACGCGCCAGACGATGTGTCGATCGTCGGATTCGACGACATGCCGTGGCAGGTGGCGATGCAGCCGCCGCTGACCTGCATCGCGCAGCCGACCTACGACATCGGCGCGACTGCCGCCCGTCTGCTGCTCGAACGTATCGCCGAGCCGAGTCGCCCCGTGCGGCGGGTCGTCCTCGAGACGGCGCTGGTGGTTCGCGCCTCGTCGGGTCCGCCGCGCCGAGGCTGATCGCATGCGCCGCCGCCTGCTTCCGCTGTGTCTTGCTGCGCTTTCGGTGAACTGCACCGCGCGCGACGCCGCACCTGCCCGCCCCGTCGTCGCGCTGGTGATGAAGTCGCTGGCGAACGAGTTCTTCAAGACGATGGAAGACGGGGCGCGGCGGCATCAGGCTGCCCACCAGGCGTCGTACGAACTGGTCGCCACCGGGATCAAGGACGAGCAGGACGTCTCGCGCCAGATCGGCCTGGTCGAGCAGATGATCGCACGCCGCGTCCAGGCGATCGTCCTGGCGCCGGCCGACTCCAAGGCCCTGGTCGGCGTCACCCGACGCGCGGTGGACGCCGGGATCGTCGTGGTCAACATCGACAATCGGCTGGACCGCGACGCGATGGCCGAGCGCCAGCTCACCGTGCCGTTTGTGGGCCCCGATAACCGCGCCGGCGCACTGGCCGTCGGCCGCGTCGTCGCGACAAGCCTCAATGCCGGCGATCCGATTGCCATCCTCGAAGGCGCGCCCAATGCGTTCAACGGCATCGAGCGCACGCGCGGATTTCATGACGCCGCGCGCGAAGCCGGCCTGACGATCGTCCGATCGCAAACAGCGAACTGGGAAACGGCTCGAGCCAGCCAGATTGTCTCGGCGCTGGTGACCGAACAGCCGGGCGTGAAAGCCATCCTGTGCGGTAACGACAGCATGGCGCTTGGCGCCATCGCCGCGCTGAAGGCCGCCGGGCGCCAGGGCACGGTGCTCGTCGCTGGCTTCGACAACATCTCGGCCGTGCAGGCCCTTGTGAAGTCCGGCGAGATTATTGCGACCGCCGACCAGCACGGCGACCAGCTCGCCGTGTACGGCATCGAGCACGCGCTCCAGCAGCTCCGGACGCCTGGCGCCCGTCCCGCGGATCGCCAGACGCCGGTCGACATCGTCACCGCCGATCGCCTGCAATGACCCCGCGTCGTGAGTGGCTCGGGCTCGCGGCGGCGCTGGTGCTGCTGGTGACCGGCTTCTCACTGGCCACCGACCATTTCTTCTCGTGGACGACGATGGTCGCGCTGGCCAACCAGGCGCCCGAGGCGTTGCTGCTCGCCACGGGCATGACGCTGGTCGTGCTGACCGGCGGCATCGACCTCTCGGTTGGATCGGTGCTCGCGCTGAGTGCAGCGACGTTCGGGACAGTCGTCGGGTTCGGACACCTGGGCCTGCCGGCGGCCGCGTGCGCGGCAGTGCTGGTGGGCGCCGGGTGCGGTGTCGCCAACGGCTGGCTGTCGTCGCGCTGGCAGATCCCGTCCTTCATCGTCACGCTCGCGATGCTCGAGATCGCCCGTGGCGCGACGTATCTGGTTACCGAGTCGCAGACCCGCTACCTTGGAGCACGTGTCGACGCCATTGCCTCGGAGGTGGTGGGAGGACTGCGCGCGCCGGTGCTGGTGGCCATGGCTGTAGTGATCATCGCCCAGTGGGCGCTGACGCACACCGTGGTCGGCCGCCACATCGTCGCCGTCGGCGCCAACGACGAAGCGGCGCGCCTGGCGGGCATCGACCCGCGGCGGGTACGGACGTTGGCGTTCACGCTCTGCGGTGCGCTGGCAGGATTGGCGGCGGTCGCGCAGACGGGACGCCTGGCAGCCGCCGACCCCAACGCCGGAATCGGTCTCGAGCTCGAGGCCATCGCGGCCGTGGTGATCGGCGGTACCAGCCTGGCCGGCGGACGCGGCGCCATCGGGACCTCTGCTCTTGGAGCGATGGTGATGGCCGTGCTCGGCGCCGGCCTTGCGCAGATGGGCGTGCAGGAACCTACGCGCCGGCTCACGACAGGCGCCGTGATCGTGGCGGCCGCGGCCGCCGACGTGTGGCGACGACGACGAACCTGAAGCACCTGAAGAACCTGAAGAACCCGTGGCTCCAGAGATCATCGTCATCGGCAGTCTGAACGCGGATTTCGTCGTGCGCGTTGACCGTTTCCCCGCGCCTGGCGAAACGCTGCGGGGCCGTCGGTTCGACGTCTTTGCCGGGGGCAAGGGCGGCAACCAGGCCGCCGCCGCGGCGCGCCTCGGAGGCCGTGTGGCGATGGTCGGCCAGGTCGGCGGCGACGCGCAGGGCGCCTGGTTGCGTAGTTCGCTCGAGGCCGCTGGCGTGGACGTGAGCTGCGTCAGCACCGATGACGGAGTGTCCAGCGGCGTGGCGTTTGTCACCACCGACGCGGCAGGTCAGAACGAGATCGTCGTGGTGGCTGGCGCCAATGGCACGTTCGCACCCGAACGCCTCAGCTCCGCGGTGACATTGGTGTGCCAGGCGTCGGTCGTGCTGCTGCAACTCGAGGTGCCGATGGCCACCGTTGAGCGTGCGGCGGCAGAGGCCCGGGCCGCTGGGGCCACGCTGTTGCTCGATCCCGCGCCGGCCGCTGACGTCTCGGATCACCTGCTGGCACTGGCCTCGTTGGTGACGCCGAACGAATCCGAGCTGGCCGTGCTCTCCGCGGCGCCGGTCGTCGATGGTGCCACGCCTGACGATGAGATCGACCGGCGCGCCCGGCGGCTGCTGGCACGAGGTGCGGCCGGGGTTCTTGTGAAGCTGGGCGCGCGCGGCGCGCGATTGGTGACGCCGTCGCAGCGCGTCACCTGGCCGGCGTTTCCCGTTGACGTCGTCGACACCACCGCGGCGGGCGACGCCTTCAACGGCGCGCTGGCGGTGGCCCTTGCAGAGGGCGCCCAGCTCGCTGATGCGATACGCTTCGCCTGCGCCGCCGGCGCGCTGTCTGTCACCCGTGCCGGCGCGCAACCGTCGATGCCGACCAGAGACGAGGTCGAACACTTCCTCGCCCGGAGCCCATAGCCAACGGTTGTGCAACAGGAGATCACGAGGTCAAGTCTTTTTCGGGGTATCAAGGCTCCTGAATTCCTGATCTTCTGATCTCCTGATCTCCTGATCTCCTGCTAAGAAGGTCGTCTGAAACGCATATGCCAATACGAGTCGCTCTCATCGGCACCGGCAACATCAGTGTGGCCAACCACATCCCTGGCATCGGTTTGTGTCGTGATGCCCAAGTGGTCGCGTTGAGCGATCCCAATCCGTCGGCGCTCGCCGAGGCGTCGTCGGTCACAGGGGTGACACGCACGTATGCCGACCCGTTCGCGCTGCTGAAGGACGCGCCGGTGGACGCCGTGATCGTCGCGACCCCCAATCGGTTCCACCGCGATCTGGTCGTCGCCGCGGCGGACAGCGGGCGACATGTGCTGTGCGAGAAGCCGCTGGCGATGTCGGTGGCCGAGGCCCAGGAGATGGTGCTCGCCGCCGAGCGCGCCGGTGTGCGGCACATGACGGCGTTCACGTATCGCTTCGTTCCCGCGATGCAGTACATGCATCACCTGGTCACCAGCGGCGCGATCGGCACGCCCTGGCATTTCCGCGCCCAGCGGTTCCAGGACTGGGACCGGCGGGCCATCGGCTGGCGCCAGCGATTATCTGAAGCCGGCTCGGGCGAGGTCGGCGACATGCTGTCGCATCGACTGGACTTCGCGCACTTCCTCGTGGGGCCGATGCGACGCGTCACGGCGTTGACCTCGCAGATCTGGCCGACACGTGTCGACGAGGCCGGGGTCGAGCACGTGTCGGACACCGAGGACTGGGTGGGCTGCCTTGCCGAGTTCGCCAGCGGCGCCACCGGCGTGTTCGAAAGCGTGAAAACGGCCACCGGCTATGCGGGCGGCGCCACCAGCCGCGACTTCTGCGAGGTCAACGGCAGCGACGGCGCCGTGATCTACGAGCTGTCGCATCCGCTTCGCGTGCTTCGCGCGGGCAAAGGCGGCAACTACGCGGAAGAGGCCGTGCCGGCCGAGTTCAGGAAGATCGCCGGCTCGCCCCGCAACAGCGAGGCCGACGCGTGGCAGGGCTTCCGCTACGACCAGGACTTCGAGTTCATCGAGGCCATTCACCTCCATCGCGCGTGTCGTCCGTCGTTCATCGACGGCCTGCGCGTCCAGGAAGTGATGGCGGCAATACAGGCCTCGGCCGTCGAGCACCGGACCGTGGGACTCGAGGCGCATGCCCGTGGCTGAACGGACGACCGACGGGGTGACGGCCGACGCCGGCGCGGCGCCCTGGCCCGGGTCGCATCGCATGCCGCGGTGGGACCTGGGGACATTGCCGTCGGCGCCACGCGTCGGGGTGGCCGCGCTGGCGGCGATGCTCGGGCCCGGCCTCATCCTGGCGGGCTCGTCAATTGGCGGAGGCGAGTGGCTGCTGGGGCCGGCAGTGGCGGCGCAGTATGGCGGCGCGCTGCTCTGGGTCGCGACGCTGAGCATCCTGAGCCAGTTCGTCTACAACATCGAAGCCAGCCGGTATGCGTTGTTTACCGGCGAGCCGATCATGACCGGCAAGTTCCGGACGCTGCCCGGACCCGGCTTCTGGCTCGCCATCTACATGGTGCTCGACCTCGGCGCGCTGCTGCCGTATCAGATTGGCAGCGTGGCGACGCCGCTTCTGGCGTTGTGGCTGGGCGAGCTGCCCAGGGCCGGCGCGGTCGACACGAGCCTGCTGCGCGGGCTCTCGTACGGGCTGCTGGCCTTCGCGCTGCTGCCCCTGGTGTTTGGCGGAAAGGTCTACAACTCGCTCAAGACCGTGATGACGGTCAAGATCGTCGTCGTCTTCAGCTTCCTGTTGTTCCTGGCGTTCGGCTACTCGACCGCCGGCACGTGGCGCGAGATCGGCCTGGGGCTGCTGCGCTTCGGCGAGATCCCGCTTGGCGATGGCAGGACGGCCAACGTCGTCGGCGCGTTGGCCAGCGGGGCGCCGCTGTCGCGCCCCGATCACGACGCGATGCTGTTGATGACGGCGTTTGCCGCCATCGCTGGCGTCGGTGGGCTGGCGCAGACCAGCATCAGCAACTACACGCGGGACCAGGGCTGGGGCATGGGCGCACGCGTGGGCGCGATTCCCAGTTTCGTCGGCGGCCACGCCTTCCAGTTGTCGCACGTCGGGATGGTGTTCCGCCCCACTGTCGAGGCCTTGCGCGAATGGAAAGGCTGGATGCAGCAAGTGCTGCGCGACCAGGCGATCGTGTGGGTGCCGGCCTCGTTCATCGGCCTGGCGTTGCCGGCGATGCTCTCGGTGGAATTCCTGCCGCGCGGCACCGTCGCCGATACGTGGAGCCTGGCGGGCCTGACGGCCGGCGGCGTCCAGGCGCGCATCGGCGGCCCGCTGGGCGACTTCGCGTGGGTGATGGTATTGCTGTGCGCGCTGCTGGTGATCGTGCCCAACACCACATCGGCCGCCGATGCGTTCATCCGCCGCTGGGTCGAGGTGTCGTGGACCGGCGTACGCGCGTTGCAGCGCTGGGACCCGCACCGCATCCGCACGCTGTACTTCGCGGTGCTCGGCGCGTACTTCCTCGTGGGGATCGTGTTTCTGTCCGTCGCCAGGCCCCTCTGGCTGATCGTCGTCTACGGCAATCTGGGCAACTTCGTGCTGGGCGTGAGCTGCTGGCACGTGCTCTACGTGAACCTGACGCTCCTGCCTCCGGAGGTGCGGCCGGGGTGGCCGTCACGGATCGGCCTGTTCCTGGGGGGGCTGTACTTCCTCAGCCTCGCCGTGCTGACGCTGATTGTGGCGGTCGGATGGTTGTAAAGCTCAACCTTCGCGCCTTCGCGCCTTCGCGCCTTCGCGCCTTCGTGGTTGTGGGCTACGTGAATTTCGCGCGGAGCGCGTCAGTGGCGTTCTTCAACACCCCGATATCACTGCCCACCGCGACGTACTGGAACCCCATCTCGAGAAACGCCCGGGCGTCGGTTTCGATGGGTGCGAGAATGCCGATGGGCGTGCCAATCGCGCGCGCGCGTCGGCACGCGTCGGTGATGAGGGCGCGCACCTGGGGATGCGCGTTGTTGCCAAGGTGCCCAAGGCTCGCGGCGAGATCCGACGGGCCGATGAACAAACCGTCGACGCCATCCACGCGGGCGATTTCTTCGAGCCGCGCCACTGCCTCGCCTGTCTCGAGCTGCACCAGCACGCAGATCTCGTCGTTGGCCCTGGCGTGGTAGTCCGCCGTGCGGCCGTACCGGTTGGCCCGGATCGTACCCGCCACGCCGCGGGTACCCGCAGGCGGGTAGCGCGCGGACGCGACCGCGCGCCGGGCTTCCTCCGCGTCTTGCACGTACGGCACCAGCAGCGTCTGCGCGCCGGTGTCGAGCACGCGCTTGAGGATCACCGGGTCGTTCCACGCCGGCCGCACGATGGCGGTCGTGCCCGTTGGCTCGATCACCCGCAACTGGTCGACGATCGTCGACACCTCCAGCGGCGCGTGCTCGCCGTCGATGAGCAGCCAGTCGAAGCCCGCGTCGGCCACGACTTCCGAGACCGCCGCATGCCCCGATTGCGCCCAGAGGCCAATGAGCGTGCGCCCCTCTCGCAGGCCTTGCTTGAAACGGTTCGTCGGTATCTGCATGGAAACGGGTGTCGTCCAGGGTCCGGAGTCGCTAGTGTATCTCCGGCTCCGGAATCTCCTCCCCCGCCTGCAGAAAGTCGAAGTCGCAGCCCTGGTCCGCTTGCAGCACGTGCTCAGCGTGGAGTTTGCCGTAACCGCGCGGGTACTGCACCGCAGGAGCGGTCCAGCCCTCGCGCCGCGCCGCCAGCTCGGCGTCGCTGACCTGCAGGGTGAGTCGGCGCTCGGAGACGTTGAGCTCGATCAGATCTCCGTCGCGTACGAACGCCAGGGGCCCGCCGACAAACGACTCGGGCGCCACGTGCAGCACGCAGGTGCCGTACGCGGTGCCGCTCATCCGGGCATCCGAGACGCGGACCATGTCTCGCACGCCTGCCTGCAGCAGCTTTTTCGGAATCGGCAGCATGCCCCACTCGGGCATCCCCGGACCGCCGAGCGGACCTGCGTGCTGCAACACGAGCACCGAGTCGGCCGTGACGGGCAGGTCGGGATCGTCGATACGCGCGGACAGGTCGTTGTAGTCGGCAAACACGACGGCCGGACCCGTATGGACCAGCAGCGACGGGGTCGCCGCGGTCTGCTTGATGACGGCCCCATGCGGCGCCAGGTTGCCCCGCAGCACGGCGACACCGCCTTCCACCGAAGCCGGATTGGTCCGCACGCGAATGACTTCGTCGTTTGACACCACGGCCTCGTCAAGGCCGTGGCCAAGCGTCTGCCCACCGACCGTCATGCACTCCAGATGCAACAGGTCGCGCAGACGCGCCAGCAGGCCGCGCAGGCCGCCGGCATAGTAGAAGTCCTCCATCAGAAATCGGCCCGATGGACGAATGTCGCCGATCACCGGCGTGCGGCGCGACAGCGCGTCGAACCGATCCAGGTCCAGGGCAACGCCCGCGCGCCGGGCCATCGCAATCAGGTGCACCACCGCGTTGGTCGATCCCCCGATGGCCATGGTCGCCGTCACGGCGTTGTCGAACGCCTCGGCCGTCATGATTGCCTTGGGCGTGACGTCGTCCCAGACGAGATCCACGATGCGGCGGCCGGCCGCCGCCGCCATGCGGGGGTGCGCGGAATCCGCCGCGGGAATCGACGAGGCGCCGGGCAGCGTCATCCCCAACGCCTCGGCCGCTGCGGCCATCGTCGAGGCTGTGCCCATCGTCATGCACGTGCCATAGGAGCGCGCGATGCCGTCCTCCAACTCGCGCCACGTGCAGTCGTCGATCGCGCCCGCCCGCTTCTCGGCCCAGAACTTCCAGACGTCGCTTCCGCTGCCCAGCGTCTGGCCCCGCCAGTGTCCGCGGAGCATCGGCCCGGCGGGCACGAAGATCGCCGGCAGGTTCATCGACGTCGCGCCCATCAGCATCGCGGGCACCGTCTTATCGCACCCGCCGAGCAGCACCACGCCGTCCACCGGGTTGGACCGCAGCAGTTCTTCGGTTTCCATCGCCAGCAAGTTGCGGTAGAGCATCGTCGTCGGCTTCATGAACGTCTCGCCGAGCGAGATCGCGGGCGCCTCCAGGGGAAAGCCACCGGCCTGCCACACGCCGCGCTTGACGTCCTCGGCGCGCTGGCGGAAGTGCGCGTGGCAGGGATTGAGATCGCTCCATGTGTTGACGATGGCGATCACGGGTTTGCCGGCATAGTCTTCGCTGGCAAACCCCATCTGCTTGGTGCGAGAGCGGTGGCCGAACGCACGCAGGTCGTCCACGCCGAACCAGCGATGCGAACGAAGGTCTTCGGGGCGTTTGCGCATCTGGCTGATTCCGGCCTGCAATCTGCAAGCGTCAATAATCGTCAATAATCGTCAATCTGCAATCTGCAATCTGCAATTCACTTGATCGCCGAATAGTCCGTCGCCTTCAGGAACACCGAGTCCACCTTCTCGACCAGCTTGCCGTTCTTCTCGGACTCGTTGCGCGCGGCGTTCCAGGCCGGGTCGGTTCTGAACCCGTCCCACGACTTCGTGCGCGCCTCGATGCTCGGATACGCCAGGATGTAAACCAGCGTGTTGCCGGACGGCTGGCCGGTCTTCTCGTCCACCGGCACCCAGTAGCCGATGTTGGTCATGCCGTGCTTCTCGAAGAGCTTCACGGTGTGATCGCGGAAGCGGGCCTGCAGGTCCTCGAGTTTTCCCGGCGCCGCATAGTACGTCCGCATCTCGAACACACGCGAGTCCTTCGCCACCGAGTTGCCTCCCGACTGGGCCATCACTGACGCCGCCACCACACCCACCAACGCCAATACGATTCCAAACGCCTTCATCACGGCTCCTATCTGCGCGCCAGCTCAGTTGCCGGCGCGCACTGGTCGCTCTTCACATACTGCACCAGCCGGTGCACCAGGTGCGTCACAAACAGGTCTTTCCCGTAGGCCGACGTGTCAAACGTCGTGAACACGACCTTGCCCTTGCCGACCCTGTACTGCACCGTCGTCGCGTGGTTCTGATTGAGCCATCCGTAGAACACTCCCGACAGCACGTCGCCCTGGCGCCACGCGTCAGGCGCGACGCCGTCGATGAGGGTGCGTGGTGTCGCGGCAGCGGCTTCAAACCCGCTCACCCGTGTCAGCCCAAGGCCGGCAAACAGCGGACTTCCTGTGTGCAGCCAGGTGAAGTTGGTGACCCAGTTGCCGTCCAGTTCCCCGCGGCGCTCGACGATGTCCAGGCCCGGTGCCTCGACGACGCCGAAGAGCACCTTCGAGGCGACGACAACGGCCAAACCGCCGGCCTCGACATGCGCTCTCATCTCGGCGTCGAACACGGAAGAGACAACCGTCGCGCCTGATGCCACAGTGCCGGTCTTCCACGGCAGGTGGCCCAGCAGCGCGTTGGGGTCGTGCAGGGCGACGCCTCCTGGCACGGGCCCGGCCGCCGGATACACGAACAGATCGTGCGTGTTGCGCGCCAGCAGCGCGCCGTCGGACGAGGTCAGCTCGAGGGTCACCTGCTCGAGCGTCGTGCGGTTCACGGTCGGCATCGTCAGTGTCACCGAGCCGAGCGACCCGACTCCGCCGCGCGCCACTGTCCCGACCGCACGCGTGCCGGCTGGCTGTGCCGACGTCGACCACTTCAGCGACCCGCCATCGGGGTCCTTCGCGCCATAGCGTGACAGTTGCACCTCCAGCGCGAGGATGGCCCCGGAGGCCACGTTGCGCACGGCCGTTGACGGCAGCAACACGTCGTCCTGCTGGATGGCGGCCAGGCGCTCTGCATAGACCTTCGGACGCCGCCACATGTCCATCAGGCCGTTGACTTCCCAGTTGATGTCGGTGAACTCGGTGATGACGTAACCCTGAATCGGGGCGTGCCGGCGCATCGACTCGATCTCGTGTTTGAGGCTGTAGAACTGCCGCCACTGCGTCTCGCGCGCCAGGGTCGGATAGTCGCCAAACACCCGGTCGAAGCCACGTCGGTGGAACCGGTCGAACAGGCCCGCCGGCCGCGTGATGCCGCGGCCGTCGAAGTCGCGCGCGAACCACCACGGCAACTCGGCCGGCAGTTCCGGCAGGCCCCAGTTACCGAACTCGGACACCACCAGCGGCTCCTGTTTGGTGCGAACCGCGTCGCCGTGCCCGCTGAACGCCCATGCCGGGCGCGACGCGAAGTCGGCCACCCACGTGTCCCAGCGATCGGCGTTGTCGGGAATCGAGTAGTACTGATGGTAGTCGTCGATGTCGGTCTTCAGGTGGAAGTTGTCGCAACACGGGCTGTTGTCCACCAGGAGTCGGCCCAGCGGCTGCAGCTTGGGTCGCGACTCCTCGAACCACGTCAGCAGCACGGCCCGCTGATCGGCCTGCTTCATGTCGATGCCCCAGGCCTCGTTGATCAGGGTCTGGATGACAATCGACGGCCGGTTCCAGTCGCGCTTCGTCATCGCGTCAAAGATCGCTTTGCCGCGCTCGACCGACGCCGGGGTCCACCGCTCCCAGCTTGGCACTTCGTACCACACCAGCATGCCGACTTGGTCGGCCGCGGCCAGGTAGTCCGGGTCGCAGACCTTGATGTGGCACCGCAGCACTTTGAGCCCAAGCCTGCGGCCCTTCTGCATCATGTCGACCAGGTAGGCCTTGCCCGGCGTGCTGTAGATCGTGTCGGGATAGAAGTCCTGATCGAGTGCCCCAATCAGGTAGAACGGCTCGCCGTTGAGAAAGAACCGGCCGTCGCGCGCGACAAACTCGCGGAACCCGAAGCGGTCGATCACGCGATCGCGGACGGGGCCGGACAGCGAGGCCTCGATGGTGTACAGGGTCGGGCTCGCCGGCGACCACAGCTTCGGCGTCGGCACCCTGCCGGTCACGCGAACCACTCCTGGCCCGGTCACGGTCGCCACGGGCAGGCTGGCGACAAGGGCCCCCTGCGCATCGCGCACGTCGACCTTCAGTGCGGCGCCGCGTGGTGGCACCGCGCCCACGATGTCGGCATCGACGTCGATTGCGCCAGACACAGTCGGCGATACCCGGACCGCGTCGATGTAGAGCGCCGGCCGGACGTCCAGCCACACCGGCTGCCACACCCCCCCGTTCTGGATGTACCAGTTCTGCTTGCCTCTCGGCAGCTCGTCGTAGTTGAGCTGCGGGAATCTTGGGTCGCGGCCGCGGCCCGCCGCCGGCGGGTCGATCACGCGGACGACCAGCTCGTTGTTGCCTGGCTTGACGCGACCGGTGACGTCGATCGTGAATGGCGTGTACGCCCCTTCATGGCTGCCGGAGAGATCGCCGTTCACGAAGACCTCGGCCTGATAGTCGACAGCGCCGAATCGCAGCAACACGCGCTGCGCCACTTTCGACGCCGGTACCGTGAACCGCGTGCGATACCAGGCGACGCCGACGTAGTCACGCAGATCCGCAAACTGCGCGTTCCACGACACGCCGACCTTCGCCGGGCGCCACCCCGACGCAGGCAGCGACGACACAAGAAACGCCGCGCCAGGATCGGTGATCAGCTCCCACCCCGCGTCCAGGCGCACCGGCTCGGCGGAGGCCCTCGTGGCGAAAGACGCAACTGCGGCGCCGAGACAGAGGACGAGGAACGTGTGCATATGTCGCATGATGTGAGTTGTGATGGCCTGACGGCCGGTTGCCTGAAGGCCAGAGGCTCGCACCCCGTCGTCCAGAGGCCCGAGGCTATCGCCGCGTCTCCCGTCCAACGATGCGGATCGTGATCGGCCCCGAGCTGTGGTCCGATGCCGTGCCACCGTTGGTCTCCACACGCGCGGTGACGTACAGCGTCTGCTCCACCGGTTCAGCTCGTTGGTCGGCCACGATCTCGAAGCTGCGGCTGGTCTGCTCTTCCGTGATCAGGATGCCGTTGAGCCCGATGTCGGGCACCGTGATCCGGAACGGCAGGTTGTTCACCGACAGCGGCACGCGCCCGGCAAAGCCGTTGGCGCGCGCGATGGTGGCCGTCACCTTTGCGCGTCCACCGGGCGCCAGTTCCACGACATCCGGCGTCACCGAGACCACCAAGACATCCGGCGGCAGTCCGGTCGCAATCACGCTGACCCGCTCGTCGGCGCGCGCCTCGCGTTCCACCGGACGGCCATTGACGGTGGCGGCCCCGACCACGCGCAGCGGCGTGACCAGTGCAGGCGCATCGACGTCGGCGCCCAGCGTCAAGGCGACCGACGATTCGCCCGGCAGGATGCGGCCGGTCGTGCCCGCGAGGCCGCTCGGCAGGTCGCGGAACGCGACGTCGATCGGCCCGGTGAAGCCGTCGCGACGCCACGCGAAGACCGTCACCGGCACCCGCCCCTCGCGTGGCACGTTGGGATTAGAGGGTGTGACGTAGAGGTCGTAGTCCGGCTCCGGCGCGGCAACCGTGAGCCGATAGGCATGATGCGCGCCGCTGGTACCGCGAGCGTCCGTGAGGCGAAGGTAGTAGGTGCCCGCGGCCGGCGCTGTGAAGGTCACCCGCGAGTCTTTGCCGTACATCGGCCCGCCGTCGTCGTTGCGGTAGACGAGATCGAACACCGGCAGCCCTGAGGGCGAGAGAGTCGCACCGGGCGGATGCACCTCCACTTTGTAGACGGGTCGCATCAGCGCGTGCCCTTCCGGTGTCGTCTCTTCAAACCCCAGGCGCCGACCGCGGAAGCTGACAAACGACACGTCTTCGTCTGGCCCCTTGGGCAGTTCCTGGACGCGGATCAGCTCGCGGTCCACGTACACGTAGTCGCCACGCCCAAGCTCGTCCCAGGTGAGCAGGCGCAGGCCAGGGTCCAACGACCCACGGCTGCGAAGATCGACCGTCGTCTCCCACACGGCACGGAGCCGTGCGCGCGGCACCGGTTCGCCCCTGGCGTCGAGCACTTCCAGCAACGAGTCCAGCGACGAGCCAAGCCGTTGCGCCGCGACCTGCGCGACCAGCGTCTGCCCCTTGCCCAGCGTCACGCGAAACAGGTCCGTGTCGGCGCCGCTCTGCCCTGACGCCTTGATGCGGCCGTTCACGGTCACCGGCGCGAGCAGCGCCTGCGCCGTCGCCAGGGTGTTGTTGCCCTCGCGCTCACTCACCTCGCGGTACTTGCCAACGGCCACCTCCACGCGCGTGACCGGTTCGCGATCGAGGCCAGGCACGACGACCGGGGCCAGATTCGGCCGTTCGGTCACCGGCGCGCCAAGCCGCCCAGTGGTCGCCGCCTTCAGGTTGATCCCTTCCACCGTGACGACTCCCGGCGGGCTCGCCGGACGGCCAAGGGGAAATGCGGATGTCACCACGGGCACGGTGCCGAGCGTCAGTCGATAGTGATGCCGGCCGCCGCTGGGATTGGCATCGGTGACGCGCACCAGCACGTCGGCATCCTGACTCGGCCGGTACGCCGCAAGTGAATCGCGGGTGGCCCCGAAGTCGTCGTTAGTGGCCAGCGTCTGGCCGTTGACGTCGAGGATCGTCACCAGCGTGTCGACGTTGGATCCGATCGGCGAGGCGGTGATCTTGGCCACCAGGTCCTCGCCGGCACGCGCGTGCACGCGGAACACGTCCACGTCTTCCAGCGCGCCGAGCCAGGCGTTGACGGTGACCGGCGCGGTCACGGCCGTGGCGTCTGCGGGCCAGTCGTTGGGCTCCTGCTCGGATGTCTCGGGATCCTCGCCGACCCACATAGCGATAAATGACGTGGTCCCGAGGGGCGTCCGCACGCGGAACCCGTGACGCCCGAGCGGGACACCGGCCGCGGCCGTGATGGTGAGCGTGAGACGGCCCTTCTGCGCGCGGTCCTGGATGATCGCGCCGGTCTCGCCCGTCTGGCGCACGCGGATGTCTGCGCCGAGGTCCTCGTAGCTGGCAATCTGCGCCGACAGGCCTGGGTCAGTGAAGACTACTGTGTCTGCGCCGGCCAGGTTGGCGCCGTCCACCGTGAAGGTCGCCGTCGTGCCTCGCTCGATGCCGTAGGGCGTGAGGCTGGTCAGCGACGACGGGCGCGTTTGCCCTGTCGCGGGTACTGGACCCAGCCACCCGACAACCATCGCCGCCGATAGAACAATGCCGCGCGCCTTTGTGCTCATCGTCGTGCCACCTTGTCGTTGGCGAAGGGTTCGAGCACAGACCGGCCCGAGGCCGCGTCGTAGATGCTGACGCTGCCGTCGTAGCGACCCACGGCCAACTGACGGCCGTCGGGGCTGAAGGCGAGCGCCTGCGCCCAGTCACTCTGGGGTGACAGCACCCGGAGCTGCTTGCCAGTCTCGGCATCCCACATCTTCACGTCTCTGTCGGTTCCCGTCGAGGCCAGGGTGCGGCCGTCGGCGCTGAAGGCAACGCGCAGCACGGCGGACCGATGCGCCGGCGCGCTGCGAATAGACCGCGCCGAACTGTCGCCGATCTCCCAGACGCGTATGCGCTTGTCCTGTCCCCCGGCGGCCAGTTGTCGCGTGCCCGGCCGAAACGCCAACGTCAACACCGCGTCGGTGGGCTCGGTGATGGTGTAGAGGCGCACGCCGTCGGCCACCTTCCAGATCTTCACGGACCGATCGGCCGCGGCCGAGGCCAGCAGCGCGCCGTCGCTGCTGAATGCCACGGCGTACACCGCTTCGGTGTGTTCCTTGAGCACGCCGACGGCCCTGCCCGTGGCCATGTCCCACACACGGATGACTTTGTCGTACCCGCAACTGGCCAGGCGAGTGCCGTCGTGATTGAACGCCAGGTGATAGACGTAGTCGCGATGGCCCCCGAGCCGCGCGCGTTGGGCGCCGGTGGCGGCGTCAAACAGCACGATCTCGCCAAACGCGCCGGGCGTGCCTCCGCCGGCTGCCACCACCGAGCCGTCCGGGCTCCACGCGATGGCGCGCACGAGATCGGACAGCCCCGTCAGCGGCGCCAGGCCAGCGCCACCCGGCATCGTCAGGCGATGCACCTGCTTGTAGCCGGCGACGGCCAGTTGCCGGCCGTCGGGCCGCCACGCCAGCGAGGTCACCTGCGGCAACACCTGCGCGGTCTGCGCGAGCGCTGGCACTTTCTCGTCGATCGACACCTGCGCCGCCTTCGAGTACGGAGCGCCGGCTGCCACCCACGCCCGCAGCACGGCGATCTCATCGGGCTGCAGGTCTTTTTTGGGCGGCATCTTCGGCTTCGCGCGGTTCTCGATCTGCAGGATGAGCGGGCTCTCGTCGGGCTTGCCCGCCACAAGCGGCGAGCCCGAATCGCCGCCACGCATCAGGTCCTCGTGGGTTTCGAGCAGCAGGCCGCCCTCGATCTTCGCGGAGTTGTGGCAGCGCAGGCAGTTGGTTTCGATAATCGGCACCACGTCGCGCGCGAAGTCGGGTGCTGGTGGCGCTGCCGTACCGGTGACGGGCGGCTGGGCGGAGACGGCTCCCACCAGGCCGGCGGTGCCGAGAAAGGAGATCAGGACGCGACGCACAGCCACCGGTCAGTGAGCGAAGAGGAACTCGGTGGACGTGAGCACGGCCCACGCCAGGTCCTCGAGACTACGACGACGGGCGGCGGGGTCGGCGGAGAGGCCATCACCGAGGCGTGCCAGAATCGCGGCACGCTCGCGCGCGCTGGGCGGGCGGCTCAACGCCGACCAGTAGAGATCGGTCAGCACGTCGTCGTTTGAACGCCCGCTGGCCACCATCCGCGCGACCACGCCGTCGTCGGCCATCAGCTTGGTGTTCAGCGTCTCGCCGTTGATGGTGTGCAGCGCCTGCGGCAGCGTCGGATCCTGCATCCGCTCGGCAGAGGACGTGACGACCCGCTCGGGACGGCCGAAGACGCTGAGAAAGTAGGACTCCGCCCGCGTGTCGCGCAGTTGCATGGCGCGCGTGCCGCGCGGGTAGCCGCCGAAGTCCTCCGGCACGCCGGTCACCTGCGAGAACGCGTCGAGGATCACTTCGGCCGGCAGCCGTCGCGTCAGGTACCGCGAGTAGAAGCGGTCGTCCTTCTCGTTGCCCGGCGTCGTCGCGGCAGACCGCTGATACGCCGCCGACAGCATGATCGTCCGCATCAACGCGCGCAGGTCGTACCCGCCGGCAATGAAATCGGCGCTCAGGGCATCGAGCAGCGGCTCGTTGCTGGCCGGGTTCGAGTAGCGCAGGTCGTCGAACGGGTGCACGAGCCCGCGACCGAAGTAGTTGGCCCAGACGCGATTGACGACCGTGCGGGCGAACTGCGTGTTGGCCGGCGAGGTCAGCCACGTGGCGACGTAGGCGCGGCGGTCCTCCTGCGCATGGCTGGCCATGGGCACGCCGTCGAGCGGGCGAGGCGGCATTGCCACGCCCAAACGCGGGTGCAGGATGTCGCCCTCGGCGGTGGAGACGATCGTCGCCGTGTCGCCCTTGGCGCTGGCGCCGCCGTCTTCCTTCATGGCCACGCGCGCGAACAGGTTCGCAAACCCGTAATAGTCGGTCTGCGTCCACTTCTCCATCGGGTGGTTGTGGCAACGGGCGCACGTGAGGGTAATGCCCAGAAACGCCTGCGTGTAGTTCTCGGCGATCTCAATCGGGCTGCGGTGGATCAGGAAGTAGTTGGCGGCGCCGTTCTCGTCGGTGCGCCCGCTGGCCGTTGTCAACTGGTAGACAAAGCGGTTCCAGGGCGTGTTGGCGGCGACGTTGTCGTGGATCCAGCCGTAGAACGCGCGGACGTTGTTGCGGCTGAGCGATCGGCTCGAGACCAGCAGCACGTCGGACCATTTGTAGGTCCAGTAGTCCACAAACTCCGGGCGCTGCAGCAGGGCGTCCAGCAGCCGCGCGCGCTTGTCGGGCGCGGCATCGGCCAAAAAAGCCTCGACCTCGGCGCGGGTCGGCAGAATGCCAGCCGCATCCAGGTAGGCGCGGCGCATGAACACCGCGTCGCCGGCCAGCCCGGACGGCGGTATCTGCATCTGCCGCAGCTTGGCGATCACCAGATCGTCGATGCGGTTGTGTCGCACCGCGCTGGCAAACACCGCCTCGGGCACCGGCGCCGGAAACGGCGAACGCACACGCGTCATCGCCACCCCCGTCAGAAAACTCACGCTCACCGCCGTCTCGCCCGGCCCCTTGACCGTGACCCGGCCGCGGTCGTCCACCTGCGCGACTGTCTCGTCGGCCGACGCGAACCGCGACCACACCGTGACGTCCTCGGTCGCGCCGCTGGAGAACCTCGCGCGCACGGTGAGCGGCGTCACCGTGCCAGGCGCGAGCGTGAAATCACCGGGTGTGACGTCGAGCGAGACAAAGCGCGCATCGGTGTCTGACGGCGCGGGCATGCCAGACGCCACCCAGCGTGCGAGCACCTCGTAGGCCGGCGATCCAGGCGCGAACTTCTTGCCGCCCATGTGGGGCACGACTTCGGTGGGCTTGAGCAGCAGGAGGCTCTTGGCCGGCTCGAGCTTGTTGACGCGGCGTCCGCCGGCCTGGCGTGTGATGGCGTCGTAGTCGGCAGCCGGGTCGTAGCCGCGCAGGGTGAGGCTGAAGCCGTTCTTTCCCGCCGCCGCGCCATGACATGCGCCCGAGTTGCACCCCATCTTGGTGAGGACGGGGACGACATGGTTGCGGAACGACACCGCCGGGACTGTGCTCGGCGCAGTGGGCTCCGGCTCACCAGCCGCGAGCACGGCGACCAACGATGCCGCGAGCACGGCACCGATAAGGCCCTTCGCGCCTTCGCGCCATCGTGCCTTCGTGATTGTGGCAGCAGGTCGCACGGCTTAGAAGAGTTCCTTGATCGGCTCGACCCCTTGGTCGACCACGCGGATTGGCCGACCCTGCGGCCCCGGCAGATCCTTTTCCAGGTCGATCCCCAGCCCGTGGAGCATCGTCGCCGCGACCTCCGCTGCGGGCACCGGGCGATCCTTCGGGTAGGCCCCAATCTCGTCGGAGGCGCCGATGACCTGTCCGCCCTTGATGCCGCCGCCGGCCATCGACACGGTCCAGCACTGCGGCCAGTGGTCGCGGCCGCCGGCGGGATTGATCTTCGGCGTGCGCCCGAACTCGCCCATCGCGACGACCATCGTGTTGTCGAGCAGGCCGCGGCTGGTCAGATCCTCGAGCAGCGAGGCGTACGCGTTGTCGAACATCGGCCCCAGCAAGTCGCTATATGCCTCGATGGGGCTGAACGGCGCCGACCCGTGGATGTCCCACGTGATCTCGTTGAAGACCGTCTCGAACATGTTCACCGTCACGAAGCGCACGCCGGACTCCACCAGCCGCCTCGCCAGCAGACAGCTCATGCCGAAGCGGTTACGTCCGTAGCGATCCTTGACGCTGTCGGGCTCCTGCGACAGGTCGAAGGCGGCGCGGGCCTTCGATGACGAGATCATCGTGTAGGCCTGGTCGAAAGATGCGTTGAGCAGCCTCGCGTCGGGGTTGGCCTCGAAGTCTCTCACCGAGGCATCCACCAGGTCGCGCAGATTGCGACGCTGGTCAGCGCGGATCGCGGTGAGATAGTCCGGCGGCAGCAGGTCGGGAACCTGGAACGCCGGCTCAGACGGATCAGCGCCGAGGACGAACGGATCGTGGAGCTTGCCCAGGAAGCCAGCGGTCTGGCCGTGCGGCATGTTGCCGCCCGTGTTGCCGATAGGCCGCGGCAGCAGCACGTGCGGGGGGATGTCGCCTTTGGGCCCCTTGAGGTAGCCCAGGATCGACCCCACGTGCGGCGACTCGGTGCCGGCCTGGAACAGCCGTCCCGTCTGCATCACCTGGTGCCCGGCGTCGTGCACCGCGACGCCGGCGTAGTGCACCGATCGGATCAGCGCGAACTTGTCGGCGTGCTGCGCCATCCGCGGGAAGATCTCGCTGATCTGGATCCCCGGCACGTTGGTCTTGATCGCCTTGTACGGCCCGCGGATCTCCGAGGGCGCATCCGGCTTCATGTCCCATGTGTCGAGCTGACTCGGCGCGCCGACCAGGAACAGGCAGATGCAGTTGACGTCGTTGGCCGGGTTGACGGCGCCGGCCGCCTTGAGCGCAAACAGATCGCTGAGGCTCAGGCCCAGACCGGCCATGCCCAGGGCGCCAGCGTGCAGGAAGTCACGGCGCGACAGCCCGTCGCAGAAGTGAACAGGCCTACGCGCGTCCAGCTTGATCAATGGCAGATCTCCCTCAGGGTCGCACCCATCATACCCCTTCGGCGGTTCACCCTTTGCAGGCGAAATTCGCGGCGTCGTCGGTGCTTCCGGACCCGTTGTAGACCGCCCGCTGCGGGTGTGGACACAGCGGACGCGTCCTGGTCGGCGTGCCGCCTGTGCCGCGCTTGGTGGCGATGAGGCGCTCGGGGGCGGTGCCCTTCTCCGTCCACTCCGCGATGGCGTCGATCCACTCGACTAAGTCGGGCCCAGGACCGCCCGCGCAGTGCAGCACTCCGGGCATCAGGAACAGGCGCGCGTAGTCCGGCGTCTGCGGGTCGGCCGTCTTGAGCCGCTCGTAGTAGTTGATTGTGCTCTGGGCGTTGAGGGCCGCGTCGGCCCAGCCGTGCCAGAGGAGCAGCTTGCCCTTGCGCTGCTTGAACCCCGCCAGATCGACGCTGTCGGCGTTGAGCA
>JAENWD010000219.1 GCA_016650245.1 Vicinamibacteria bacterium
ATCAGCCAGACCGCTTTGGCGCCGCCACCGGTGCAGCCGCGCGTGAGATCCGCCGTGCGGAACGCGCTCGTCTCCGTGGCCGTGCTGGCAGTCGCCGGCGGGTTGTGGTACGCGCGGCGCCCCGCAACGACAGAGGCCCTCGCCTTTGCGACACCGAAGACGCGCCGCCTCACCCAGACGGGCAAGGCGAGTCTGGCTGCCATCTCCCCTGATGGCCGATATGTCGCGCACGTGGATGGTAGTCTCCACAAGCCGGGCCTGTGGATGCGGCAGGTCTCCACGGCCAGCAGCGTGCAAATCGTGCCGCCGATGGACGGCACCTACTGGGGGATCGCGTTTTCGCCGGATGGCGAGGCCGTGCTGTACGCCTTCAGCCCCAAGGACGGCCTGGTCGTGTCGTTGTTCCAGATCCCGGTACTGGGAGGCCCGCCGCGCACGTTGGTCGAGGACATCGGATCAACGCCGGCCTTCTCGCCGGATGGCACGCGCATGGCGTTCATCCGCGGCCCGACCAACGCGGAAGACGCCATCGTGCTCGCCAACGCGGACGGCACCAACCAACGCCGCCTGGCCTCGCGCACAACGTCGGACGGTTACGCCCATACGCGCGTGGCCTGGTCTCCCGACGGGACGCTCATAGCGGCGTTTGCGGGAGGGATACCGAACCAGAGGAGCCGGATCGTGCTGGTGAACGTCGAGACCGGCAAGGAGCGGACGTTCAGCGACGCCCGGTTCGATTTCGGGGGAGAGCTCGTATGGCTCGGCGACGCCAGCGCACTGGTGTTCGATGCCGTTCAGCAGGCCGGCGGACGTTGGAACATGGCCGGCCAGCTCTGGGCGATCGCCTACCCGGCCGGCACATTACGCCGGATCAGCCCCGACGAGGCGGACTACGGGGGCGTCGCCGCCACCACGGGAGGGCGGACCTTGGTGGCCGTGCGGAACGACGCGCGCGCCGGCTTGTGGGTGGCGCCTGATGGCGACGCCGCGCGTGCCCGGCCGATCACGGACACCAGCAACGGCCTGGAAGGTGCCGTTGGCATCGACTGGACACCCGATGACCGCATTGTGTACTGCGCGAGAACGCAGGGCAGCTGGAATATCTGGATCGCGAATAGCGACGGCAGCCAGCCGAGACAACTGACGAGCGACCCGGGTTTGGAAAGTCATCCGCAGGTGTTGCCCGATGGCAAAGGGATCATCTTCATCTCGCGTGCGTCAGGCGACGGCGACAGTCTGATCCGTGGAGTCGATCTCGACGGCAGCAACCCACGTCAGATCGTAACCGGCGGTGGGATACTGCGTGGATACCTCCAAGCCATCGGCGACCACGTCTATTTCAGGGCCCGGGAGGGCGGACGGCTGGTCAACTTCCGTGTGCCGCTCGGCGGCGGTCCACGCGAGCCGCTGTTCGCCGATCCGACCAAGCTGCCGCCGCGTTTTGTCTCCCGCAGCGTCTCTCCCGATGAACGGTGGCTCCTTGGCAACTACGCGGAACCGTCGAGTTCCGGCATGGCTATTGTGCCCATCGACGGATCCGGGCCGGTGCGGAAGTTTCCGTCCAACTTCACGCGAAGCTCGGGCTTTGGCACCACGTGGGCGCCGGGCGGACAGGCGCTCGACGAGTTGGTCTTCCGGGATGGAGCCACCAACCTGTGGCGCTTTCCACTCGACGGCTCCGCGCCTAGACCCGTGACGACGTTCCCCTCAGAAGAAATCGTGAACTACCGGTGGTCGCGCGATGGCAAAACGCTCGCCATGTCGCGCGGGGTGGAGTCGTCGGATGTGTTTTTGATTACGAGCGAAGACAAGAAGGAGTAGACGTGCGTCGGATTCTCGCCTCGGCCTTACTGTGGGCTTTCGCCCTGGTGCACCCAGCGGCGGGGCAGGAGCAGCGCGGTGCGATTGAGGGCACCGTCCAGGACGCCCAACGCGCCGTGATCCCCGGCGCCACGGTTGCCGCGCTGAACCTCGGGCAGGGCGCGACGGTCTCGACCATCACCGACGCGACCGGCGCATTCCGCTTTCCCGCGCTCGCTCCGGGATACTACGACGTCACGGCGTCCCTGCCCGGATTCGCGGCGATCAAGTTCGAGCGCGTGGAAGTACTCCTGGGACAGATCAAACGACTGTCGTTCGTGCTCGACATCGCGGCGGTCGCCGAGGAGGTCCGCGTCTCGGCGTCCTCGCCGCTGGTGGACACGCGCCAGAGCGCGCGGGTGTTCAGCCTGCGGCAGGACACGATCGACCTGCTGCCCAAGGGCCGCGATTTCACGTCGCTGGTCAGCCAGGCGCCGGGCGCCAACCAGGAGCCCAAGCTCGGGGGCATCTCCATCGACGGCGCGAGCGCCTCGGAAAACCGCTTCGTGGTCAATGGCATCGAGACCACGAACCTGCTCAGCGGCGTGTCGGGCCATGCCGTCCTGCCGGACTTCGTCGATGAAATCCAGGTCAAATCGAGCGGGTACGCGGCCGAGTACGGCGGCTCGACCGGCGGCGTCATCAACGTCGTGACCAAGAGCGGCACCAACACGTGGCGCGGCGATGTGCTGGTCAACGTCGAAGGCGATGCGCTCGACGGTGCGCGGCGGCGTACCCTCCGCAGGGTGCCGACCGACTCGACACGCGCCGAGTACGTGACGTACCCCGAAGACACCTATACGCGCGTCGAGCCCGGCTTTGCCATCGGCGGGCCGCTCAAACGAGACCGCGCCTGGCTGTTTGCCGCCTATCAGCCTGCCCTGATCCATACAGAACGCACGGTTACATTCACGTTCGATGGGTCCACGGCTACCAAGACCTCGGATCAGACGGACCATTTCTTCAACATCAACCAGACGACGCAGCTGCACGACACCCTGCGGACGCGCGCGACGCTCGACTGGAGTCCGTCGCGACAGAACGGCATGCTGCCAACCCTGGACGGCGCCACCTACCCACAGGGCAACTTCGACATCATCGACCATCGCGCGAACTACACCGCGTCGCTCAGCGCGGACTGGGTGGCGACCCCCCAACTCTACGTAGGGACGCGCGCCGGATATTTCACGAGCAACCACACGACGGAAAACGTGGTGGAGGAGCCGCTCTTCTTCTTCGCGAGATCCAACATCAACTACCTGGACGTACCCGCCTCGCTTCAGCAGGTGGGGGGATTCCAGACGGATCTGTCAAACGACGTGAGCCGTGTCGATCGGCTGTCGCGCGTCAACGCGCAGGTCGATGCCACGTTTTTCGGCAGCCTGGCGGGGCAACATATGCTCAAGGCCGGCCTGCAGTTCGATCGACGGGCCAACGACGTGGACAGAGGGATGAGCGCCAACCGCGTCAACCTGTTCTGGAACGCCGCGATCGCAGGTCAGCAGGGTCGGTACGGCTATTATCGAGTGCTCAGCAACCCCACCGATCCCAAGCGTGGTCTCATCACGCTCGGCAACGTCAGCGACACGACCGTTGGCCTGTTCGTGCAGGACGCATGGACCGTGTCCAGCCGGCTGACCATCAACGCGGGCCTGCGGACGGAGAACGAGACGGTCCCGTTCTACAATCCGGTGGGGCCGTCGGGGAGCGCCAAGCCGATCCACTTCTCGTTCCGCGAAAAGCTCGCGCCAAGGGCGGGGGCGGCGTGGGACGTCGCAGGTGACGGCCTCTGGAAAGTGCACGGCAGCTGGGGGGTCTTCTACGACATCTTCAAGCTCGCCATGCCGCAGGCCGCGTTCGGGGGCCTGGGGTTCACCATCTACTCGTTCAAGCTCGAGACGTACGACTGGCCCAGCCTGGTCAGCAGCCCCGCGTGTCCTCCGGCGTGCCCGGGTGGTCAGGCACGGGTGCCTGTGCAGTTCGACCCCTCGTTCGAGAACATCGACCCCGACCTCGAGCCGATGCGGATGCAAGAGATGACCGTGGGAATCGAGCACCAGGTATCGCCACACGTCGCGGTCTCGGCGCGGTTCGTCCACAAGCAGCTCGACAAGGCCGTCGAGGACATCGGATCGGTCGATGCAGAGGGCAGCGCGACCTACGTGATCGGCAATCCCGGTTACCACCGTGCCACCGAGGCGATTCCCGGTGTGCCCTATCCCAGGGCCGTCCGCGACTACGATGCCGTCGAGTTTGTCGGGCGGAAGCAGTTGGACCGCAACTGGGCGCTCACCGCGAGCTACGTCTGGAGTCGCCTCTACGGCAACTACTCAGGCCTTTCAGAATCCGACGAGAACGGACGCACCGAGCCGAACATCGGGGGGACCTTCGACGCCCCGCTCGCGCTGTTTGATGGCGACGGCGAGCCGCTCTACGGGCGCCTGGCCACCGACCGCCCGCACCAGGCCAAGGCGCAGTTTGTCTACACGGCGCCCTTCGGCCTCAACGTCGGCGTGTTCCAGTCGGTCGCCAGCGGGCTGCCCGTAAGCCGCTACGCATTGCTGGCTCCAGGCGTGGGCCCGGTGTTTTACGCGGGCCGGGGCAGCGAGGGCCGCACCCCGACGTTGTCACAGACCGACCTCAGCGTGCAGTACGTCCTGGCCCTTGGCGGATCCGGGCGCCTGACAGTCGGGCTGAACGTGCTGAACCTCTTCAACCAGGCCCAGGGCGTGTCGCGGTACAGCCTCGAAAACGATCAGGGCGTCCAGGTCGTCATCGACGAGGCCGACTACTACGCGGGGACGGCCGATGTGGGCGCGGCGTTCGACCAGCAGCACCTGCCGCGCGATCCACGGTTCCTGCAGTACGAGTTCTTCCCGGCGCCTGTCAGGGCGCGGGTGATGGTCCGGTTCAGTTTCTAGCACTTAAAGCACCCGAAGCACCTGTCTGGGATATCCTCCCCAGGTGTCCGAGCCTCTTCGACTCCTCGCCGCGGCCCGCTGGCGCATTGCCATTGCCCTCACCCTGGCGATGATGGCCATCTACTTCGGCTTCATCCTCCTGGTGGCGTACAACAAACCCCTGCTGACCAGGGTCCTGGTGCCGGGGCTCAGCGTCGGGATCCTGCTTGGCGCGCTGGTCATCGTCTCGGCGTGGGTGCTGATGTTTGTCTACGTCACCTGGGCGAACCGTCACCACGACGCGGCCGTGCATGCGATCCGGGAGTCCCGATGACCTCGTCGCTGGGCCAACCTGATGTCATCGCGATTGCCGGCTTTCTGATCTTCATCGCGCTGTCACTGGGCATCACCTATTGGGCCGCGCGCAAGACGCGCAGCGCCGATCACTTCTACACGGCCGGGCGCACCATCTCGGGTCTCCAGAACGGCCTCGCGCTGGCAGGCGACTACATGAGCGCGGCCAGCTTTCTCGGAATCGCCGGCCTGGTGGCGCTCTCGGGCTTCGACGGGCTGATCTACTCGATCGGGTTTCTGGTCGGCTGGCCCATCGTGCTGTTTCTCATCGCCGAGCCCCTGCGCAACCTCGGCAAGTACACCTTCACCGATGTCGTCGCCTTCCGGCTGCGGCAGCGGCCGGTGCGCATTGCCGCCGCCATCGGCAGCCTGGCCGTCGTCGCCTTCTACCTGATCGCGCAGATGGTGGGGGCGGGCAACCTGATCCGGTTGCTGTTCGGGCTCAGCTACGAGACGTCAATCATCATCGTCGGATGCGTGATGCTGGCCTACGTGTTCTTCGGCGGCATGATCGCCACCACGTGGGTGCAGATCGTCAAGGCCGTGCTGCTGATGCTGGGCGCTGCGATGCTGGCCGGGCTGGTGCTGGCCCGCTTCAATTTCAACCCGTTGCGTCTGTTTGCGACGGCCGCGGAGATGTACGGCGCCGGCGTCCTGGGCCCCGGCAAGCTGGTTTCCGATCCGCTCGACGCCCTCTCGCTTGGCCTGGCGCTGATGTTCGGGACCGCAGGCTTGCCGCACATCCTGATGCGCTTCTATACGGTCCCTGACGCCAGGACCGCGCGTCTCTCGGTGAACTGGGCGACTGCGTTCATCGGCACGTTCTACCTGCTGACCTTCGTGCTCGGCTTTGGCGCGATGGTGCTGGTGGGGAAGACCGCGATCACTTCGGTCGACCCGGGCGGCAACATGGCGGCGCCGCTGCTGGCCGACGTCGTCGGCGGGCGGGTGTTCTTCGGGTTCATCACCGCCGTGGCCTTTGCGACGATTCTGGCCGTCGTTGCCGGCCTCACCCTGGCCGGGGCGGCGACGCTGTCGCACGACTTGTGGATCAACGTCGTGCGGCGCGGGCACGCTGCGCCACACGAAGAGCTGCGCGTAGCACGTATCTCGACCGTCGTGCTCGGCCTGTTCTCGATCGGCCTTGGACTGGCATTCAAGGGCCAGAACGTCGCCTACATGGTCGGTCTGGCGTTTGCCATCGCGGCAAGCGCGAACTTCCCCGCGCTGGTGCTGTCGATATTCTGGCGGCGCTTCACGACGCGCGCCGCGGCCGCATCGATGGTCACCGGCACCGTGGCCAGCCTCGTACTGATCTACTTTTCACCGACGATTCAGATCGAGCTCCTCGGCGAGACCTCGGCGCCTTTTCCGTTGAGGAACCCCGGGCTGGTCTCGATGCCCCTGAGCTTCCTGGTCGCCATCGTGGTTGCATTGGCCAGCCCGGAGCCGGAGGCCGAACGGCGGTTCGAAGAGGTCGCGCACCGCGCGATTCTCGGCGAAACTTAGAGCTAGGTGCTTCAGGTGCTTCAGGTGCGGTGCCTCTTGCTTGCGGCCGTGGTGTGTGCGGTGAGCCTGCCGCTTCGTGCGCAGGCACCGGCTGCGCGCGCAGTGGACTTCTCACGAGACATCAGGCCGATCCTCCAGCTCAGCTGCGTGCGTTGCCACGCCCGCGGCAACGACAAAGGCGGGTTCAGCATCGAGACGCGCGAGTCGATGCTGCGGGGCGGCGACACGGGCCCGGCGCTCGTGCCCGGGCAGAGCGCCGACAGCTTGCTCGTCAGGCTGGTGTCCGCCCTCGAGCCCGACATGGTCATGCCGAAGAAAGGCTCGCGGCTCACCGGCGACAAGGTCGCGCTGCTGCGCGCCTGGATCGACCAGGGCGCGGCGTGGGACCCCGGTGTGACGTTTGCGCGATCGACGCCTCGGAACCTGGCGCCGCACGCGCCGGCGCTGCCCGACGCACCTGCGACCGCCGCTTCACCGGTGGATCGTCTGCTGCACGGGTACTTCGCCACGCACGAGGCGACCGCGGCGCCACGAGTAAACGACCGGCAATTGATTCGGCGCCTGACGCTCGACGTGCTGGGCGAGCTGCCGTCGCCCGCCGACGTGCACCAGTTCGTGGCTGATCGCGCGTCCGACAAACGCGAGCGCCTGGTCGCGCGTCTGCTCGCAGACGACCGCCGCTACGCCGAGCACTGGCTGAGTTTCTGGAATGACCTGCTTCGCAACGACTATCGCGGCACCGGCTACATTGACGGCGGCCGCCGGCAGATCACGGCGTGGCTCTATGCCGCGCTGGCCAACAACCTGCCGTTCGACCAGTTCGTCGCGTCGCTGGTCAACCCGGTGCCAGGCACCGAGGGGTTCACCAAGGGCATCGTCTGGCGCGGCGTCGTCAATGCCAGCCAGACGCCGGAGATGCAGGCCGCACAGAACATCTCGCAGGTCTTCATGGGAGTGAATCTCAAGTGCGCGTCGTGCCACGACAGCTTCATCAACGAGTGGCAGCTGGCCGACGCGTATGGGCTGGCCAGCATCTACGCCGATCGGCCCCTCGAGATGGTCGAGTGCGACCGCCCGATCGGAAAGACCGCAGCAATGAAGTTTCTGTACGCGGAGCTGGGGAGCATCGATCCGGCGTCGCCGCGTGGCGTGCGGCTGGATCAGCTGATGCACGCGATGGTCGGGCCCAACAACGGCCGCCTGGCCCGCACGATCGTCAATCGGCTCTGGGCGCGCTTCATGGGCCGGGGACTGGTGGAGCCGGTCGACGACATGGAGCAGGCCGCCTGGCATCCTGACCTACTGGACTGGCTCGCCCAGGACCTGGTCGCTCACGGCTACGACCTCAAACGCACGATGGCGGTCATCCTGACGGCGAACGCGTACCAGCGCGTGGCGGTGAACGCAGCGGCCGCCAACGAGCCGTACGTGTTTCGCGGGCCCGAAGCCAGGCGTCTCACCGCCGAGCAGTTCGTCGACGCGGTGAGCGCGGTCACCGGCATCTGGCAGACAGCGCCCGATGCGCGCGTGAACGTCGCTCTGGTGCGATCGCATGCGGTGCCATCACGGGAGCAGACTCGCGCGGCGTTGGTGGCCGCCAACCCCCTGATGACGGCGCTTGGCCGCCCGAACCGCGAACAGGTGGTCACGACGCGTGCGGCGGCGGCCACGACGCTGCAGACACTCGAGTTGCTGAACGGACCGACGCTGGCCGACCACCTCCGTCGTGGCGCCGAGCGTCTGCTGGCCAGCCGGAAGGGCTCACTCGAGATTGTCGACGACGTCTTCGAGCGCGCGCTCGGACGCGCGCCGACATCGGCCGAGCGCAGGTTGTCGAGCCAGATCCTCGGGCCGCTGCCAGACGCGGCGGTCATCGAGGACCTGCTCTGGAGCGTGGTGATGCTCCCCGAGTTTCAAGTGGTGCACTGAGATGGCTCCAACCACCAGACGTAACTTTCTCGCGACAGCCAGCGCCGCGACGCTTTCCGCGTTGGCCGCCGGCTTTCCGCGTGCCGTCGCCGCGCAGGGCGCCGAGAGGCTCGTCCCTACCGCCGATTCGGTCATCGTCCTCTGGATGGGCGGCGGGATGGCGCACACCGAGACGTTCGACCCGAAGCGCTACACGCCGTTTGCGTCGGGCCTGCGCCCCCATCAGGTGCTCAGCACGTTTCCGTCCATCGACACGGCGGTCGATCACATCAAGTTCTCGCAGGGATTGGAGCGCATTGCCGGCGTGATGGATCGAGGGACGCTGATTCGCAGCTACACGGCCGGCGATCTCGGCTTCATCCTGCACTCGCGCCATCAGTATCAGTGGCACACCGGCTACGCGCCGCCGCAGACCGCGGCCGCGCCGCACCTGGGCGCGATTGTCGCGCGAACACTCGGGCCGCGCGATCCCGCGATGCCCGCCTTCATCAACATCGGCCAGCGCCTCGACGTCGGCGAAGGCGAGGAGTTGAAGGCATTCACGACGGCCGGATTTCTCGGGGCCGAGTACGGGCCGTTTGGCGTGCCGTACCCGGACGAAGCAGCCGAGGTCGTCCGGCCGCCCAGCGGCATGTCGCCGGGGCGCTTCGAGAGTCGTGATCGGTTCTATCGCCGGCTGCTCGAGGCGAGCCCGATCGGCCAGGAGGGCAGCGACTACCAGCGCGAGTCGCTGCTGCGCGCGTACGACAACGCGCACCGGCTGCTCAGCTCACCTGCCGCCAGGGCGTTCGACCTGTCGCTCGAGCCGCTCGAGCACATCCAGAAGTACGTGCCCGGATACACGCCCGGCCAGCAGTTCCGCGCCGTGCAGGATCGGTTCGGTGCCACCTACGAGCGACAGATGGTCGGCCGCTTCGGGCTCGGCTGCCTGCTCGCACGGCGTCTGGTGGAGGGCGGCGCGCGGTACGTCGAGGTGACGACGGAGTACATCCCGTTTCTCAATTGGGACACGCACGAGAACGGACACGAGCGCCTGGTGGCGATGAAAGGGCAAATCGACGCGCCGGTCGCGCAGCTCGTCCTGGATCTGGAGGCGCGTGGGCTGTTGGGTCGCACGCTGGTCGTCCTGGCCAGCGAGTTCAGCCGGGACCTGCTGATTGAAGGCAAGCCGGACCTGAAGGTGAAGGACCAGGTCGAGGTGCCCGATCTGATCACCGAGCCAAAGCACTACGGCATGCACCGGCACTTCACCGACGCCGGCTGCGTGCTGCTGTTTGGCGGCGGCGTGCGGCGCGGCCACGTCCACGGCGTCACGGCCGAGCAACGTCCCTGCCGGACCATTCAGGATCGCGTCGTGATCGAAGACCTGCACGCGACGATCTTCCGCACGCTGGGGATTGCGCCGACGCAGGCGTACGAGATCGAGCAGCGGCCGTTCTACGTGACGCGGGACGGCAAGGGCCAGGCGATCACGTCGCTATTGGCCTAGGTGTGTGGCGCAGCGTGTTCTACGGAAGCGTGAGGATGCCGAGAACCGGGTAGTGGTCTGAGCCGTATCGGCTGTCGAGCCGCCTGCTGGTCATCGTCCAGCCCGACGGCAGACGCGCCAACAGGTAGTCGATGC
>JAENWD010000220.1 GCA_016650245.1 Vicinamibacteria bacterium
GTCACGTACGGCAGGGTGTCGGCGAGCGACCGGACCTGATCGAAGTCGGCCAGCAGCAGCCCGGTGCCGTCCCACAGGCCGGTCACCAGCGCCTGGTGCGCCGAGGCGGGCATCGTGGCCGCCACCCGCAGTTCGCCGGCCCGAACCGTCAGGCCCCCGACGTCGACCTCCACGGTCAGCGCGGGATCGGCTTCGACGGCCGTCAGCAGTTGCTCGACCTGGTCGTGCGACACGGTCAGGCAGGGGAGTCCCAGCTGCACGCTGTTGCCGAAGAAGATCTCCGAGAAGCTCTCGCCGACAACCGCGTTGATGCCCCAGCGCTGAAGAGCTTGCGGCGCGTGCTCGCGCGAACTGCCACACCCGAAGTTGCGGTTGACCAGCAGGACCTGCGCGCCTTCGTACTGCGGCTGATTGAATGCGTGCGCCGGATCGCTGCGGTCGTCGGCGAACACGTAGCGCTCGAGGCCCTCGAAGGAAACGGACTTCAGGTAGCGCGCGGGGATGATTCGGTCGGTGTCGATATCGTGGCCGCGCAGTGGCAGCGCTCGGCCGGCGACACGTTGGATGCGGCTGACGCTCACGCCGTCACTCCTTGATTGGCCAGCACGGGCCGGACGTCGACGACCTCGCCAGCGACGGCGGCCGCGGCGACCATGGCCGGCGACATCAGCAACGTGCGCCCGGTGGGGCTACCCTGGCGTCCCTTGAAGTTGCGATTCGACGAGCTGGCGCATACCTCGCGCCCCTGGAGCCGGTCGGGATTCATCGCCAGGCACATCGAGCATCCGGCTCCGCGCCATTCGAAGCCGGCTTCGCGGAAGATCTCGTGGAGCCCCTCGCGCTCGGCGTCCTGGCGCACCGTGTCCGAGCCCGGCACGACCAACCCCTTGACGTGCGGCGCCAGATGATGGCCGCGCACCACGCGCGCCGCTTCACGCAGATCCGACAGGCGGCTGTTGGTGCACGATCCGATGAAGGCCACGTCGATGCGGGTGCCCATGATTGGCGCGCCCGCATCGAAGCTCATGAACTGCAGTGCCTCTTCGACGCCCGCGCGATCCTGGTCGCCGACCCGTCGCGGGTCGGGTAACCGGCCGCTGACCGGAACCGATTGGCCTGGGTTGATGCCCCACGTCACCGTTGGCTCGAGCGCGTCGCCGTCGATGGTCACCCGGTCGTCGTAGTGCGCGTCGGCGTCCGAGACCAGGCCCCGCCAATACGCCGTCGCCTGGTTGAGGGCCTCGCCTTGCGGCGCAAATGCACGCCCTTGGAGGAACGAGAAGGTCGTCTGGTCGGGATTGACGTATCCGACACGTGCGGCCCCCTCGATTGACATGTTGCAGATCGTCATCCGCTCGTCCATCGACATCCGGTCCACGGCCGGACCGCCGTACTCGTAGGCGTATCCGGCGCCGCCTTTGACGCCGAGCTGCCGGATGATCTCGAGGATGACGTCTTTGGCGTAGACGCCTTGCGCGAGACGGCCGGTGACGTCGATACGGCGCACCTGCAGCGGTTCGAGCGCCAGGCACTGGCTCGCCAGCACGTCGCGCACCTGCGAGGTGCCGATGCCGAAGGCGACCGATCCGAACGCGCCGTGTGTCGAGGTGTGGCTGTCGCCGCACGCGATGGTCATCCCGGGCTGGGTGAGGCCCAGCTCGGGCCCGATCACATGCACGATCCCCTGGTGCGCGTCGCCGATGTTGTAGAGCGGGATGCCGTGCGCGGCGCAGTTGCTCTCGAGCGCGCTCATCATCTGCTCGGCCATCACGTCGAGGAACGGCCGTTGCCGCTCGCGCGTGGGCACGATGTGGTCGACGGTGGCGAAGGTGCGTTGCGGAAAGGCAACCTTCCAGCCGCGCGCGTCGAGCATGTCGAACGCCTGAGGGCTGGTGACTTCGTGGACCAGGTGCAGGCCGATGAACAGCTGCGTCTGGCCGGTCGGCAGGCGCCGGACCGTGTGTGCGTCCCACACCTTCTGAAGGAGCGTCTGACCCATAACGCGAGTTTATCACCCGGCCTGATGTATTCGCGCCGCTTACCCGTCCCGGGCGGTTCCAGTTATAGCCACAGAAGGCACAGAGCCGTGGCTAGCTGGGCCAGCCCATCTCGGCCAGGACCGTGTCGGCCAGCGTGGGGTTGAGCGGCGTGAAGCCCAGGGTGGTGATTGGCGTCGCGGACGCGGCCTCGGGGCTGAGCAGCTTGAGCACCCGCAGTTGGTCCACCCACCTCGCGACGGCCGAGGGCAGCGCCGAGGTCGCCCCCACACGCGGCAATGTGACGTCGAGCAGGCCGCGCACGCTGTCGTCGCACA
>JAENWD010000221.1 GCA_016650245.1 Vicinamibacteria bacterium
CGGCGTGGCCCTCGCTTCGTGTGTTTGACGAGGCGCACCTGGACCGCATCGCGCTGCCCATTGGCGGCATCGGCACCGGCACGGTTTCTCTCGGCGGCCGTGGCGACCTGCGCGACTGGGAGATCATGAACCGCCCGGCGAAGGGGTTCGTGCCCCGGCTCGGCAATCAGGACTCGGTTGGTCCCTTCCTTGCGCTGTTCGCGCAGGAAGAAGGGCAGCCGGCCGTCTGCCGCCTGCTCGAGGGGCCCAGCCCCCTGTCGGAGTACGAGGGCAGCCACGGCGCGAAGACGCCCAACGAGCACATGCCGCGATTTCGCGGCTGTCGATTTGCCACCGCCTATCCCTTCGGGCGCGTCACGCTTGCCGACCCGGACGTGCCACTCGACGTGGCGTTGAAGGCGTTGAACCCGCTCGTTCCGGCCGATGCCGACGCCAGCGGCATACCGATGGCCATCTTCACCGTGACGCTGCGCAATCGCCGCGCGCGCTCGGTGACGGCAAGCGCCGCCATCAGCCTCCCGAACTTCATCGGCGTGGATGGGGCGGCAACCTCCACCGACTGGAAGGGCGACACGTGGCCAACCGGGGCGCGGCGGAATCGGAACACGGCGCGCTCGTCTGACCACGTGACCGGCGTGCTGCTGTCTTCGGCCGGTGTGGACACGGCGGCCGCGGCGTGGGGCACCATCGCGATTGCCACCACGGCGCGCGAGGGCATCTCGCGCCGGACGGCGTGGGACAGCGGCCGGTGGGGCACACCGCTCCTGGATTTCTGGGACGACTTCGCCGCGGACGGTCGGCTCGACGAGCGGACGCCGCTCAAGGCCATCGACGCGCCGATGACGTCGCTTGCCGTGACCGTCGCGATCCCGCCGGGTGAGAGCCGCGACGTGACGCTGCTGCTGGCGTGGCATTTCCCAAACCGCTACACGTGGCAACCACGCAGCCAGCCGCCAGGGCCCGACGACCGCATCGGCAACTTCTACACGACCCGTTACCGCGACGCGTGGGACGTGCTCGAAATCGAAGCGCCACGGCTCGACGCCCTGCGCCAGCGCACGGTCCGCTTCGTCCGCGCGTTCGCCGACAGTGCGCTGCCTCCTGAGGTAAAAGACGCGGCGCTGTGTAATCTCAGCACGCTCCGCACGCAAACCTGCTTCCGTACGGCCGACGGCCGCTTCTTCGGATTCGAAGGCAGCAACAACCACAGCGGCTGCTGTTGGGGCTCGTGCACGCACGTCTGGAACTACGAACAGGCCACGGCATTTCTCTTCGGCTCTCTGGCCTGGTCGATGCGCGAGATCGAGTTCGCGCACGCCACCGACAACACCGGCCTCATGAGCTTTCGGGTGCAGCTTCCACTCGACCGCGCGCAGGAGTTCGGCAAGGCGGCAGCCGATGGCCAGATGGGCTGCGTGATGAAGGTGTACCGCGACTGGCAGCTGTCGGGCGACGACGCGGCGCTCAGGAGCCTGTGGCCGCACGTACGGCGGTCGCTGGAATTCTGCTGGATCCCCGGCGGGTGGGACGCGGACAAAGACGGCGTGATGGAAGGCGCGCAACACAACACGATGGATGTCGAGTACTACGGCCCCAACCCGCAGATGGGCCTGTGGTACCTCGGCGCCTTGAAGGCCTCCGAGGCGATGGCACGCCACGTCGGTGACACCGCATTTGCCGACACGTGCCGCGATCTGTTCAGCCGCGGCAGCGCCTGGATCGACGCGCACCTGTTCAACGGCGAGTACTACGAGCACCAGATTCAACCGCCGGCCAGCGCCAGTGCCGTGGCGCCGAGCCTGCTGGTCGGCATGGGCGCCGACGACATCTCCAAGCCCGACTATCAGCTCGGCTCCGGGTGCCTGGTCGATCAGCTCGTCGGCCAGTACATGTCACACGTCGTCGGGCTCGGCTACCTGGTGCAGCCCGAGCGGGTGAAGACAACGCTGGCCAGCATTCTGAAGTACAACCGGCGAACCGACCTGCATGCGCACTTCAACCCGCTGCGCAGCTTTGCGGTCGCCGATGAAGCGGCGCTGCTGATGGCGAGCTATCCTCGCGACCGCCCGGCGAATCCATTTCCGTACTTCGGCGAGGTGATGACCGGCTTCGAGTACACCGCGGCCGTCGGGATGCTGTACGAGGGGATGACCAGCGAGGGCCTCCAGTCCATACGCGACATCAGGGCCCGCTACGACGGACTCAAGCGTAATCCCTTCGACGAGGCGGAGTGCGGGCATCATTACGCGCGCGCGATGGCGAGCTGGGCGGCCGTGCTGGCGCTGACCGGCTTCCACTATTCGGCCGTGACGCGCGAGATGTCACTTGCCGGAAAGCCCGGTAAGCTATTCTGGTCCACAGGCTACGCCTGGGGCACCGGAGTGATTGCCGGCACCGCCCGTCAAGGCTGGACGCTGACACTTGACGTCATCGAGGGGCACGTGGCCCTAGGCAGCATCACCATCGGTGCTGCGAGAGCAGCAATTGCGCCGGAGCGGACGTTGTCTGCCGGCGAGTCTCTTACCGTTGAGGTCCGTTGAGTCATGCTGATTCACGAACTGAGCACTGCGGAGTGCCACGAGGTCCTGCACCGCAGCCATCTGGGGCGGCTCGCCTGCTGCCGCGACGACCACCCGTATGTCGTCCCCATCTCGTTCGACTTCGACGGCGAGCATCTGTACAGCTTCTCGACGCTCGGCCAGAAGATCGTGTGGATGCGCGAGAACCCGCACGTCTGCGTTGAAGTGTCTGACATCGTTGACCGGTTTCACTGGACCACGGTGCTGGTGTTCGGCCGGTACGAAGAGCTCCGATCGCCCGACGAGCACGAGCGGGCGCGCGAGCGCGCCCGGGGGTTCTTTGAACAGCGTGACGAGTGGTGGCAGCCGGCGGCCGCCAAGGCGGGCCCGATCGAACACCATGTGCCCCTGGTTTACCGCATTGTCATCACGCGGGTGTCCGGACGCCGCGCCGACCGCCCGCCGCTCTGAGGCTCAGAACCCGTACTCTATGCCGATGAGCGGCGTGACACGGTCGGTCAAGCCGTTGGTGCCCAGGGTGAAGCGCAGGTTGAAGTCCACGAGCAGTCGGCCGCTCAGGTTCGCCTTGAACCCCACTGCGGCGCTCGAGGCCCAGAACGACTCGTGGAAGATCGCGATGTCGTCGAACGTGGCGCTCCCTGTCGTGCCGATGGCCGTGAACTGCTCGATGCGGACACGCGGCGAGTTGATGGCGCGGCGCCCCAGCCAGTCGGCGGTCACGCTGAACTTGTCGGTGACGCCGATGTCGGCGCCGAAGGCATACAGCAGCTGATCCGGAAGATCGTCCTTGTCGCCGGTCTCGACATCGCCAGCGAGCACGCTGTCGCCGTTCCACTGGTAGCCCAGGTTGACGTGCGGCGAGACGCGCCGGTACGACCCGGAGTAGGCGAGGAACGGCTTGACGCCAAACGCGCCAGAGCCGAGCAGGTTCCGCTCGTCGCCGGTCGGCATCCGCATATCCACGCCAACGGCCAGCCCACGCGGCCCCTCGCGC
>JAENWD010000222.1 GCA_016650245.1 Vicinamibacteria bacterium
GCCCGACGTCTTCATCGCCAACGACACGCAGCCCAACAAGCTCTATCGCAACAACGGCAACGGCACGTTCACCGAGCTGGGCCTCAAGGCCGGCCTGGCGTTGAGCGAAGAAGGCCGCGCGCGCGCCGGCATGGGCGTCGACGCCGCCGACGTGGACAACTCGGGCACGACCACGGTGGTCATCACCAACTTCTCTGGCGAGATGCTGGGGCTCTATCGACCGGTGGGCGACGGGCAGTTCCAGGATTCGGCGCCGCGGTCGGAGGTGGGACGCGCCACGCGCCAGACGCTGGGGTTCGGCTGTTTCTTCTTCGACGTGGACCTGGACGGCCTGCAGGACCTGCTGGTGGTCAACGGCCACATCGACGACACGGTCACCCGCGCCAACAGCCGCGTCGCCTATGCCGAGCCGCCGCACCTGTTCCACAACCGTGGCCGCGGCCAGTTCACCGACATCGTCTCGGCCATCGGCGGCGCCTTTGCGCAGCCCAAAGTAGGCCGGGGCGCGGCGTTTGCCGACATCGACGGCGACCTCGATCTCGACGTCGTGATCACCAGCAACGGCGGCCCGGCGACGATCTATCGCAACGACTCGACGCCGGGCAACCGCGCGCTGCGCCTGCAACTGCGCGGGGTGACGTCGAACCGCGACGGCATCGGCGCGCGGGTGCGCGTCTTTGCCGGCCGCGACCGGTTCTCGAGGACGGTGAAGACGGGGTCGAGCTACCTGTCGCAGTCTGAACTGCCGCTCACCTTCGGCCTCGGTGCCGCAAGCAAAGCCGACCGCGTCGTCGTCGAATGGCCAAGCGGAAAGACGGACGAAATCAAAGACCTGCTTGGCGGGAAGGCCTACGTCATCGTCGAAGGCAAAGGGGCGACGCCCTAGTCGGTCGCGAGATGATTCGGCCAGGCTTGGAAGGGTTTCGCAATGAGCGGCGTGCTCAGGGGTCGCACCATGCACATCAGATCGGTGGTTATTCCGTCGTGTGTGTTGGCGCTGGTGACGGCCACCGCGGGCCACGCCCGATGGGACCAACCGCCGCTCACTCCAAGCGCCGACCGGGCGGCGTTCATGCGGCAGCATTTCGGGTTGGTCATGGCCGTGCACGAGGCGGTGATCCGGGGCGAACTGAAGACGGCCAGGCAACAAGCCCGGGCGCTGGCAGATCAACCAGATCCGCAGGGTCTCCCCGCAGCCGCGGCGCCGTACCTGGCGACCATGAAGGCGGCCGCCTCCGGTCTTGCGACGGCCGACGGGATCGAGGATGTGGCGTCGGCGACGTCCTCTATGCTCGCTATGTGCGGCGATTGCCACCGCGCTGTGGGGACCATGCCCGCGCACGTGCGGCCGCCGGCCTCCGAGGTGGGAGGCGCCGTCGGGCATATGCTCGCCCACAAGAGAGCCGTCGATCTGATGCTGCAAGGACTCACCGTGCCGTCCTCGTCTCTGTGGCAGCAGGGCGCGGAAGTGCTTGGATCCGCGCCGCTTCGACGAGGTGACCTGCCCAGAGATCCGAAGCTGACCAAGGACATCCTCGACACCGAGAAGTGGGTGCACGAGATGGCCGACCGCGCGCGTCAGGCCACCGAGGTGCGGTCACGGATACTCGTGTACAGCGAGCTCATTCAAAGCTGTGGCACGTGCCATGCGCTGCATGGCAACGTGTGGGGGCCAGATAACGCGTCGGTTGCCGCCCCGAGCTCCTACCAACCTCGCCTCGGCGCTTTTGTCCGTCTGAACCAGGCGCAGCCGATTCTCTCCCCGCAAGGCAATGGGTTCGAGACGGGCGGCGTGTTCAATCCGGCTGTGGTCAAGGACGGCAATCGCTTTGTCATGCTCTATCGCGCGCAGGACAGGCAAGGCATCTCCCGACTCGGTTATGCGACCAGTACCGACGGTGTGATGTTCACACGTGAGGCGGCGCCCGTCCTGAGCCCGGAGGCCGAGTACGAACACGGTGGCGGTGTCGAGGATCCTCGGCTCGTCCAGATCGACGGGCTCTAC
>JAENWD010000223.1 GCA_016650245.1 Vicinamibacteria bacterium
GCCTGAGGCCTGAGGCCTGAGGCCTGATAGGATTCCCCTATGAGCACCCTTGCACACTTCGACACGACTGAAGGCACGTTCACGATCCGGCTGTTCGACCAGGAGGCGCCCAACACCGTGGCCAACTTCGTCGGGCTGGCGGAAGGTACCAAGGAGTTCACCGATCCGCGTACGAACGAAAAGAAGAAGGCCCCGTTTTACGACGGAATCATCTTTCACCGCGTGATTGACGGGTTCATGATTCAAGGCGGCGACCCGCTCGGCAAAGGCTTCGGCGGCCCCGGGTACAAGTTCGCCGACGAGTTCCACCCGAAGGCCCGGCACGACCGCGCCGGCATCCTCTCGATGGCCAACTCGGGACCCGGCACCAACGGCAGCCAGTTCTTCATCACGCTGGGCCCCACACCGCATCTGGACAACAAGCACACGGTGTTCGGCGAGGTCGTCGATGGGCTCGACGTCGTCGAGAAGATCGGCAAGGTGCGCAAAGGCGCCCAGGACCGCCCCGCCACCGACGTGGTGATCACCAAGGTGACGATCGAACGGCGCGACGCGTAGCGTGCGGATGGTGAGGATCCTCTCGTGTCCGCTCGTCGTGTCGTAAGGGCGTTGGGGCTCTGCGCGCTCCTGGCGCTCGGGTCTTCCGCGACTCCGCTCTTTGCCCAGGCACCGGCGGCCGCGGCGCTGCTGGACCTGCACCGAGCGGTCATCGTCACATCGCCCCGCGCGACACCGCGCGAGCGCAAGGCGGTGCAGGTGCTCGTCGAAGAGGTGCAGAAGCGCACGCTGGTCACGCTGCCGGTCCAGACCACCTGGCCGGCAGCGGGCCGACCCATCATCAGCGTGGGACGCATCGGCACGCTGCCCGGAGGCGGCCCCGCATTGGCGACCGCGGGCCTTGCGACTCCCGGCGCCGAAGGCTTCCAGATCGCGGCAGGCATCACCGGCCAAGCCCCACACGTCACCGTGGCCGGCGCCGACCAGCGCGGGGTGCTCTTCGGCGTCGGCCGCCTGCTGCGCGAGCTGCGTCTGGACCGCGGCGCCATCGCGCTGACGCCGGGTCTGCGGCTGTCGACCACTCCCCAGACATCGCTGCGCGGGCACCAGCTCGGCTACCGCCCCAAGACCAACTCGTACGACGGCTGGACCGTCGCGATGTGGGACCAGTACATCCGCGACCTGGCGATCTTCGGGACCAACGCGATCGAGCTGATTCCGCCGCGGTCCGACGACGACCCGGACAGCCCGCACTTCACGCTGCCGCCGATGGAGATGATGGTCGAGATGTCGCGCATCGCCGACGCCTACGGCCTCGACGTCTGGATCTGGTACCCCGCGCTCGACAAGGACTACGGCGACCCGGCCACGGTGGACCTCGCCGTGAAGGAGTGGGCGGACGTCTTCAGGCGTCTGCCGCGCATCGACGCCATCCTGGTGCCCGGAGGCGATCCGGGCCACACCGAACCACGGCACATGTTCGCGCTGCTCGAACGGCAGACGGCGAGCCTGCGCACCTTCCATCCGAACGCGACGATGTGGCTGTCGCCGCAGGGTTTCACCGTGGACTGGATGAACCAGTTCTACGACCTGATGGCCAAACACCCGGCATGGCTCACCGGCCTGGTGTTCGGCCCGCAGGTACGCGATCCCCTGACGACCCTGCGCGAGAAGATCGACTCGCGCTACAAGATCCGCCTCTATCCGGACATCACGCACAGCCTCCGCGCGCAGTATCCGGTGCCGGATTGGGACATCGCGCACGCGCAGACCTCGAACCGCGAGCCCATCAACCCGCGCCCGCTCGACCAGACGGCCATCTACCGCGCACTGGACGAGTACGCGGTCGGCTTCATCACTTACTCGGAAGGCTGCAACGACGACGTCAACAAGATCGTCTGGAGCAGCCTGGGGTGGGACCGCGACGCCGAGCCGCTCGAGACGCTGCGCCAGTTCAGCCGCTACTTCATTGGCGACGGCCATACGGACCGCTTCGCGCAGGGACTGCTGGCGCTGGAACGCAACTGGCGCGGGCCGCTTCTGACCAACACGGGGGTGGACGCCACACTGCAGCAGTTCCAGGCGATGGAACGCGCCGCCGCGCCGCGCGATCTGCAGAACTGGCGCGTCCAGCAAGCGCTCTACCGCGCGTACTACGACGCCTATGTGCGCCAGCGCCTGATCGCCGAACGCGCGCTCGAAGCCGACGCGATGGCGCACCTGGCGGGCTCCAGAAACACCGGCGCCCTTGCCGCAGTGGACAAGGCGGCAGCCGCGCTCGGACGCCGGACGGCCACGCCCACTTCCGCGGCCCTGCGCGCACGTGTGGGGGAGCTGGCCGAGGCGCTATTCCAGAGCATCCACATGCAACTGGCGGTCAAGCCGTACGGCGCCATCGCTGTCGGTCGCGGCGCGACGCTGGACACCATCGACATGCCGCTCAACGATCGCGTGTGGCTGGCCGATCGCTTCACCGAGATCCGTGCGATGGCGACGGAACACGAGCGGCTAGCCGCCATCGAGAAGATCCTGACCTGGACCGATCCGGGGCCAGGCGGCTTCTACGACGACCTCGGCGACCCGATGCGCCAACCGCACCTGGTGCGCGGCCCTGGCCCGACGACCGATCCCGGCTCGTTTCGGTCCGCCGCCGTGGGCTTCGGCTATCGCGCCGGCTGGCGCCTGTCGTGGATGACCCACGCCGAGTCGTTCTACGAGGGCAAGGTCAAGATGCGGTACGACGGCCTCGACCCCACCGCGCGCTATCGCGTCGCCATCGTGTACGCCGGCGACGTCTACAGCTTCACGCGCAAGTTGCGCCTCGATGCGGATGGCACCACTGAGGTCCACGGCTGGACCACCAAGGACGGCCACCCCAAGCGCGCGGAGTTCGACATTCCGGCGTCAGCCACCGCTGATGGCGCGCTGACGCTCACCTGGCGGCAGGAGCCGGGAGCAGGTGGAGCCGGGCGCGGCAATCAGATCGCCGAAGTGTGGCTGATGCGTGCGCCCGCAGGGACGGCGCAATGACTCAAGCGGGCAAGATCAGGTACGAGTTATGAGCGACGAGTTACGAGTACGAAATTGCGCGGATGGTGCCTCGCTCTCGGATCGCACCAAGACAATCCCTTAAATTTCGGACTCGGAGCTCGTAACTCGTAGTTCGTCACTCGTCAGCGTGCCTTGGGTGCCATGAGCCACGACTCGCTGAACACCGCGTGGTTGATCACACGACGGCGGTCTGACGTGTAGACGACGTGGATACGCTGGTCAGCCGTCTGCACCGCGATCGGATAGGCGAAGTCGCCGGGGCCCTCGGCGATGGCGCGTCGGTGCGGGTAGGTTCGATCGCCGTCGGTCGACAGGGCCGCGACCAGCGGGGTGCGGCTGACCATGCTGTCGTTGTAGACCAGCAGCAGGTTGCCGCTCTTCAGCTTCAGGAAATCCACAGCCGCATTCGGGTTCGGAAACGCTGAGTCGCGGCCACGCGTCCACGTCCAGCCGCCGTCTGTGGACTCGGCACGGACGAGCCAGCCGTCGGTCGTCGGCCCGTAGCCCCCGCCGCGACGGTTGTAGGCGATCAGGCGGCCTGGCGCGGTCTCGACCACCGCCGGCTGGATGGCGCCCTTCGGCGACGTGATGGCGCCGGTCTGCTTCCACTGCCCCGACGCGCGCTGATAGCGCAGGAACAACGACGTGCTGGCGGCGCCGACGGTCTCGGGGTCCTCGCCGACCTCGTGGTAGATCGGCAGCAGGTAGTCGCCGTCGTGCAGCACGATGGGGCGATTACGGACCATCATGCCCTGGCCCTCGTGCAGCACGAAGGCATCGGACCAGGTGACGGCGCTGTCGCGAGAGACCTTCGCCTGGATGCGCGAGGTCGACCAGGTCGCGCCGTGGCGCACGACGTAGAACAGCCACACCACACCGTCGGGCGCCTGCCACACGACGGCGTTGCCCAGTGAGCGGAAGGGATCGCGGGCGATGGCCTGCGGCGGTATCCACGTGGTGCCGCCCTTCGCGAGCCGCGACCCGAACACCGCCGTGTCGCGCGCGTACTCGCCTTCGCCGCCGTAGTACACGAGGTACAGATCGCCGTTGGCGAGATCGGTGAGACATGCCGGGTGCTTGTAGGGGCCCGTCTGAACCTCGGGACCGAACACGCGCTCCACCGTGAGCGTCGGTGGGGCGTCCTGACCGGCCACGGTCACCGCAGCCAGCATCAGACAACACAGACCGGAAGTCAGCCACCAGCGGACCCGTCCGCCGTCGTGACCTTCGTGCCCCACTTCGTGACCTTCGTGATTGTGCGCGGTCATTCAGGTCGTCTCGACGGTCGCCTTCAGCGTCTCGACAAAGTACACCCATCCGAAGGGGTAGTCGCCCTGGTCCACCACGCGCGAGAAGCCGCCGTGCACGAGCGTCACCTGCGTGCCGCCCGGGACGTCGTCGAGCAGCCAGGCGAGCCTGGTCGGCGGCCGCGTGTCGTCTCCGCGCCAATCGAGCCAGTCGGTGACGAGGCGCTCGTTTGGCACGAGGCCGAGGATGGTCGTCGGCCCGCCAGCCACGTCGCGGTCCTTGACCTTATACGTCCAACCATAGCGGTAGTGCCCACCGACGCGTGGGTCCACGTCGGCGGCTGTCGACAGCCACGTGTTCATGGCGTCTGGCTCGATCAGCGCACGGAACACACGGTCGCGCGGCGCGTTGATGACGATCGACAGCCGGATTTCCGGGTTGGGGTCCGTGTAGTCGGGCAACACGACGCCGTCGCCGCCACGAAGGTAGGCCTGGAGGTTACCAAGCGTCAGGCGCCAGAGATCGTCGACCAGCTCTTCGCTCCAGGGCACGTTCAGACCGGCGGGAAAGCTGTGCCGCAGCTCGAGCGTGGTACGCGCGCCGTCCTTGTCGGGCTCGGCCGGCGTGGCCGTCAGCGTCACCTCGCTGGGCACGCCTTCAAACTGCCAGCTGAACGCGAGCGCCGTCGGAGGCTCGAGGCGCGTCACTCGCTGATTGGCGTCTGCGCCATCGGGCGTGCCGTACGAGTGACGCCCCCAGAAACGGAACGCGCCGCCCTCGCGCAACTCCACCTGGACGTGATCGGCAAACCAGCACATGAGGGGTTCCGTCGTCGTCAAGGCCGCGAAGACCCGCTCGCGATCCGCCGGCAACGTTGTCTCGAACGTGTGAACCCATGGGTCGCGTGTGGCAGTCACCGCTTAACAGCACCTGGCACCTTACGGTTGCTGAATGATGCCGCGCTGCAAGGCTGAGGTGGCGGCCCGGGTCCGGTCTTCGACGCCAAGCTTGGACAGCACGTTCTTGACGTGGTTCTTCACGGTGTACTCGGCGATCTTCAGCTCGCCGGCGATCTGCTTGTTGCCCATGCCGCGTACGATGAGCGCCAGCACGTCCAGCTCGCGCGCCGTCAGCTCGGGCCGCGTGGCATGGGCGGCCAGCGTGGCCGCGACGGCCGGTGGCAGGTAGGCACGGCCGGCGTGAACCAGCCGGATTGTCTTGACCAGCTCGTCGTCGAGCACATCCTTCGTGAGGTACGCGCTCGCGCCGGCCTGCAGCGCCCGTCGGATCTCTTCGTCGCCCGAGTACGTGCTGAGCGCGATGAACCGCGCCAGCGGCGCTCGCTCGCGAATCGCCCGCATCGCCTCGACGCCGCCCATGACGGGCATGCGGATGTCCATCAGCGTGACATCGGGCCGATGCTGCCCGTGCAGCTGCACGGCCTCGGCGCCGTTGGCGGCTTCGGCCACCACCTGCATGTCGGGTTGCGTTTCAACGATGGTGCCGAGGCCGACGCGGGCAATGAGGTGATCCTCGACGATGAGCACGCGGATTGGCAGCGTGATCATGATTGTGGCACTCGCACTTCCACTGTCGTCCCCTTCTGAGCCGCACTCACGACCGAGACGTCCCCTCCCATCCGTCGTGCACGCTCGCGCATGCCGAGCAGACCGAAGTGGCCGCGGGCACTGGCAAACACGCCAGCCGGGTCGAATCCGGTTCCGTCATCCTGCACCGTCAAGACCGCGGCGCCGTCGCGCGTGGCCAGTGTGACGTTGATGGTCGATGGCCGTCCGTGCTTCAGCGCGTTGGCGATCGCCTCCTGCGCAATGCGCACGCAGTGTTGCTGCCGATCGGTGTCAAAGCGAATCCCGTGCCCGTCGCCGTCAAAGGACACCGAGACACCGGAGCCGGCCGTGATGGTCCTGGCGACGTACTCGATCGCCGACGGCAGGTCGCGGCCCTCCAGCGCCGACATCCGCAGGTCCATGATGGACCGCCGCGCCTCGGTCAGGCTGTGCTGCGTCATCCGCCGCGCCAGCGCGAGCCGCTCTTCGGCCACCCCCGGCGACTCGCGCAACGCGCTGGCGACGCCGTTGAGCTGCGACGAGATGCCGACGAAATCCTGCGCCAGGGTGTCGTGCAGCTCGCGCGAGATGCGCGCCCGCTCGTCGAGGACGACGGCGAAGCGCGCGCGGACCTGACCCAGCCGCAGCCAGTAGAGCGCCCATCCCAGCGCCACCAGGCCGGCCAGCACGGCCGATGGGAACCAGGGCGCCTCAACCCAGGATGCGCGCCGCGTGAAGGCCACGGCCGCCACCGGCCCACTCACGCCCTCGCCCAGTGTCGCACGCACCACAAAACGGTACTGGCCTGGCGGCAGGTTGTTGTAGTCGGTCGCGCGCCTGGTGCCCGCCGGGATCCAGTCTGGGTCGAGGCCCTCGAGCCGGTACTCGTACTGCAGCCGCTCGGGCGTGCCGAGCCACACGGTCGAGTACTGGAACTCGACGCGTCGTACGCCCGAGGCCAGTTCCAGTGACTCGCGCTCCACCACCGGCGTGCCGTCGACGATCACCGCCCGGATCTGCGGCGCCGGCGGCGGGTCCATCCGCCTGATGTCGGCTGGCTCGATCATGGCCAGGCCGTTGGAGGTCACGACCCAGGCGCGACCCTTGCTGTCCATGCGCCCGCCGCTCGATGTCGGGAACCCCGGCGCGCATTGAGACGACCGCAACCCGCCGGTTGCGGCGTACATCGCGTCGTCGGATCGGCGAAACGTGTCGCCAAAAAGCGCCGCCCGCCGGATGCGCGCGAGCCCCAGCGATGTCCCCAGCCACAGGTAGTCTCTGTCGCCGGTGATGATCTGCCCGACGTTATTGCTGTCGAGTCCTTCGCTGCCGGTCAGGTGCCCGAACCGGCCGTCGCGGTACCAGCCGAGCCCGCCACCGGCCGTGCCAATCCAGAGCACGCGGTCGGCGTCGTAGACGAGCGTGCGCACGGCATCGCTCGACAGTCCCTGCTTCTGTGTGAAGTGTTCGAGCGCGCCGTCCTTGTAGCGCCACAGGCCAGTGTCGTACGTGCCAGCCCACAGCGCGCCGTCGTTGTCGAAGACGACGGCCACGACGGCGTCGGCCAGCGTCGAGCCGCCGCCAAACATCGGCGTGAACCGGCCGCCTTCGAGTCGCACGACGCCGTTGTTGGTGGCCAGCCACAGCCGGCCGTCGGCGTCCTCGGTGACGTCGTAGACCGTGGTGCGCCCAAGCGCGTCGGTCGGCGCCACCGTCGTCAGCCCGCGATCGTCGATGCGGGTGAGGCCCCCGCGAGTGCCGACCAGCACCGCGCCGTCACGGCTGCCGCGGATGCAGAACACCTCGTTGCTGGGCAGTCCCTTGGCACGGGACAGGTGCCGGCGCGTGGCGCCGTTGACGGCCAGCAGGCCGGCGTCCTGAAAGCCAATCCACAACGTGCCGCGTCCATCCTCGAACACCGCCGTGGGCTGGTCGCTCGGGAATCCTTCCGGCGTGCCGAACATCGTGAACTGCTGCTCGCGAAACCTGTGCAGGCCGCTGCTGGTCCCGACCCACAAGGCGCCGTCGCGATCCTCGAAGATGTCCCACACCGACACGCCCGGTCGCAGACCCGGCGCGCTGACACGGATGAATCGGTCACCCTCGCGCCTGGCCAAACCGTTCGGCGTGCCGATCCACAGCGTGCCGTCGCGATCGGCGAACACGGCTCGTACCGGCGCTGCGGGAACACCGTCGGCCGCCTCGTACCGGCGGCCGCGACCGTTGGGGCCCACGGCCACGACACCGCGGGTCGTGCCTATCCAGAGCACGCCGTCGCGATCGACGGTCAACGAGGACCCGAACTCGTCGACCATCGCGCCTTTGGTCGCATAGCGCGTGAACCGCTGGCCGTCAAACTGCACGACCTCGGCAAAGCCCACGCCGAGCAGCACGCCATCGGCGGTCTCGACCAACTCGCGCAGACCCTCGGCCGGCACCCCGTGCTCGGGGCCGTAGTTGACGATGGCGCCGCCGCGAAAGGCCGAAACGACGCGTCCGCCGACCGCCCAGATGGTGGCGTCGCGCGACTCGAACAGGTCGGTGACCGTCGCTGTGCCCAGTCCGTTGGCCGGCGTGTAGTTGGTGAAGCGCCCGTCCTTCAGGCGCGACACGCCGGCCAGCGTGCCGACCCACACGGACCCGTCGCGCGCCGCGATCAGGGCGGTGATGAAGCTGCCGGGCAGGCCATCGCCGCGCTGGCCAAAGACGGTGAAGTCGGTGCCGTCAAAGCGTGCCAGCCCCTCGTCAGTGCCGATCCACAGCGCGCCGTCCTGTGCCTGGGCGATGGCACGGACCGAGTCCTGCGGCAGGCCCTGCTGCTGGGTCCAGCTGCGATGGCCGAACTGGCTCAGCTGTTTGGCCGGATCGAGCGCTGTGGCGGGGGCGGTGCCGGCGAGCGCGACCAGGGCCACGGCGATCCGCGTCGAGGTCCGGAACGACGGGCGCACATTCCAGATACGACGCAGATCCATCGGTTGTGTAGCCCTTCCGAGCCCCCAGTCTTCGGCCTTCAGCCTTCAGGATTTCGCAGATTCCCCCGAAGGCTGAAGGCTGAAGGCTGAAGGCTGAAGGCCGTCAGATACAGGCGATGCAGTCGATCTCGACCAGCGAGTTGCC
>JAENWD010000224.1 GCA_016650245.1 Vicinamibacteria bacterium
CAAACGGTGTGTCGACGTGCACCTCTTCGCGGTCGGTCAGCTCCGCCATGTCGTAGAGCCCGCTGCCGCCGATGATGCCGATCTCTGCCTGCATCCCCGTCCTACTCCTCTGCCTGTTTTCACAATCGCGAAGGCGCGATGAAGGTGACCGGCTCCTCACCTGGCAACGAATCCTGAATTCCTTCCCGCCATCGTGATTGTCCTGCTGTTTAGAGAGCTCGCTCTACCCGCAACTTCCCGTTCTCCTCCCGGATCCGCCCCGCCGCGACCTCCGGATCGTGCTCGAACAGTATCAGATAGTCCCGCTCGACGGCCTCGGGCAGGAACCCGCGCTTGAAGGCGAGCGTGTCCATCGGATAGAGGTCATACGCCATGATGTACGGCAGCGGTACGTGCCCCGCGGTTGGCAGCAGGTCGGCCGCAAAGACTGCGGTCTGACCGCCGTCGTGGATCTCGATGATTTGATGGTGCTGTGTGTGGCCGCCGGTGCGGCGCACCCGCACGCCGGGGGCGACCTCTCCGTCTTCGCCTGTCAAGTCCAGCACACCGGCGTCCCGCAACGGCACGTAGTTCTCCGCAAGATAGCTGGCTCGGTTCCTCTCGTGCGGGTGCAGGGCGTCGTCCCACTCTCCACGCCGCACGCAGTAGCGCGCGTTCGGAAAGCGCGGCCGCACCATGCCGTCGGTGTCTCGGGTCGTGAAGCCGCCGGCGTGATCGAAGTGCAGATGGGACGCCACCACCAGGTCGATGTCGTCGACGCCGAGGCCCGCTGCCGCCAGCGAGGCATCGAGCGAGGGGACGCCCTCAAAGCCGTAGATGGCCCGGGCCTTCGCCTCCAGCTTGCCGCCGGCGCCGGCGTCGATCAGAATCGTCCGCCCCTGACCGCGCACCAACCAGGCCCTCATTGCCAGGCGGATGCGATTGCGATCGTCGGGCGGCGCGACCCTCTCCCACAGCATCCGCGGCACCACGCCGAACATGGCGCCGCCGTCGAGCCGGAAGAATCCGTCGAGTACCGGGGTGAGCGTGAAGGACCCGAGCGTGAGAAACGATTCAGACACCGTCAGCGCGAGCCTCCCGGCACTGCCTGTTTGAGCTCGATCAGCACGCCCTGGGCCGCCGACGGATGAATGAAGGCCACCGCCGACCCGTTGGCGCCAGCCCGCGGCGTCTCGTCGATCAGCCGCACGCCACGCGCCTTCAACTGATCGAGCGCCGCCTGGAGGTCGTCCACGAGCAAGGTGAGGTGATGGATGCCGGGCCCACGCGCGGTCACGAACCTGGCGATCGCCGAGGCATCGGACGTGGCTTCGAGCAGTTCGAGCGCCGCCTGCCCCACCGGCACAAACGTCGCGCGCACATGCTCTGCAGGCACCTCGTGCGGCGGCGAGACCTCGAGCCCGAGCGCGTCGCGATAGAAGGCCAGCGCTGCCTGCAGGTCGGTGACGGCGATGCCGATGTGGTCGAGGGTGGCTTTCATACGGACTACGGGCGGATTACGCGGTCGAGCACCTGGGCCGCCGCCGTATACGGGTCGAGCGTGCGGTCGGTAATGCGCTCGGCCAGCAACTCGAGTTCGCCAACGCTCACAACCGCGTGGACGCGCCGCATGAAGGCGCTGGCCAAGAGCTCACGCAGACGAAATTCGCTGCGCGCCCGTCGCCGCCGGCTGACAATTGCTGGCGCCTCGGCGCGGAACCGCGCCAACTCGCCCACCAGCGCGTCGACGCCCTTGCCCGTTGTGGCCTCGGTCCGCAGCACCGGTGGGCGCCAGTCCGACGCCTCAAACGTCTGCAGGCTCAGCATCGCCTCGACAGCGGCCACCGTCCGATCGGCGCCCTCGCGGTCGGCCTTGTTCACCACGAAGATGTCGGCGATCTCCATGATGCCGGCCTTCAGCGCCTGCACGTCGTCGCCGGTGCCAGGCACCAGCGTGACGACGCAGACGTCCGCGGTGCCGACGATGTCGACCTCGTCCTGGCCGACGCCGACGGTTTCGATGATGACATAGTCGCGCCCGGCCGCATCGAGCAACAACGCAGCGTCCGTCGTCGTGCGCGCGAGCCCTCCCAGGTTGCCGCGCGTGGCCATGCTGCGGATGAACACGCCGGCGTCGCCGGCGTGCGCCTGCATGCGGACGCGGTCGCCCAGGATGGCGCCGCCCGTGAACGGGCTGGTGGGATCGACCGCGACGACGCCGACGGTGGCGTGCTGGGCGCGCAACGCGGTGGCCAGCTTATCGACCAGCGTGCTCTTGCCGGCGCCTGGCGGGCCGGTGACGCCAATGATCCAGGCCCGGCCGGTCTTCGGGTAGAGCGCGGCCACCAGCGACGCGGCGACCGGCGACTCGTCCTCGACAAGCGAGATGGCCCGCGCCAGCGCCCGGAGGTCTCCGGCTGCCACCCGGTCGGCGAGCGAGGCGGTGGTCACGGCGCCTCCCTGGCGATCTCAGGCAAGCAGTTGCCGCGCGATGACGAGGCGCTGAATCTCGCTGGTGCCCTCGCCGATGGTGGTGAGCTTGACGTCGCGGAAGAATTTCTCGGCCGGGTAGTCCTTCACGAAGCCGTAGCCGCCGTGAATCTGCACCGCGTCCTCGGCGGCGCGCACGGCCACCTCGCTCGAATAGAGCTTGGCCATCGCCGACTCGAGCGTCGTGCGCTGCTGGCGGTCCTTGAGAAACGCCGCGCGATAGGTCAGCAGGCGGGCCGCTTCGATGCGCGTGGCCATGTCGGCCAGCTTCCACTGAATGGCCTGGAACGACGCGATGGCCTGGCCAAACTGCTTGCGCGACGAGGCATAGGTGCGCGCGCACTCGAACGCGCCCTGCGCCAGGCCAACCGCCAGCGCCGCGATGCCGATGCGGCCGGCGTCGAGCACCTGAAGGGCGCCGATGAAGCCCATGCCGGCCTCGCCGAGGAGCTGATCGGCGGGCACGCGGCATCGATCGAGAATCACCTCGGTGGTCTCCGAGGCGCGCATGCCGAGCTTGTCTTCCTTGCGGCCCGCGCGCAGGCCCGGCGTGCCGCGCTCGACGATGAAGGCCGAGATGCCTTTTGCGCCCCTGGCCCGATCGGTGGCCGCCATGATGACCAGCACGTCGGCGCTCTTGCCGTGCGTGATGAACGTCTTGGTGCCGTTCAGGACCCAGTGGTCGCCGTCACGCACGGCGGTGGTGCGCGTGGCGGCGGCGTCGCTGCCGGCGTTGGGCTCGGTGAGCGCCCAGGCGCCCAGCTTCTCGCCGCGCGCCAGCGGCATCAGCCATCGCGTCTTCTGCTGGTCGGAGCCGAACATGAAGATGTGCGCCGGTCCCAGGCCGTTGTGTGCTGCCACCGACAGCGCGACCGACGGATCGACACGCGCGAGCTCTTCCAGGCAGAGGCAGTAGTCGATGGCGGACATCCCGGCGCCGCCCCACTGTTCGGGAAACTGGATCCCCATCAGGCCGAGCTCGGCCATCTTCGGGATGAGCGCGCTCGGGAAGTGCTGCGCCTCGTCCCACTCGCGGACGAAGGGACGGATCTCGCCTTCGGCGAACTCGCGGACCGTCTGCCGCAGCAACCGCTGCTCGTCGGTGAGTTGGAAATGCACGGGGGCTCAGTATGAGACGACCACGCGAAACGTGCCGGAGTTGTCCTGCAGGTAGTCGTCGTTGACGCCGAGGTAGAGGCGGCCGGAGCCACGCATCTGGTACGGCCCGCGGTCGCTGCCGGCGAAAAACGGCGCGTCGTTGTCGCCCACGCGACCAATCAGCGCGCCGGCCGGGCGACTGGGAATCGGACGCCCCTGATTGAAGGGAGAGTTGTTCTCGCCCTCGGGACCGTCCTTGCGGCCGCCGGTGCCCCAGCGGATCTCGCCACTCGCGTTGAGGTAGACCTGTTGGCCTCGCCGCACATCGATGCCGGTGTCGGTCCACGCCTGCCGTGCCTGCACGGTGACGGTGCGCTCGCGCATGCCACCCTGGGGGCCGCCACCACCACCACTGCCCCCGCCCGACTCCCCATCGTCGAACTCGACGCGGGCGACGTCGCGGCGATCGAGCCGCAGGCGGCGGTCACCGCTGACTCCGCGACTCTGGTCGAACTCGATCGTGTCGTTGCGAACGCTGACCAGGGTGCCAGAGACGCGCCGGCCGTCGCGCATCACGAGCGTGTCGGCGACCAGCGGCGCGGCCGCGACCGTCAGCAGGACCAGCACACCCGACAGGCGCGCGCGCCTCATTTGCGTGACTCCTCAGAGAAATGATCGTCGACGTAGGGGCGCGATCATATCATTGGGGCGCGGGCCACTCCGGCCCGGAAAGGAGTCGAGGCCAATTGCGTCGCATCTGCCTGCTGCTGTGCGCCCTGCTCGTGATGCTGCTCGGGGCGTCCCCTGCGCACGCGGATCTCACCGCCTTCATCGGGGCGCAGTCCAGTCCATCCACACGGATGACTCGGGGGATCTCTGGCGGCTCGGGATTCCTGGTCGTCGCCTTCGAGGGCGAGTACGCGCAGGCCGGCGGCGACGACCTGTGCCCGTCGCTGGCGAGCCAGGCAGGCTGCGCGCCTTCTGTTCGTACCGTGATGTTCAACGGGCTGGTGCAGACGCCCAAGGGAATCGTCCCCAAGGTGCAGCTCTACGCGACGGTAGGAGGCGGCTACTATCGCGTACGTTTTGAGTCGCAAGGTGTCCAAGACACCGGCTTCGGAACCAACGTCGGCGGCGGCGTGAAGATCGACCTGGCAGGGCCCCTGCGGCTGCGACTGGACTATCGGCTCTTCAAGCTCACCAAGGAAACAGAGGCCGGTGGTTACATGCCAACGGCTCAGCGTTTCTATGCGGGGGTGAATCTGGCGTTCTAGGGGAGGCCCTACGCCTCTCTACCGTGCCGGCGGCGCGCTCTTGGGCGCCGGGGTGCTGAAGTCCTGAATCAGGCTCAGCTCGGCGCGTGCCAGACCGGCAAACGCGTCGCGATACATCGGGAACAACTGCTGCACTTCCTGTGGGAACACCTCGGCGAGGATCTTCGAGATCGTGTAGTCGCCGCCCTTGAGCGTCGGTGACAGGAAATTGATGTAGAGGACACTGTTGTTGGGGCCCGGGTCCGCCGCCTTGTAGAGCTTCCATCCGGCGGCCTGCTGCCTGCGCTCGGGCTTGTCGCTGTTGGCCAGCGCTTCGTGCAGCTTGGCCATCACCTTCTCGAAGTCGGCGGCTTTGTCGGCCTTGATGTAAAAGGTGAGCATCGCCGCGTCGCTGCTGAACATGAACGGGTTGCTCGCCGGAACGGCCGCTGCGGCGGGCGCCGGCTGAGCCGGCGGCTGCGCGGGGGGCTGCGCCGCGGCGGGCGCGTCCTGCGCAAACACCTGCGACGACACCATGCAGGCAAACCCAGCGGCAGCGATCGTGGCCAGCACGCCAGTGCGGCGGCCGCGAACCGGCCAACAGTCAAGTCCAGTCATCGACACATCCTCCTCCAAGAAAGCGAAAATTCTACCGTACTCCCTACCCTACACGAACAACTGCATGATGTCGTTGGCGACGAGCATGCCGTCGCGCGTCAACCGCACGGTGTGTCCTTCGATCGTGAGACGTCGGGCCGAGGCCAGCGGTTGGAGGGCCGGCCCGTACCGTCCCCAGAGGTCCACGCCGTAGCGCTGACCGACCCGGTCGAAATCCAGACCTTCTGTGAGCCTGAGGCCGGTAAACAACGCATCGCCGATCTGCTCGTCCACCAGCCGCTCGCGTCGCTCGACGTGCACGCTCTCGCCGGCAGCGATGCGCGCGATGTAGTCGGCGGTGGCCGCGACGTTCTTCCATCGCCACGTGCCGCGGGTGGAATGCGCCCCGCAGCCGAAGCCAAGCCAGGCGCCGTCCTGCCAGTACTTCAGGTTGTGGCGCGCCAGCCGACCCGCCCTGGCGATGTTCGAGATTTCGTACTGCACGTAACCGGCCGCATCGAGCCGTTCAAGCCCCCACAGATACATGTCCGCCGCGTCGTCATCGGGCGCCAGTGACCACTTCGCGCGGGCCATCTCTTCGCGCAGGGGCGCGTTGGGATACAGCTCGAGGATGTACAGGGACGCGTGGTCGGGCTCGAGCGCGATCAGGCCCTCGACGGTCGCACGCCAGTCAGCGGGCGTCTGCTGTGGCAGCCAGAGCATCAGATCGAGACTGAGGTTGTCGACACCCGCTCGACGGATGTCGGCCACCGCGGCCCGCGCGCGCGCCGCGCCGTGCTGGCGCCCCAGCCGCGCAAGCTCGACGTCGTGCAGCGACTGCACGCCCAGACTGATCCGATTCACGCCCGCCTCGGCAAAGGCGCGCATCCGCTCGACGGTCACCGTCTCCGGATTTGTCTCGAGGGTCACCTCGGCATCCGCCGCGACGCCAAACGCCGCCCGGCACGCCCCGATGAGTCGCCCGACCTCCTCAGGATCGAGCAGCGACGGCGTCCCGCCGCCAAAGAAGATCGTGTCTGCCGGCGACCCGTCGCCCGCACCAGCGATCTCATTTGCAAGCGCATCGACGTACTGCCGCTTCACGTCCGCGTCCAACAGCCCGCGGTTGAAGTTGCAGTAGTTGCAGATGTGGCTGCAGAAAGGGATGTGGAGGTAGAGGCCTAACATTGACGATTGCAGATTGACGATTGACGATTACGTCGGGGCAACGCTCCGGGGCTGGCCAAAAAGGCAACAGTGAGCCAACTCCACGAGTCGTCTCAGTCGCAGTCCGACAACAAGCGTGTTCTGGACGCTTGGCAACGGCGGCGGCGTTACCCCGACGTAATCGTCAATCACCAATCGTCAATCCTCAGGATCCCGCTTTGCCCCCCGGCCACTTCAGCTCCCGTTCGAGGCGTGGTTCACGGAGTTGGGCACGGATCGGTCCGCCGCTGCGCGTGGGCAGGGGCGGCTTGTCTTTCGCCCGGCCGCGCTTCCACAGCATCACGAGGTCCTCCACCGTGCCGTTGGGCGGCATCTCGCGGTAGTCGGCGCCGTCGACATGCAGGAAGTCACACATCTCGTGCAGGCGCGAGAGCATCCGCGCGCCCACCCGGAACAGCAGGGACCGCGGGTCGGTCTCGTCGGGAATCAGGTCGTAGTTGGACGTGAAGATCGTGATGCGCCGTTCGCTGTAGCGCGTGTTCACGATGAGGTTGAGCGTCTCGTCGACCCAATCGGTGGTCCGTTCCGCGCCCAGGTCGTCGAGCACCAGCAGCTCGGCTTCCATCACCGGCCGCAGCACGTCCCGCTCCTCGGTCCGGTTCGACGGATCGTAGGTGCTTCGGATCAGCTTCAGCAGCTCGCGTGTGTCGTAGAACACGCCGCGTGCGCCCTTGGAGCGAATCACATACCTCAGGACGGCGACGGCCAGGTGCGTCTTGCCCACGCCTGGCGGACCCAGCAGGAACAGGCCGCGATCGACGACGGGAAACGCATCGGCCAGACGCTGCGCGTGGCCAAGGGCCTGCTTGAGTTTGTCGTTGTAGGCCTGGAACTGCGCGAGGTCGCAGCGCTGGTAACGGCCCGGGATGCGGGCGCCGGCCATGAGCGCGTCGCCCACCTTCGCGCGCCAGCAGTCGCAGCGCGTGACGCGACGTACGCCGTCGACGTCGATCGGCTTCCAGCCGGTGTCGTCACAGATGGAGCAGGGCACGGACTGACTCTAGCAGCGCGAAATGCAAAGTGCAAAGTGCGAAATGCGAAATGCGATTTTGCCGCAGCGCAATTCGGCGAGTCGTCAAGATCTATTTTGGTTCCGTGCCGGCTGGCGGGGTGGCGCGGACCAGATCAGTGGGTGACGACTTCACCATCGCGGTGCTCAGGCGCTGCTCCCAGTCGTCGAGGCCGCGCGCCAGTTCTTTCTTGACGTACGCCATGAACTCGTTGACCTCGCCCTGCATGCGCTCCATCTTCCGGCGCATGTTCAGGATCACCTCCACGCCGGCGAGATTGACGCCGAGCTCACGCGTCAACGCGAGGATGGTCTCGAGCTGCTCGAGGTCTTCCTCGGAGTACAGGCGCGTGTTGCCGTCGGTGCGCGACGGTTTCAGCAGGCCTTCGCGTTCGTACAGGCGCAGCGTCTGGGGATGGATGTCGTACTTCGCCGCGACGGCGCTGATCATGTAGTACGCCTTGCCCGACCGCTTGCTTGCCATCACCCACGCTCCAGAAACCGCTCGAACTGCTCCCGGACTTTCTCCCGTCCGTTGATCTCACCGAATTGCCGCAGCAGCTCCTTCGATCGCTCGTCGAGCAGACGTGGCAGCGTGACGCGGATCTCGGCCACCAGGTCGCCGCGCCGCCCGTCGCGTGGCGACGGCGCCCCGCGGCCGCGCAACCGGATGCGCTGCCCCGTCTGCGTGCCCGGCGGCACGCGCAGACGCGCGGTGCCATCGAGCACCGGAATGTCAACCCGCGCGCCCAGCACCGCCTCGTGTACGGCCACCGGGACGATGAGGTGCAGGTCGTCGCGCTCGCGCCGGAACAGCGGGTGCTCCTCGACGCGAACGGCGACATACACGTCCCCCGGCGGACCGCCGGCTCTCCCGGCATTGCCGCGCGAGGCCACGCGCAGGCGGGCCCCGTCGGCCACCCCGGCCGGCACGGGCACGACGATGGCATCGCTGCGCCGGACCTGACCGAGCCCGCCACAGGCCTGGCAGCCCTGCTGCGACAACACGCCGCTGCCGGCGCAGCGACCGCAGGGCCGCGTGAACACCATGTGGCCGCGGGCCGAACGCACCATGCCGTCGCCTTCGCACGCTGGGCAACGCGCCGCAGCGATTGAGGCGTGTCCGGTGCCGGCGCAGCCCTCGCAAATGTCCTGCCTCATCAATGCCAGGCGGTGCTCCCCGCCGGCCATCGCCTGCGCGAAGCTGAGCGACAGCGTGTGGTGCAGGTCTGCGCCCCGCTCTGGTCCGCCCCGCGCCTCGTCGGCACCGAAGACCTCGGCAAACAGATCGCCGAAGGTCGACTGCTGAACCGCGTGAATCGTCGCCGAGAAGTCGAACCCTTCAAAGCCGGTCGCCGGCCCATCCTGATCCGGCGACTCCACGCCCATCACGTCGTAGCGACGCCGGCGACCGGGATCGCCCAGGATCTCGTAGGCCTGGGCTATCTCCCGAAAGCGGCCCGCCGCCACGCCGTCGCCCGGGTTGACGTCAGGATGGAACTGCCGCGCCAGCCGGCGATACGCCCGCTTCACGTCATCGAGCGACGCCGCACGGTCGACCCCGAGGAGGATATAGAAATCCATAGCCCACTGCAGATTGCAGATTGACGATTGCAGATTACGTTGGGGCAACCCGACGGCTGGTCGCGTTCAGCACGGCACGGCGCGTTGCCCCGGACGTAATCGTCAATCGTCAATCGTCAATCTTCAATTCCTATTTCCCTTCGTCCACCACTTCGGCGTCGATGACGCCGTCTTTGGGCACGCCAGCCGCGTCAGCCTCGGGTTGCTCGCCGCCGGGCGCGCCACCGGGCTCGCCCGCACCGGCCGCGCTGCGATACATGCCTTCGGCCGCCTTGTGCTGCGCGGCCGTCAGCTCCGACAGCCCGCGCGTGATGCCCTCGGCCTCTCCGCGATCGAGCGCGCCCTTGAGCGTCGCCACCGCGTGGTCGATGTCTGACCGTGAGTCGGCCGGCAGCTTGTCGCCGTACTCCCTGAGGAACGCGTCGGCCGCGTACACGGCCTGGTCGCCCTGGTTGCGCAGCTCGATCTCGTCCTTCTTGCGGCGGTCCTCGTCGGCGTGCGACTCGGCCTCGCGCATCATGCGGTCCACTTCCTCCTTGGACAGCCCGCTCGAGGAGGTGATGGTGATCTTCTGCTCCTTGCCGGTGGCCTTGTCCTTGGCCGAGACGTTCACGATGCCGTTGGCGTCGAGGTCAAACGTCACCTCGATCTGCGGCACGCCGCGCGGCGCCGGCGGGATGCCCGCCAGCTGGAAGCGGCCGAGCGTGCGGTTGTCGCGGGCCAGCGGACGCTCGCCCTGCTGCACGTGGACCTCGACGCTGGTCTGGCTGTCGGCTGCCGTCGAGAACGTCTCGCTCTTGCGCGTTGGAATCGTCGTGTTGCGCGGAATCAGCGTCGTCAGCACGCCGCCCAGCGTCTCGATGCCCAGCGACAGCGGCGTGACGTCGAGCAGCAGGAGGTCCTTGACGTCGCCGGCCAGCACGCCGGCCTGCACGGCCGCGCCAATGGCGACCACCTCGTCGGCGTTGACGCCCTTGTGCGGTTCCTTGCCGAACAGGTCCTTGACGATTGCCTGCACGCGGGGAACACGGGTGCTGCCGCCGACCAGCACGACCTCGTCGATCTGCGCGGCGGTGGCGCCCGCGTCGGCCAGCGCCTGGCGCGTGGGCCCGATCGTGCGCTGCAGCAGATCTTCGACGAGCTGCTCGAAGCGCGCGCGCGACAGCTTCTTCACCAGGTGACGCGGCCCGCTCTGGTCCGCCGTGATGAACGGCAGGTTGATCTCGGTCTCGGCGACGCTCGACAACTCCATCTTGGCCTTCTCTGCCGCTTCCCTCAGACGCTGCAGCGCCATCCGGTCCTTCGACAGGTCGATGCCGTCGTCGCGCTTGAACTCCTCGATGATCCACTCGATCACGCGCTGGTCGAGGTTGTCGCCGCCCAGGTGGGTGTCGCCGTTGGTCGCCTTCACCTCCACCACGCCGTCGCCGACTTCCAGGATCGAGATGTCGAAGGTGCCGCCGCCGAAGTCGTACACGGCGATGAGCTCTTCCTTCTTCTTGTCGAGGCCGTACGCCAGCGCCGCCGCCGTCGGCTCGTTGACGATGCGCATGACCTCGAGGCCGGCAATCTGTCCGGCTTCCTTGGTCGCCTGGCGCTGCGCGTCGTTGAAGTACGCCGGCACCGTGATGACGGCCCGGGTCACCGGCTGCCCGAGGTAGTCCTCCGCGGACTGCTTCAGCTTCTGCAGGATCATCGCGGAGATCTGCGGTGGCGCGTACTCGGTGTCGGCTACCTGCACACGCACGTCGCCGTTGCCAGCCGGGACGACACGATACGGCACCATCCGCATCTCGTCGGTCACTTCATCGAAGCGCCGTCCCATGAAGCGCTTGATGGAGAAGATGGTGTTCTCAGGGTTCGTGACGGCCTGCCGCTTGGCGACCTGCCCCACCAGCCGCTCGCCGGTCTTGGTGACGGCGACCACCGACGGCGTCAGCCGGTTGCCCTCGGCGTTGGTGATGACGACAGGCTGGCCGCCTTCGATGACGGCGACCACCGAGTTGGTCGTGCCGAGGTCGATTCCGATGATCTTTGACATGGGACTCCAGGAAACCTAAGTGAGGATTGCGACAGTATGAAAGTTTAGTGTGGTGCTGTAAAGGATTTGGAATTGCAGATTGACGATTAAGCGAAATTGCGCAGATGACGGAGGACTGGCCTTGAGCAAGTTGGGGGCATTTGGCACGAGCCGAAGCGTTGCCCCGACTTAATCGTCAACCGTCAATCACCAATCTGCAATATACTGTCTCTGCCAGCTACCTGCCCGTCGGCACTGCCCCGGCTTGCCCCCGGGGGTGAGGTTCCGGCCCATGTTCCGTCGATTTCTGCCTGTTGCCGCCCTGATGCTGGGGGTGGGTCCCGTTGCGGCGCAAACCCAGGCGCCGCCGCCGCATTTGTCGGTCCTGGAAGGCCGCGCCGAGCTCACACGCGGCGCCGACCGGGAGCCCGCGATGGCCAATACCCCGCTGGTCCTGGGCGATCAGCTCGCGACCAGCGACGGTCGAGCCGAAGTGCTGCTCGGGGACGGTTCGGCGCTCCACCTGGACGAGCAGACCACCGTCGACTTCAACGGCGACACCGTCGTGCGCCTCGTGAATGGCCGTCTCATCGTGCTGGCGGAGCGAGGCGCTGCGGGCAGCCTGCAGATCGACGCTGCGCCGGCGTCGGTGCGCGTGCAGTCGTCGGCGGAAGTCCACCTGGCCCTGTTCGACGACCGTGGCCAGGTGACGCTGCAGGTCGCCGTCGTGCGAGGGATCGTCGACGTCGACAGCGGCGGCACCCCGGTGCCTGTGCGAGCCGGCCAGCAGGTGTTGGTTCGCGAGGGCGAATCCCCGAGCTATCCGGGACCGTTCAACTCCGCGCGACTCGACGGCTTCGCGCGCTGGTCGCAGGCGCTCTTCGACGGCCGTCGAGGCACGACATCCGCGCAGTATCTACCTGCCGACGTGCGCGTCTACGGCTCGACGTTCGACCAGTACGGGTCGTGGAACTACGCCGCGCCGTACGGGTATGTCTGGTATCCGCGTGTGGCCACGACGTGGCGGCCTTATTACCACGGCCGCTGGCGGCAGGCAGGTCGCTACGGCTGGACGTTTGTCGGGTACGACCCGTGGGGCTGGGCCACGCATCACTACGGCCGCTGGGGACTGAGCACGGCGGGCGCGTGGTTCTGGATTCCGTCGTCCGGGTGGGGCGCGGCCTGGGTGCACTGGGCGGTCGCCCCTGGCTACGTCGGCTGGTGTCCGCTCGGCTGGAACAACCGACCCGTACTGGGCTTCTGGGGGCACGGCGCCCGATCGGCGTACTACGGCGGCAACGGAGGTGGGCCCTACGATCCGTGGCGGGCATGGTCGGTCGTCCCGACCCGCTCGTTCCGCGGCGGCTCGCCGATCCATCGTGAGCACTTCGATCCGCGACCCTTCAGTGGACCGCGCGCTCCCAGCTTCGTCGTGCAGCCGACGCCGCCGTCGGTGGCGATTCCGCGCGGCTCGGTCGTCGCGCCCGGGTATCGCATCGTTGGCCCGTCGGTCGCGCCGCGTGCCGGACAGTCTCGTCGAGGCCCGCCGTTGTCGAATCCGGGCCCGATGTCTCGGATCCCGCCGCCCTCCGGCGCGGCATCGTCACGTGCGTCGTCGCCGACCGCGTCGCGTACCGGTCCGCCCGCGGTGATCTATCACCGAGGCACGCCAATCGATCCCTCGTCAGGGTCGTCACGCGCCATGCCAGGGTCAGCCGGGGCCGATCCGCGTGCGCGCTACGGCGGCCAGGCGCCACCGACCTCGCCCTACGGTGGTTCCACTTCGCCGTACGCGCGCGGGCGATCAGGACCCGAGGCCAGCCACCCGGCCTACGCGGTTCCTCGCGGCGGTGATCGTCCCGGCCCGCCGCAGTACCGCGCTCCCGAGGCGCCGCAGCAGTACCGTGCGCCGGACGCCCCGCAGTATCGGGCTCCGGAATCGCCGCGCTACCGTGGCCCGGATCGCAGCAGCGGATCCCAGGGGGACGTGCCGCGCGCGACGCCACGGTCGAGTCCTCCGCCTCGCGCCGAGGGCGGGTCCTCGCGCGCGCAAAGCGCTCCGGCCGGCCCGCGGTCGGGTTCGGACCGCGGCAGTTCGTCAGGCACGGCGGTTCGACGACGGTAGCCTCCACAAGGACAAAGGACGAGGGACAAGGGACGAGGGACAAACCCCTTCGTCCTTCGTCCTTCGTCCGTCGTCCTCAGTCACCCATACCAGTTACACTCAGTTAGTGGCCCACTACGTCGTTCGACTCGCCCGCAGGGCAACCGTCGTCCTGCTCTTTGCCCTCGCGGCCGCGCTCGGCGCGTTCAGCGGACTGCTGTTCGCGTCGGGCGACGACCTGCCGCAGGTTTCCGCGCTCGACGATTACGCGCCCAGCACCATCACGCGCGTCTTCGACATCAAGGGAGACGTCATCGGCGAGTTCGCCACCGAGCGCCGCGTCGTGGTCTCCTACGAGCAAATCTCTCCGCTGCTTCGCCAGGCCATCATCTCGGCCGAAGATCAGTCCTTTGAAGAACACCTCGGCCTGAGCATCCCGCGCATCGTCGTCACGGCCCTCAAGGACATCGTCCGCGGCGAGCGGTACGGCGCCAGCACGCTCACCCAGCAACTCGCCCGCAATCTGTTCCTCACCAACGAGAAGACGTGGGAGCGCAAGGTCAAGGAAGCCATGCTGACCGTGCAGATCGAGAAGCGCTACACCAAGCGCGAGATCTTCGCGCTGTACTGCAACCACATTCCATGGGGACACGGCATCTACGGCGCCGAGGCCGCCGCGCGGTTCTACTTCGGCAAGTCGGCCAGAGACCTCGCGCTCGAAGAGGCGGCGCTGCTTGCGGGCATCGTGCAGGCGCCGGCGCGCCAGAGCCCGTACGTCAGCGTCGAGCGCGCCACGCGGCGCCGCAACTACGCGCTGCAGCGCATGGCCGACGAGGGCTACATCTCGGCCGCGCAGGCGGCCAAGGCCAAGCAGGCGCCGGTGGCCACCTCCGGTCGCCCGGCCACCGGCGGCTTCGCGCCGTTTTTCGTCGAGGACGTTCGCCAGCACCTTGAAGAGCGCTACGGCGCCAAGCGCCTCTATCAGAGTGGGCTGGCCGTGCACACGTCGCTCGATGCCGGGCTTCAGCGGGTGGCCGAGACAGCGTTTGACGCCGGGCTGCGCCGCATCGACAAGCGCCGGGGATTCCGGCGCCCCGCCCGCAACGTGATCGCCGACCAGCAGACGGTTGACGGCTACAAGCACGAGCGGTGGACCCGTGCGATTGTGGCGGGCGACATCGTGCCGTGGCAGCCACCAATGCCGGACCCGGCGCGCCGCGTGCGGCCACCGCCGGTGCGATCCTGCTGCGCGTCGGCAAGTATTTTGTCGAGGTTCCGAAGGCGGGCTATGCCTGGACCCGGAAGACGTCGCCGGACTTCGTGAAGGTCGGCGACCTGGTCTCGGTGCAAGTGCAGACGCTCGACGAGGCCACGCAGTCTGGTACCGGCGCGCTCGAACAGGCCCCGATCATCGAAGGCGCGCTGGTCGCCATCGACAACCAGACGGGTCAGATCCGAGCGATGATCGGCGGCTTCGATTTCGGCCGCAGCAAGTTCAACCGCGCGCGGCAGGCCATGCGCCAGATGGGCTCGACCTTCAAGCCCATCGTCTACACGGCCGCGATCGACCGCGGCTACACGCCGGTGTCGGTGATCGACGACGCGCCGGTGGCGTTTCCCGCCGGCCCGGGCCAACCGCTCTACTCGCCGCAGAACTACGACCGCACCTACGAAGGGCCCATCACGCTGCGCCGTGCGCTCGAGCAATCGCGCAACGTGCCGACGGTGAAGCTGCTCGATGGTGTGGGTCCGGCCGTGGTGATCGACTACGCGCGCCGCTTCGGCTTTACCAACCCGATGCAGCCGTATCTGTCGCTCGCGCTGGGAGCCGCTGAAGCGACGCTGCTTGAAGCCACCAGCGCCTACACCGTGTTCCCGCGCCAGGGCGTGCACATGACGCCTTACGAAGTGCTGCGGGTGCTCGATCGCCAGGGCAACGTGCTCGAGGAGAACCGACCACGCGCGCAGGATGCCATCCGTGCCGACACGGCGTTTGTGATGACGAGCCTGCTGCGCGGTGTCGCCACGCGCGGCACGGCTGCCGCCGCGACCTCGCTCGACTGGCCTGTGGCGGGCAAGACCGGGACGATGGACGACTACACCGATGCGTGGTTCATCGGCTTCGATCCCGACATCACGATTGGCGTGTGGATAGGCTTCGACGAGAAAAAGTCGCTTGGGCGCGGGGAGACGGGGACGGCCGCGGCGCTTCCGATCTGGATCGACGTCATGAAGGCGCGCCTGGAGTTACGCGGCCGCGATCCCAGGCCGGACTTCCCGGCCCCCGGCAACATCGTCGTCGTGTCGGTGGACAAGGCCACGGGCGTGCCGTCGGCCGGCGAGAACATGATCAGCGAGACCTTCATCGCGGGAACGCAGCCCGCCAGCGTGCCCTAACTACGAGTGACGAGCGACGAGTTACGAGGACGAAATTCCAGGTTTCAATCGCGCGTCGCGCCCTCACTGAGAATCCGCGTAATTTCGTCCTCGTACCTCGTCACTCGCAGCTCGTCAGTCCCGGCGCCGGTACTTGTCCATCGGATGCTCATTGCGCTCGAGCATGTCGATGGCCCGCGCTAGGCGTCTCGCCTTGGTTTCAGGCTTCTTGGCCGAGGATAGAAACGCGATGTACTGCTTGCGCCTGGACGGCGGAAGCGATTCGTAAACGGCCCAGGCCTTTGCGCTCGCTTTGAGGCCTGCCATGACCTCGGGCGAAGTGACGTCGGGTTGGTCCCAGAAGGTCACCGCGACGCGGGTGTCTTTGGTCGGACCGGCTGATCGTCCAGCGTCGGTGACCAACCCGTCGGCCGTCAGCCGCGCGAAGCGCCGCAGGTTCACCTTCGACCAGGCGCTGCCCTGTCGTCGCGGCGTGAACCGCTGACACCACGACTCGTCGTCGATCCGCTGCACCTGGCCGTCG
>JAENWD010000225.1 GCA_016650245.1 Vicinamibacteria bacterium
CGAGGCCTGAGGCTATCGCCCCGTCGTGCGAGGCTTGAGGCCATCGCCCCGTCCTCCCGAGGCCTGAGGCTTTCTTCCCGTCCTCCCGAGGCCGGTATAATTCCGTCCAATGGTTTGTCGCCACTGCGGCACCGAGATCGCCGACAAGGCGCTGATTTGCTTCCGCTGTGGCACGGCGGCCACCGAGCCGCGGGTGACGCCACCGCGGGGCGGGCGGTCTCCGGCGTCGCGGGGGCCGGTGGCGTTGGCGCTGGTCGTGCTGGTCGTGAGCGCGCTGGTGATGGGGCAGGTGGTGACCGGCCAGGTGCCCCGCGAGGTGGGTTACGCCCTTGCGGTTCTGGCCCTGGTGGCCATTGGCTGGCATCTGGCACGGCGGCGCCGCTGACCTGCGCCGGGGCCAGACCCACGTGTTATCATCGGCCACCCCCTCTATGGCAGACGGTCGTCTCGAAGTCACTGACGCCTTGGGTCGACGTGTGATCCACATCGACAAGCCGGTCTTCTCGGTCGGCCGCCGCAGCGGCAACGACCTGCAGCTGGTCGGCAGCGATGTCTCACGCGACCACGCGGAAATCGCCACGGAAAATGGCACGTTCGTCCTGCGCGACCGCGGCAGCCGCTACGGGACGTACGTCAACGGCGAAGGCATCACCGAGTACACGCTGCAGCACAGCGACCTGATTCGCCTGGGGCGCAGCGGCGGCGCCGAGATGGTGTTCCTGCTGGAGGACTCCACGCAGCTCACCAGCGGGGTGTCCGGTGACCGGCACACGACCTCCGCGGTGGGCGACTTGCGCCAGATCGCGTCGCTGCTCGAGGGGCTCCGCGCGCTGGGGTCGGGGCGAGTGCTCGACGAGGTGCTCGCGCTGGTGATGGATTCGGCGCTGGAAGTCACCGGGGCCGAGCGCGGGTTCATCATGCTGGCCAACGCCAGCAGCGAGCTCGAGTTCAAGATCGCCCGCGGCCGCGGGCGCCTGACCCTGTCGGGCAAGCAGTTCGAGACCAGCCGCAAGATTCCTGAAGAGGTGTTCTCCACGGGCCAGGAGAAGATCGTCGCCGACTTGCTCGACGGCGATCTGGCCAACGTACATATGGGCACGGTGGCCCTGGGCATCCGCCACGTGTTGTGCACGCCGCTGCGCCTGGTGCGCTACCTGGATCGCGCCGATCAGCAGACCGAAGAGAAGCGCATCGGGGTGCTATATCTGGACAGCCGCGAGAAGGGCGCGCTGCTGTCGCGCGCGGCCCGCACGGCGCTCGAGACGCTGGCCACCGAGGCCGCCGTTGCCATCGAGAATGCCCGGCTCTATCGCGAGACCCTCGAGAAGGGCAAGATGGAGCAGGAGATGCGGATCGCGGCCGACATCCAGCAGGCGCTGCTGCCCGAGCCGAGCCGCAAGGGTCCGTTCTTCGACGCCTTCGGCCAGTCGGTGGCGAGCCGTTCGATCGGCGGCGATTTCTTCGACTACGTCGACCTGCCGAGCGGCGCCTTCGGATTTGCCGTGGGCGACGTCGCCGGCAAGGGCGCGCCGGCCGCCTTGCTGACGGCGGTAATTCAGGGGGTGTTCTCGTCGTGGGCGCAGACCGGGGCGTCGCCCTCCGAGACGCTCTCGCGTGTGAACCAAGCGCTCCTCAAGCGCGCGATCGAGTCGCGGTTCTGCACCGCGTTTTACGCCAGCATCTCGGCTGACGGCTCGCTCACCTACTGCAATGCGGGGCACAACCCGCCGATGGTGTTCACGGCCAACGGCGTGAAGCGCCTCGAAACAGGCGGTCTGATCCTCGGGTTGTTCGAGCACGCGACGTTCGAGGAAGAGACGATTTCGCTCGACTCTGGAGATCTGCTGATCACCTTCAGCGACGGCGTCACCGAAGCCATGAGCGCCAGCGGCGAGGAGTACGGCGAAGATCGCCTGCTGGCCTGCGTCGAGGCCCACCGGCAGCGGACGACGCGCGAGCTGATCGACGCCATTTTCGCCAGCGTGCGCGAGTTCTCGGTGGGCGCCGTGCAGAGCGACGACGTGACGGCGCTGGTGCTGCGCTACGAGGGCCCGAAATAGGCACATGCGCGACCGCCGCGTTCTTGCGGCCGCGTTGTGGCTTGTCCTCGCCTTCCTGGTCTGGAACGTCCGCTTCGATTACGGCGTGCGCATCAGCGCACGGTCGTACCTCACTCACCGCGCGCTCTACCTTCGCGCCGCTGAACCCAGCATAGAGATGGCCTCGGCCATGCGCGCCGGAATTCGTGACAGCGCGCGCGCCGCGACGGTAATTGCCCTTCCCCTCGCGGGCTTGGCCGTGTGGCTTGCGGCCACGCGATGGCGCCGATTCAACGAGATTCCGCGCTAGCGCCGCAGGCGCGCCTCGATGTGCGGCAGCGCCCCGAGGAACACATCCCCGACAGTCTGCAGGCTCCTGGCACTCACCTGGTCGAGCGTGTCATCCTTGGTGTGCCAGGCGCTGTAGTCCATGTCGATGATGTCGACGGCGGGCACGCCGGCGTCGAGAAACGGCCGGTGGTCGTCTTCGACGGCGAAATCCTCGGGCAGGAATGCCCGTTGGTCCAGCCGCCGCGCCGAGGCCCACACCAGATCGGTGAGCCAGCCCGTGGAATAGGTCTCGCGCTTGATGGTCAGCTGGCGGTCGCCGACCATGTCGAACAGCACCAGCGCGCGCACGGAACGAATCGAGCCGTCGCGCCGGGCCGCTTCGACGTAGTGGCGGCTGCCGTAGGTGTGGTCGGTCCCCGTCCACTCGATCACCGATTCCTCGCCGTCGAAGAACAGCAGTTCGATCGTGAAGGAGTTCTTGCGCGCCTTCAGCGCGCGCGCAAGTTCGAGCAGCATGGCGGTGCTCGACCCGCCGTCGTTTGCGCCGATGAAATGGATGTCGCGGAACAGCTTGGTGTCGTAGTGGCCGGCCAGAATCAGGCGCTCGGCGCGCGCACCCGGGATCCGCGCGATGAGGTTGGCCATCGCGACCGGCCCCAACGGCGTCTGGGCGACAAATCGCTGCTCGGTGGCCGCCAGGCCGAGTGCTGAGAGCTGCGTGGTGATGTAGCGGCGGGTCTGGGCGGCGCCGGCTGAGCCGGCCGGCCGCGGGCCGATGGCCACCAGTTGCCGGACGTGCTCGAATGCCCGTCCAGAGTCAAAGCCCTGCGCGTGCGCCAGCAGTACCCGTGGTCCCGCCTGGCCCAGGAGTGCCGCCTGGCCCAGGAGTGCCGCCCAGAGCAGGGCGCCGGCCACTGTGAGCCTGCGCACGGCGGCGGCCGGCATGTCAGCGCCCGTCGACGGGGATGTAATCGCGCTTGTCGGCGCCCACGTAGATCTGGCGTGGCCGCACGATCTTGGTCTCCGGGTCGCGCAGCATCTCTTCCCACTGGGCCAGCCAGCCGGCGGTCCGCGGGATGGCGAAGAGCACCGTGAACATGTCGGTGGGGAAGCCCATCGCCTCGTAGATCAGGCCCGAGTAGAAATCAACGTTCGGGTAGAGCTTGCGCGACACGAAGTACTCGTCCTGGAGCGCAATGCGTTCGAGCTCGAGTGCGATCTCGAGCAGGGGGTTCTTCCCGGTGACCTCGAAGACCTCGTCGGCCACCCGCTTGATGATGCGCGCGCGCGGGTCGTACGACTTGTAGATGCGGTGCCCGAACCCCATCAGCCGGCCGTCGCCGGCCTCGACGCTCTTGATGAAGGCCGGCACCTTGTCGAGCGACCCGATGCCGTGCAGCATGCGCAGCACCGCCTCGTTGGCCCCGCCGTGCAGCGGGCCGTACAACGCGGCGGCGGCGGCGGCCACCGACGAATACGGATCGGTGTTCGAGCTGCCCACGCTGCGCATCGCGAAGGTGGAGCAGTTCTGCTCGTGGTCCGCGTGCAGGATGAACAGGATGTCGAGCGCGCGCTCGAGCACAGGGTTGGGCGTGAAGGTCTGGCCCGGCGTGGCCTGCAGCATGTAGAGGAAGTTGCCGGCGAAGCTGAGCCCCTCGCGCGGCGGCACCAGCGGCTGTCCCTTGCGCGCGCGCGCCGCGTAGGCGGCCAGGGCCGGGGCCTGTGCGATGATGCGATGCACCTGGCGGCGGCGCACGGCCGGGTCCGAGATGTTGTGCGACTCGGGATAGAACGTGCCCAGCGCGCCAAACGACGCAATCAGCGCGCCCATCGGGTGGGGATCGTCGGCCAGGCCGTCAAACAGCCCCGCAATCCGCGCCGGCGGCACGCGGTTGTCGTGAATGGCCGCCGTGAATGCCAGCAGCTCGGACGCGGTCGGCAGTTCGCCGTCGATCACCAGCCACGCGGTCTCGAGAAAGGAGCTTTGCTCGGCCAGTTGTTCGATCGGATACCCGCGATAGCGCAGGATGCCCTTGTCGCCGTCGATGAACGTGATGGTGCTGCGGCAGGCCGCCGTGTTGACCAGAGCCGGGTCGTAGGCCATCAGGCCGACGTCGCCCGCGGCCACGCGGACCTTGCGCAGGTCCGCCGCGCGGACGGTGTCGTCCTTGATGGCGAGCTCATAGCTCCTGCCTGTGCGGTTGTCGGTGATCGTCAGCGTGTCTGGCATGCGGGGGTCGGCGTCGAATTCATGTGGTCAGCCGTTCAAGGCTCCGTCGGGGAAGGTTCGCCGCTGTCGGCGTCGACCGACACCGGCTCACCCGGGATTCGATAGCCGCCGTCCACCCAGCGCGCCAGATCCAGCAGCCTGCAACGCTTCTGGCAGAACGGGCGCCACTCGGGGGCGACCGACGCCCTGTGACAATGCGCGCACAGCGGTTCGGCCAGCGAGGGCATCCCACAATTCTATGTGCGCCAGAGGGATGAGAGCAAGTTGGCGACGGCGCAACGCCAGGGCCACCGGCGTGGGTCCCTGGTGCCTGCCCGCCGGACTTGGGTATACTGCTCTGGCGCAAAACATCAGGGGTGAGGCGTGGCCGCCATGTGCACCAACCGCCGTTTCCTGCCTCTCGTTGCCACCATTCTTCTGTTGTCGGGATCGCTGTCGGGGCAGTCGCTGAAGCTTGACCGGCAGCGCGGCGAAGTCATGCTTGAGGGCCTGCGGCGCGATCTCGAGGAACAGTATTTCGACCCGACCTTCCGGGGTCTCGACCTTCCGGCCCGCATCGAGGCCGCCCGGTCGCGTGTGCGTTCGGCGGCTTCGCTCGGCGAGGTGTTCACTGCCGTGGCCCAGGTTGCCGTCGACCTCAAGGACTCGCACACTCGCTTTTACCCGCCCGCACGGGCGACTCGCGTTGACTATGGCTGGGTTGTGACCTTCGTCGGCGATCGCGCCCACATCTCCTGGATATCCAAGGAGTCCGACGCCCAGAAGCAAGGTGTGGCAATCGGCGACCGGGTGCTGCAAGTGGCCGGGTACACGCCCACCCGGGAGAACCACTCGCTGCTTCTCTATCTACTCAACGCCCTGCGGCCGCAACCCCGCCTGGCAGTCGTGCTCGAGAACAAGGCCGGCGTCCGGCGCTCATTGCAGCTGGCCGCCGCCATCGAGCAGGGCCGCGCCCAGCTCGATGCGCGTAACGAGAACGACATGGACGCCATGGCCCGTCAGTACGAGCGGCTCACTTCGGGTGGAGCGCGCCACGAGCATCACGCGCTCAGCGATACGGTGCACCTCTGGCGTATGCCGTCATTCGATCTCGCGCGGGCCGAGATCGACGCGCAGTTCGACAAGTTCCGCCGGACCGCCGGCACGCTGATTGTCGACCTGCGAGGCAATGGCGGTGGCAGCGAGGAGTCGATGTTGCGCATGCTCGGGAGTCTCTTCGACCGCGACCTCACCATCGGCACACTTCACGAGCGAAAGGGCCCCCGCCCGCTGGTGGCCAGAACCCGCGGGAAGGACAAGGCCTATGCGGGCAAGGTCGTGGTGCTGGTCGACAGCGAGTCGGCGTCGGCTGCCGAAGTGGTCGCCCGAACGCTTCAGCTCGAACGACGGGGCACGGTGGTCGGCGACCGCACGGCCGGCATGGTCATGCGGGGCGTGTTCAACAGGCACAAAGTGGGAACAGAGGTCTCGATCTACTACGGGGTCAGCGTGACCGTCGCCGACCTGGTGCATCCCGACGGCCGGAGCCTCGAGGGCACGGGCGTCACACCGGACTTGGTCCTGCTGCCGACGCCAGAGGACATGGAACTGCGGCGTGATCCGGTCCTGTCGAACGTGGCACGCACGCTCGACGTCGCACTGGCCCCTGACGCCGCCTACAGGATCTACAACACTGGCCGAGACCAGTGACCCGGCGCCGGCCTAGCCGCGCTCCAGATCCGCTTCTGGCATGTGGTGGCGGACATCCCGCGCCGAGACCATGAAGATCACGTCCTCGGCGACGTTGGTGGCGTGGTCGCCGATGCGTTCCAGGTGGCGCGAGACCAGGATCAGGTCCAGCGCCGGCTCGATGGTCGTCGGGTCCTGCAGCATGAAGGTCAGCAGTTCGCGGAAGATCTGGGTCTTGAGCGCGTCGAGTTTGTCGTCTTCGTCCAGCACGTGCTGGGCCAGCGCGACGTCGCCTTTGACGTAGGCGTCGAGCGCGTCGCGCAGCATCGCCTGCGCGATGTCGGTCATACGGGGGATGTCGATGAGCTTCTTGACCGGCGGATGCTGGGCGTAGCGTTTGGCCGCTTCCGCGATGTTCACGGCCAGGTCGGCCACCCGCTCCAGGTCGGTGTTGATCTTCACCGCCGCCATCACGGCCCGCAGATCTGCGGCCACCGGTTGGTGAAGTGCGAGCAGCTTGAGCACCCGGTCGTCGATTTCGATGTGCAGCTGGTTGACCGGCTCATCGCCCGCCAGCACGGCTTCGATGAGGCCGAAGTCGCGGTCGGCCAGGCTCTGGACGGCATGGCGGACGCGTTCCTCGGCCAGCCCGCCCATTTCGAGCAGGCGGGTCTTGAGCACGTCGAGCTCTTCCTGAAAGTGTCGGACGAGACGTTCCATGGGGCGCGTTCTCCCTACCCGAAGCGGCCGGTGACGTAATCTTCAGTCAATTTCTCGGCCGGAGCGGTGAAGATCTTCTCCGTCCGGTCGTACTCCACCAGCCGGCCCAGCCAGAAAAACGCCGTGAAGTCGGACACGCGCGCCGCCTGTTGCATGTTGTGGGTCACGATGACGATCGTGTAGTCCTTCTTCAGATCGTAGATGAGCTCTTCGATGTGCTGCGTGGCAATCGGGTCCAGCGCCGAGGCCGGCTCGTCCATCAGCAGCACCTTGGGCTTGACGGCCAGCGCGCGCGCGATGCACAGCCGCTGCTGCTGGCCCCCGGAAATGGCCAGCGCCGAGTCGTGCAGCCGGTCCTTCACTTCGTCCCACAGCGCGGCCGCCCGCAGGCTTGCCTCCACCCGCTCGTGCACCTCGGCCTTGCTGGTCGCCATGCCGTTGATGCGCAGGCCGTAGGCGACGTTGTCGAAGATGCTCTTGGGAAACGGGTTCGATTTCTGAAACACCATCCCGACGCGGCGTCGCAGCCCGACCACGTCGATCTTGGGGTCGTAGATGTTGACGTTGTCGATGAGTACCGTGCCGTCCACGCGTGTGCCGGGGATGATGTCGTTCATCCGGTTCAGCGTGCGCAGAAACGTGCTCTTGCCACATCCCGACGGCCCGATGAAGGCCGAGACCACATTCGCCCGCAGCTGGATGGAGATGTTCTCGAGGGCGCGCTTCTGCCCGTAGTAGAAGTTCAGGTCCTTCACGTCGATCTTGACCGGACGATCCGCCAGCGATGCCGAACCCGGACGGGTGCGCGCGGCCAGCGAGGGGACGACCGGGGTTCCCGCACTCATGAGATCCTCCGCTTCTGGAAGCGGTCGCGCAGCCAGATAGCCGTCGCATTCATCGTCAACAGCAGGGCCAGCAGCACGATGATCGCCGCGGCCGCGTTCTGCGCAAACTCCACCTGCGGACGCGACACCCAGTTGAAGATCTGGATGGGCAGCACCGTGAACGGCGACCAGACGCTGTCGGGGAGAAACGGCACGTAGGTCAGCGCGCCGATGGTGATGAGCGGCGCGGTCTCGCCAATGGCGCGCGACAACGCCAGGATCAGCCCCGTGAGGATTCCCGGCAGCGCCACCGGCAGCACCTGATACCAGATCGTCTGCCACTTGGTCGCCCCAAGCGCGTACGACCCTTCACGCAGCGACATCGGCACGGTGCGCAGCGCCTCGCGCGTGGACAGGATCACCACCGGCAGCACCAGCAGCGCCAGCGTCGAGGCGCCGGCCAGGATCGAGCCTCCGAACCCCAACACGCGGACGAACAGCCCGAGGCCCAGCAAGCCGTAGATGATCGACGGCACGGCCGCCAGGTTCGCGATGTTGAGCTCGATGAGTCGGGCCATCCGGCTGCGCGTCCCGTACTCTTCCAGGTAGATGGCCGCCGCCACACCCACCGGCAGCGCGATGCCTGCCGTCAGCACGATGATGAAGATGCTGCCCGCCAGGGCCGGGCGAATGCCCGCGTGCGAGGCGTGCCGCGATGTGTAGCTGGTCAGGAAGTCCCACGACAGCCGGCCCAGGCCGTCGTGCAGAATTGAGTAGACCAGCGCCGCCAGAGCCGCAAGCACCGCCAGCAGGACCAGCAGCGCCACGGCCTGGAACACAAGATCGAGCGTGCGGCGGCGTGCGATGCCGGCATCGACATCGGGCGTCGCGAGGGCGGTGGACGCGGAGGCCATCAATACACCTCGCGATACCGCTCGCGCACCCACGTGCTGGCGAGGTTGAGGCCGAACGTGCCCAGGAACAGCAACATCCCGACGGCGAAGATCGTGCGGTACTCGAGCGTGCCCGCTGGCGTGTCGCCCAGGCTCACCTGCACGATGTAGGCGGTCATCGTCTCAATCGGCACACGCGGGTCGATCGTCGCGCGCGGCTGCTGGCCGGCCGCAATCGCGACGATCATCGTCTCGCCCACGGCCCGGCTCACCGCCAGGATGAAGGCCGCCGTGATTCCCGAAAACGCCGCCGGCACGACGACGGTGAGCGCCGTCTGCATCCGCGTGGCGCCGAGCGCGTAGGCGCCCTCCCGCAGGCTGTTGGGCACGCTCTGCATCGCGTCTTCGGCCAGCGACGAGACCAGCGGCAGGATCATGATGCCCATCACGATGCCCGGGCTCAGCGCGTTGAAGCCAGCCAGCGAAGGCATCAGCGACTGCAGGAGCGGTGTCACAAACAGCAGCGCGAAGTACCCGTAGACCACCGTCGGCACCCCGGCCAGCACTTCGAGCACCGGCTTGAGGACGCGCCGCATCGGTGGCGGCGCGTACTCGCTGAGGTACACCGCGCTCAACAGCCCGAGCGGCAGCGCGACCGCCATCGCGATGCCAGATACCAGCAGCGTGCCAAGCACCAGCGGCCAGACGCCGAACTTCGGGTTCGCAAACAGCGGCGTCCACTCGGTGCCGGTGAGGAACTCGACGATCGACACCTCGGTGAAGAACTCGACGGTCTCAAACAGCAGGACCCCGACGATGCCGACCGTGGTGGCCACCGAGACCAGCGCGCAGAGCAACAGCGCGCGCTCGATCAGGAACTCGAACCGCTTCATGAATCCGCCAGCAGGCTACTGGGTGCGCTCGCGCGCCAGCAGTTGCTCGATGGTGATGCCAACCTGCGATCCGCCGCTGCCGAAGATCGTACCGGGCACGCGCTTGTCGAAGTGCGCCTTGGCAAGCTGGTAGCCCTCGTCGGTCAGGGGCACGTAGCCCACTTCCCTCACCAGCGCTGCGCCTTGCGCGAAGTAGAACTCGACAAAGCCCTTCACCTCCGGGCGATCGGCGCTCTTGTGCGCGACGTAGATGAACAGGGGCCGCGCCAGGGGTTGGTACGTCGCGTTCTTGACCGTCTCGACTGTGGCCGCAATCGGCCCCTTGCCGTTGTCGTCCTTCCCGTCGTCGATCGGCACGGCCTTGAGCTTGGCGGCGTTCTGTTCGAAGTAGGCGATGCCGAAGAAGCCGAGGGCCAGTTCATCGGTGGCCACGCCCTGCACGAGCACGTTGTCGTCCTCGCTCGAGGTGAAGTCGCCGCGGCTGGCGCCTTCCTTGCCGTTGACGGCTTCGGTGAAGTAGTCGTAGGTGCCCGAGTCGACCCCGGCGCCAAACAGGTGCAACTCACGGTCGGGCCATCCCGCACGGACCTGGCTCCACTTCATGATCTTACCCTGCGCCTCGGGCGCCCAGATCTTCTTGAGATCGGCCAACGTGAGGTGGTCCACCCAGGTGTTTTTCGGGTTCACGACCAGGACCAGGCCGTCGTAGGCGACGGGCAGTTCGCTGAACGCGATGCCCGCCTTGCCGCACGCCTCGATCTCGGTCGGCTTGATGGGCCGGCTGGCGTTGCTGATGTCGCTTTCACCGCGGCAGAACTTCTGAAAGCCGCCTCCGGTGCCCGAAATGCGCACGGTTACCTTGGCATTCGGCGTCACCTTCTGGAACTCCTCGGCGACGGCCTCGCTGATGGGGAACACCGTGCTCGATCCGTCGATGCGGACGATGCCGGCGCCTGACGCCGGCGTGCCGCCGCCGGGCGACTCCGGTCCCTTGGAACATCCCGCCAGGCCAAGCCCAGCCACGAGCAACCAGGCAGATCCCAAGCGCATGACGCGAGTACTCATGCGGGGATGGTAATGCGGAGGCGGTTTCAGCCCGATTTCTACCATGTAAATTCTGTGTAACGGATGGCGAGGATTGGCTGGGATTAGGCCGACGATCTACCCGCAGATGGCGCAGATTCACGCAGATTCATTCTGGTAAACCCAATTTGAGTACAGCGATCTGAGATGAGACCGGCCGCGCGCAGACCGCTGTCGGGTGGGCGGTCGGCTTTCGAAGGGTCCGGTTCAGCGGTGCCATCGTCGCCCTCCCGGTCCGCCCATGCGGCGGAGGTACCGGCCTACGAATCCAGCGACTCCCGGACCTTTCGGAGCAACGCCGCTGCGGTGAACGGCTTGTTGAGGAAGGCCACCTGCGCCTCCAACACCCCATGTCGCACGATGGTGTCGCTCGTATAGCCTGACATGTAGAGCACCTTCATCCCCGGATGAGTCTGCACGACCTGATCCGCGAGGTGTCGTCCGCTGATGCCGGGTAGTACCACGTCGCTGAGCAAGAGGTGCACCGGGCTGATCAGGAGTTGCACCGACTTTTCATGACGCTCCAGCAAGCGCAGCGCCTCCTCGCCTGAAGCCGCCCCGAGCACGGTGTAGCCGGCGGGTTCAAGAAAACGCGTGACCAGCGTGCGGAGCTCTGCGCTATCTTCGGCGAGGAGGATGGTTTCGGTGCCG
>JAENWD010000226.1 GCA_016650245.1 Vicinamibacteria bacterium
GATCTGGCCGCTCTCGGACCGCTGGTGCGAGATGTAGATGCCGCCGTGGCGGCGCGCCACTTTCGCCAGCGCGATGATCTCTTCGGTGGTCGCGAAGCGGTCCGGCACGTACTGCAGCGATGTGCTCAAGCCGAGTGCGCCCTCCTGCATGGCCTGCTCCACCAGCGTCTCCATCGCCGCCAGGTCGTCGGCGGTGGCCGGGCGGTTGACGCGGCCGATGACGTAGTCGCGCACGCCGCCGGCGCCGACAAACGTGCCGATGTTGATCGCCGGCTTGGACCGCTGCTCGAGCCGCTCGAAATAGCCCGCCAGCGTCGTGAAGTCCAAGACGATGCCGTAGTGGTCCCAGGAGGCTTTCGCGGCGGCGATCATCCGCGCGTTGACCGGCGCGATGGACTTGCCCTCGCCGGTGATCTCGGTGGTGATGCCTTGCGTGATCTTCGACGCCGCGCGGCCATCGACCAGGATGAAGTCTTCGGACTGGCCCAGCATGTCGATGAAGCCCGGCGCCACGACGAGCCCCGTGACGTCGACGCGCGTCTTTGCCGTCGCCTTGCTGAGGTCGCCGATGGCGGCGATGCGGTCGCCGGTGATGGCGAGGTCGGTCCGCACCCACGGCGCGCCAGTGCCGTCCACCAGACGGCCGCCGATCAAGACCGTGTCATACGTCGGCGCCTGGCCCGACGGAACGGCCGCGCCGAGCGCAACCGCGAGCACAACCAGAATCCATCGCATGTGGGGAATCGTAACCGAACCGCGCCTTGGGGGCCGCTGGCCGCTCGGGTCGCGCGACAGACGCAACCTGATCAACCTGACCCAACCTGACCCAACCTGGCCCAACCTGCCCCAACCCGATCAACCTGTTAAGATTCGGTTCAGTGTTCAGTCTTCAGGGAACCGTTCTCGGCAAACCTTTCAAATTCGATTTGGGCACCGGCGACACCGTCGCCGGCCGGTCGCCCTCGTCGCAGATCGTGCTCTCGCCGGGCAGCGTGTCCAGGCGGCATGCGAAGTTTCGCGTGGACCGGGACCGGTGCTTCGTCACGGATTTGGGCAGCCGCTGCGGAACGTTTGTCGGCGGCGGACGCATCGCGGCCGAAACCGAGGTCGTCGCTGGCGACCGGGTGCGGCTGGGCGAGGTGGACCTGACACTCGCGCACAGCGCGCCGCGCGTGCAGTTTGACGCGCGCCCCGCGGACGCGACGATCGTCCGCAAGGTCGGCGAGCGGTCGTCGATTCACACCAGCCAGGAGGTGATGACGGCCGAGCGCGTGCTGGCGATCTTCGCCGAGGTCGGCCGCATGCTGCTGTCGGTGCGGCCGCTGCCGGAAGTGCTGGCACGGCTGGCCGAGCTGACCTTCGAGGTCCTGCCCAACGAGCGCGTGTTCCTGCTGCTCTCCGACGAGACGGCGCCCGAAGGCCTCCGGCCGGCGGCCATGCGCTGCCGAGACAAGAGCGTCCCTGAAGGCGTCACGCTGAGCCGCACGGTGGTGCGCACCGTCATCGACGAGCAGGTGGCGATGCTGGCCACCGACGTCCCGTCGGACCCCCGGCTGGGCGGCGTCGCCAGCCTGGTGACGCAGGCCGTGCGCTCGTTCATGTGCGCGCCGCTGCTCGTCCACGGGAAGGTCGTCGGCGTGCTCTACGTTGACAGCCAGCGACACACCTTCAACGCGGCCGATCTCGACGCGTTCACGGCGATTGCCAACTACGCGTCGATCGGGATCGAGCAGGCGCGGCTGTCAGAGCAGCTGCTGCGCGAAGCCCGACGCCGCGAACGCCTGCAGCGCTACCACTCGCACAGCGTCATCGAGCGGATCCTGACGGCGGGCGATGAGGCCGACACGCAGTTTCTGGCGCAGGAGCGCGAGGTCTCGATCCTGTTCTGCGATATCGTCTCGTTCACCACGCTGTGCGAAGGCCTGGATCCCAACGACATCGTCAGTCTGTTGAACGGATTCTTCTCGAAGATGTGCGACGTCATCTTCGAGAACGACGGCACGCTGGACAAGTTCATCGGCGACGAGATGATGGTGGTCTACAACGCGCCGTTCGAGCAGACCGACCACGCGCTGCGTGCGGCGAAGACGGCCCTGGGGATGCGCAAGGCGCTGGCGGCCTTCAACGACGAGCAGCCGGTCATCCCGCTGGAAGTGCGCATCTCGATTGCCAGCGGCAAGGCGATGGTGGGCGATATCGGCACGACCAGGCGCCGCGAGTTCACGGTGCTGGGCGACGTCGTGAACACCGCCGCGCGCATCAAGGGCAACGCGTCGCCAGGGCAGATCGTGATGTCTGGCGCCACCGCGCGGCAGTTGCCGAGGGAACTGGCGATGAACCGGATCGGGATGGTGGAGGTGAGGGGACGGATATCAGAGGTCGAAGTGTTCAGACTCCTTGAAGGCTGACTCCATCACCGGCCAAACGCGTACAGGTGCCCTCGCGTGCGCACGTACATCCGTCCATCCGCAATCGCCGGCGTCGCAAACACCTCGTCGTCGAGCGCGTTGACCGCTTCGATCTCCCAGTCCGCTTTCGCCGACACGACCGACAGCGTGCCGTCCTGGCTGACAAGCCACACGTGGCCGTCGGCGCCGACCGGTGACGCGAAGTATTTGTCGATGGCGCCCTTGAGGCGGCCCTGCTTCAGCACCTGGCCGGTGGCCGGATCGAAGCTGATGAGGATGCCGCTGTCGTTCACCATGAACAGCACGCCCTTGTAGAGCAGCGTGGAAGGCACCTGCGGGACGGGACGCTGATAGCGCCATTTGATGGCGGAGGCGGTCATGTCGCCCTCGCCGCCAAGCGTCACGGCGAGCAAGCCGTTTTCAGAGGCGAGCATCGCGCGGGCCACGTCCCACTCGCGGCCGTCCAGCGTGTCGTCGCGATCGAGATCGAAGGCGGGGAAGCCGTAGTCGCCGGCCAGCATCTTGTCCATCGGCTGGTCGCCGACGATCTCGGCCTTGCCGACCAGCCCGTCGCCGTCTTTGTCGTACCGCTTCAGGCCCTCGTCAAATGTCACCGTCGGCACCTGCCGGCCCGGCTGGTTTTGCGGGAAGCCCCAGCCGTTCACGTACAGCGTCTGCCCGTCGAGACTCGCCACCGACTTCATCTCGCACGCCAGCCCGCGCACCCACCACAGCTTCTTCCCGTCGGCGACGGCGTACGACGTCAGCTGAAACGACTCGGGAATCACGACCTGCGCCGGGCCGCCGGCCGGGCGATACAGGGTCGGCGTGGAGTAGCCGGAGATGACGTGCGGACGCTCTACCTTCCAGCGCAGTGTGCCCGTGCGCCGATCGATCGCCACCAGATACGCGCCCAGGTCCTGATCCACCGGCAGAATCAGCACGTCGTCCACCAGCATGGGCGAGGCGCCGAAGCCGTAGTAGATGTTGAACGGCCCCATAGGCAGACGCCACCGCTCCGTGCCGTCCGCGGTGAAGCTGATCAGGCCGAACTCCTGGAAGAACGCATACACCGACTCGCCGTCGGTGACCGGACTTGGCGAGGCCGGCCCGTTGACGTTCTCGATGCGGCCTGTCTTGCTGCGCGGCACCTCGCGCCGCCACAACTCTTTGCCCGTCGCGCGGTCCAGCGCGATCACCAGCAGCTGGTAGTTCGTCTTGTCGGCCGTGTGCGCGGTGAGAAAGATGCGCGACTCGGTGAGCACCGGCGAGGAATGCCCCGGCGGCAGCGCCGTCTTCCAGACGACGTTGGTCGTCGGCCCAACTTCGGTCGGCAGATTCGTTGTCTCGGCGACGCCCGTTCCGTTGGGACCCCGGAAACGGCTCCAGTCTGGCGGCGCGACCGCGACCAGCAGCGACACCAACGCGACAGATAAGTGTGTAGTCATGTGAGGCTAGCAGCCCAGTTCCTGAGGCCTGAGGCTATCTTCCCGTCCTCCAGAGGTCTGAGGCTATCAGCGTCAGTTCCTGAGGCCCGATCTCACCATTGGCGAATTGCGACTCTGTGGCGGTCCAACCAATATCCCCACCCCACCAGCAGCCACTGCGCGTGGCCGACGTACGCGATGGTCTGCTCGTCTGGCGGCGGTGGGCCAAGGAGGTTCCCGGTGTAAATGGCCACCAGCGCGATCACGAAGGCGACAAACGCACGGGTGCCGATCGTGTCCACCGGCTCGGTGTTGACCGTGTAGAGATACAACCCCAGCGCGAACATCAGCCCTTCGACGACCACCGTCGCAGGCAGGGAGTGCCACAGGCCGAGGCCGACCACCGGGCCGCCAAAGGGCACCAGCGGCAGATCCGGGCGATGCGCGATGAGGTCGAGCACCCAGTGCGACAGCACCAGCCCCAGCGTGACGATGGCGCCGCGCGGGTAGCGGCGGACCAGCGCGTAGAGGCCCGCGAAGAGCAGCGCCCACACGGCAGCCATCAGCAGGCTGTGTGACCACGGGTAGCTGACGAAGTCCAGCGGTGTGACCGCCGTGTCGCCCGGCGCGATGCGCACGCGCTCGATGTCTAGCAGGAGCAGTGTCGGCCAGATCAGATCCAGCAGTTGCGCAGTGAGCAGCAGCGTGCCCAGCGAGGTGTACGGCGTAAGCTTCTTGGCCGCGAATCCAGCAGCGAAGTGACCGAGGAACACGGTGTCTATGCCTGGACGACGGTGCGCGAGAGCCGATGGGATTTGAGGACGGACGCGTCGAGTTTCTTCGACAGGTAGACCTTCGACTCTCCGTTGTCGCGTGGGTGGCGCTCGTATTTCACCACCTGGAACTCGAGGTTGTCGAGGGTGCCGCGCATCTCGTAGAACCTGTTCTTGGTCTTGACGACGATCTCGTGGAACCCGTTGGCCAGGGCCCACGCCTCCTGTTCTTCGCTGAGCGCGCGGAAGAAGCCCTGGCCGCGCCAGTCGCGGCGTGTGCCGCCAATCCAGGCGTACAGCACTTTGCGGTCGTTGAAGTTGACGGCGCCGTCAAGCCGTCTGACCAGATCGGCCAGCTTCGGGATCGTCTCGCCATCGCGGATTTCGTGGCCCACCTTGAAGGCGACCGGCGAGATCTGGCCCGGATCGTCGGGCAGCGGCGCCTCGATGATGTGGATCAGGTGCTCGCGATCGGCCAGGCGCTCGACGATCTCGGTGGCCGCCTTCTTCCGGCCGAATTCCCCGAAGAACTCCTCGATGTACTGGATTTCGAGCGCGCCCGCCTCGAGCGCGTAGTGCTTGATCAGGTGCTCCACGATCGGGACTGTAGCATGCCATAGCCTCCGGAACTGACGCTGTGAGCCTCAGGAACTCACGCAGCCAGCCTCTGGAACTTACGCTGATAGCCTCGGGAACTTACGCAGGTAGCCTCAGGCCTCAGGAGGCCGGGAAGATAGCCTCACGACAGTCCGCGAAATTTCGCGAGGCTAGCTGCGTAAGCTCCAGAGGCTAGGTGGCGAAGCCTCCTGAGGGCTGAGGCCCTCTGCGTCAGTTCCCGAGGCCAGCATCTGGTAAAGTTCCCCCGTCAGGAAGGCGGTGTACGTGATTGCGCTGGTCTGGCAGTTCGACGTGAAGGCGGGGAAGAACGAGGAGTTCGAGGCCCTCTATGGCGCCGACGGCGCCTGGACGGCGCTGGGCCGCCGCAGCCGGTCGTTTCTGGGCGCCTCGTTTCTTCGCGACCTGGCCATTGGGCATCGGTACCTGGTCATCGAGTACTGGAGCGAGATGCTGGTGTTCGAAAAGCACCATGCCGACTTCCAGGACGAGACCGAGCGGCTGGAGAAGCAGCGCGACGCGCTGGTCGATGTGACGCAGCCGCTGGGCCTGTTCAACGCGCTCGACGTGCCCGATCGCGCGGGGCCCACGTGGTCCCAGCGCAGCGGCCGCTCTGATTAGCCACAAAGGCACGGAGGGCACAGAGGGCTTCTTGGGAATGACGCGGATTCTCATCGATTACGCCGAAGAACCTGAAGAACCCGAAGAACCCACGAAGTCGGTCAGAGCGCGATTCGCCAGCCATCCCAGCGTGATCACAACCGCGAGGCTGAGGCCGATGCTCAGATAGGCCGAGCCGCCGCGTTCCAGATGGCGCAAATCGAGTTGTGAAAGGCTGGCCCCGACGATGACGGCGGCGGCCACGCGCGGCGTGAGCCCCAGCAGCGACCCGATCAGATACGGTCCCCAGCCGACACCGGTCGCCGCCAGCAGCAGGTTCGTCATCGCAAACGGCCCGTTGGGCGGCACCCGGAGCAGGGTCACAACCAGCAGCGTGCGGCGCCACGATCCGGCCAGCAGCGCGCGATGCAGCGCCTGTCCGCGCGGATACTCGTCCAGCACCTGCAGCAGTCGGTTGCCCGACAAATGGCGCGCGATCGCAAAGCCAATCGCCGACGCGCCGACAAAACCCGCCAGCGTGGCCGCAAGGCCAATCGCCATGCCAAACGCCCAGCCGCCAAGCACGGAGGGCGCGTAGGTGGGCAGCAGCGCGAACCCACCGAAGACCGAAAACGCCGCCACGAACAGCAGCACACCCACCACGCCGTGCGACTGCAACCACGGCGCCGACTGGTTCATCGTCCCCAACAGGATCAGGCTGCCGATCGGAGGCAGAAACGCCGTGGCCGCCGCCGCCGGCCCAAGGCGCCCCAGTCGTATCAATGTCGCCCAACGCATCCGAACGACGGTACTACAGATGGCCTCGGGCCTCGGGTGCTTCGCACCTGGCCTCTGGAGCTTCGCACCTGGCCTCTGGAGCTTCGCACCTGGCCTCGGGTGCTTCGCACTTGGCCTCGGGGTGCTTCGCACCTGGCCTCGGGGTGCTTCGCACCTGGCCTCGGGGTGCTTCGCA
>JAENWD010000227.1 GCA_016650245.1 Vicinamibacteria bacterium
CGACTCGCACGCGCGCTCGGGGTGCGGCATCAGCCCGACGACGTTGCGCGCCTGGTTGCAGATGCCGGCGATGTTGTTGAGCGACCCGTTCGGGTTGGATTCCGAGGTCACCTCGCCCTTAGGCGAGACGTAGCGGAAGATGACCTGCCGATTCGCTTCAACTGCAGCCATCGTCTCGGGATCGGCGTAGTAGTTGCCCTCGCCGTGTGCTATGGGGATCTTCAGGACCTGCCCCTTCGCGCACAGATTGGTAAACGGCGTGTCGGTCTGCTCCACGCGCACGTGCACGTACTCGCACTTGTACTTCTCGGTGTTGCGCAGCATCGCGCCGGGCAGCAGCTCGGCTTCGAGCAGGACCTGGAACCCGTTGCAGATCCCGATCACCGGGTGTCTCGCCGCGGCAAATGCCCGCACCGCGTCCATCACCGGCGAGAACCGGGCGATGGCGCCCGTGCGCAGGTAGTCGCCGTGCGCGAACCCGCCGGGGAGAATCACCACGTCGGCGCCCTTCAGGTCGGTTTCCTTGTGCCACACGAACTCGGCGTCCTGCCCGAGCACGTGCTTGGTCGCGTGATACGCGTCGTGGTCACAGTTGGAACCGGGAAAGACGACGATGGCGAATTTCATTCGGCGACCTCGATGCGATAGCTCTCGATCACCGGGTTGGCCAGCAGTTTCCGGGCCACTTCGGCCGCAAGCGTCCTGGCCTGATCGGCGGAGGTGCCCGGCAGGTTCAGCTCGAAGTACTTGCCCTGGCGGACATCCTGGACGCCGCCATAGCCCATCTGGTGCAGGGCTTCGGTGATGGTGTGGCCCTGCGGATCGAACACCGAGGGCTTGAGCGTGACAAACACCCGCGCCTTCATCCGGCGGCTACCTCCTGAAAGACCCGGTCGAAGATCGTGTCGACGTGTCGGAGCTGCGTCTCGAGGTCGAACGCGTGCTCGATGTCGGCCGGCTTCAGGACGGCCATCACGTCGGTGTCGGCCAGCAACAGGGTCTTGAAGTCCGCCTCGTCGTGGAACGACTGCATCGCGTTTCGCTGCACCCACGCGTACGCCAGCTCGCGTGAGATTCCGCGCTGGGCCAGTTCGAGCAGCACCTGTCCGGAGAACACCACGCCGCGGCTGCGCTGCAGGTTCTCGAGCATCCGCTCCTGATACACGACCATGCCCGTCACGATGCGCGTGAAGCGGCGCAGCATGTGGTCCAGCGCGATGAAGGTGTCGGGCAGGATCACGCGCTCGACCGAGGAATGCGAGATGTCGCGCTCGTGCCAGAGCGCGACGTTCTCCAACGCCGCCATCGCATTGGCGCGCAGCAGCCGCGCCAGGCCGCAGATCTGCTCGCAGCCGATGGGGTTGCGCTTGTGCGGCATCGCCGAGCTGCCCTTCTGCCCCTTGGCAAACGGCTCTTCGACCTCGCCGATTTCGGTTCTCTGCAGGCCGCGAATCTCCAGCGCGAACTTCTCGAGCGACGCGCCTGCGATCGCCAGCGCCGTCATCAGCTCGGCGTGCCGGTCGCGCTGGATGACCTGCGAGGAGACAGGCGCGGGCTCGAGCCCAAGGCGCCGGCAGACGTCGGCTTCGATGGCCGGCGGCAGGTGCGCGAAGGTCCCGACGGCGCCGGAGATCTTGCCCACCCGCACCGCCTCGCGCGCGCGACGCACGCGACTGATGTCGCGCTGAATCTCGGCGTACCACAGCGCCAGCTTCAAGCCAAGCGTCATCGGCTCGGCGTGCATGCCGTGCGTGCGGCCGATCATCGGCGTCCGGCGATGCTGGTCGGCCCGAGCGCGGATCGCCTGGGCCAGGCCGTCGAGGTTGCGCAGGGTCAGGTCGCACGACTCGACCATCTGCAGCGCCAGCGCCGTGTCCACGACGTCAGAGGAGGTGAGGCCGAAGTGCAGGTACCGGGCCGCCGCTCCGACGTGCTCGGCCACGGCGGTCGTGAACGCGATCACATCGTGGTGCGTGGTCTGCTCGATCTCTTCGATGCGGGCGACGTCGAAGCCCGCCTTCGCGCGTATCTCGCGCGCGGCGTCCGATGGGATGATGCCCGCGGCCGCCATGGCATCGGCGGCGGCCAGTTCGACCTCGAGCCACGCCTCGTAGCGTCGCTGCTCGGTCCAGAGGCGACCCATCTCTGGGTTGGTGTATCGGGGGATCATGGCTACAAAAGCCCGGCAACCACAGAGACACGGAGAACACGGAGGCCACACAGAGTCTCTTCTTTGGAAAGAGAAAACCCAAAGAGTCTCCGTGCGTTCTTTGTGATCTCCGTGTCTCCGTGGTTGGCGTACGTATTCGCGTGGTTGGCGTACGTGTCGTACGTATCAGCCAAGGTCCAATTCCTTGTCCGACAGCTCAAACCCGCTCTGCTGGCCCAGCACCGTGGCACCCAGCGAGCTGTTGGCAAACAGGTCCCGGGCGACGCGCTCGACGTCGCTTGCGGTGACGCGTTCGATGCTCTTGATGGTCTCGTCGAGCCCGAACTGGCGATCGAAGTACATCTCCTGGCGCGCCAGGTTCGACATGCGACTCGAGGTGCTCTCGAGGCTCAGCATGAGGCTGCCCTTCAAGTGGTCCTTGGCGCGGCGCACCTCGGCGTCCGGCGGCGGCTGCTTCATGCCGCGCAGCTCGTCGACGACCACCGACACCAGCTCACGGACCGCGCCGTTGGCACAACCGGCGTAGATGGTGAGCTGTCCGGCGTCGCGGTAGGCCACCAGGTTGCTGAAGACGGCATAGGCCAGCCCGCGCTTCTCGCGCACGTTCTGGAACAGCCGCGAGCTCATCGAGCCGCCCAGCATCGTGTTGAGCACGTACGCGGCGTACCGGTCGTCGTGGTTCTGCGGGTAGGAACTGGTGCCGAGCAACACGTGGCTCTGCTCCAGATCCTTGGCGCGCACCTGCGCGTGACGCACCACGGCCGGCGGCTGTTCGGTCGCCGCGTCGCCGACGGTGTTCAACGCGCCGAAGGTCGGCTCGAGCAGGGCGCGCATCTGCGCGTGGGTGATGTTGCCGACGGCCACGATCACGACGTTGGAGGCCGTGTAGGTGTTGGCGAAATACGAGCGGAGGACGTGAGGCGTCAGGGCCTGCACGCTGTCGGCGGTGCCCAGGATGGGCTGGCCAAGCGGATGGTCGCGCCAGAAGCTCTGCGTGAACAGCTCGTGGACCAGGTCGTCGGGGGTGTCCTCGACCATCTTGATCTCTTCGAGGATCACTTTCTTCTCGCGCTCGATGTCGTCGGGGTCAAACGCCGGGTGCAGCACCAGGTCCGACAGCACGTCGAGCGCCGTCGACAGGTGCTCGTCGAGCACCTTGATGTAGTAGCCGGCGTACTCCTTCGAGGTGAAGGCGTCCAGGTGCCCGCCCAGGCTGTCGACCTGCTGCGCGATGTCCTCGGCACTGCGCGACGTGGTGCCCTTGAAGAGCATGTGCTCGACAAAGTGCGCGATGCCGCCGTGCTCTTGAGGCTCGTGGCGCGAGCCGCGTGTCAGCCACACGCCCACCGAGACCGACCGGACGTGGTCCATCTGCTCGGTGATGAGACGGACCCCGTTCGGGAAGACCTCGCGGACAATCATATGAGCAGCGCGCCTGCTAACTCGTTGAGGGGAA
>JAENWD010000228.1 GCA_016650245.1 Vicinamibacteria bacterium
GGGTGGAGATGGTGATGCCGGGCGACAACACGACGATCACGGCGGAGCTGATCACGCCGGTGGCGATCGAAAAGGGCGCGCGGTTTGCGATTCGTGAAGGCGGCCGCACGGTGGGCGCCGGCACGATCACCGAGATCTTGGCGTAAACGGCCTTCAGTCATCGGCCGTCGGCCTTCGGGGAGCCCCGACGGCGGAAGGCGGAAGGCTGAAGTCGAAGGATTCAGACATGTCTGCCACGTTCAGTGACAAGATTCGCATCCGCCTGAAGGCGTACGACTACCGGGTGCTCGATCAGTCGACCAGCGAGATCGTCGACACCGCGCGGCGCACCGGTGCGCGCCTGGCGGGTCCAATTCCACTGCCGACCGAGCGCAACCGGTGGACGGTGCTCCGCTCGCCGCACGTCGACAAGAAGTCGCGCGAGCAGTTCGAGATCCGGACGCACAAGCGCCTGATCGACATCTTCGAGCCGACACCGCAGACGGTGGACGCGCTGATGAAGCTCGATCTGCCGGCGGGTGTGGACGTCGAGATCAAGGCCTTCGGCAAAGAGCACGGGAAGTAAGCCATGGTGACGGGAATCATCGGCAGAAAAGTGGGCATGACCCAGTTGTTCGACAAAGACGGCACGGTGCAGCCGGCGACGGTCCTCAAGGCCGGCCCCTGCGTCGTCGTGCAGGCGAAAAGCGCGCAGAGCGACGGCTACCAGGCCGTGCAGCTCGGCCTGGTCGAAGAGAAGGCCCCGAAGGTGAACAAAGCCATCGCCGGCCATTACAAGTTGGCCAACGTGCCGCCCACGCGTGTGCGGCGCGAAGTGAAAGTCGCCAAGGGCGCCGAGGCCCCCAAGGCGGGCGAGCAGGTGCTGGTGGGCGCGCTCTTCACTGCCGGCGAGCGGGTGGATGTGATTGGCACCAGCCGCGGCCTGGGTTTCCAGGGCGTGGTCAAGCGTCACCACTTCGCGGGCGGCGCCGCGACGCATGGCTCGATGTTCCATCGGGCGCCGGGCTCGATTGGCGCCAGCTCGTATCCGTCGCGTGTCATCAAGGGCATGCGGGCGGCGGGCCACATGGGCAGCCGGCGCGTGACGACGCGCAATCTGCGCGTCGTGAGCGTGGATGCCGAGAACAACCTGATCATCGTCCGCGGTGCGGTGCCGGGCGCGGCCAGCGGGTACGTGCTGATCCGCAAGGCGATTGCGGCCAAGCCCGAGGCCAAGCCGCAGGTCGAAGCGTCGACCAAGGGCAAGGCGAAGCCGAAGAAATAGCCTTCGGCCCTCGGTCCTCAGCCTCCGGGGCTGACGGCCCTGGCTGAAGACAGAAGGCCGCAGGCTGAAGGCCGACGGCGACGAGAAACTGACATGACTGTAGATGTAGTCAATTCGCAGAACCAGAAGGTCGGTTCGGTCGACGTCCGCGACGATGTGTTCGGCGGGCGCGTGAAGACCGACCTCATCTGGGAGTCGGTGACGCGACAAAACGCCAGCGAGCGCCGCGGCACGCACGCCACCAAGGTCCGTGGCGATGTCAGCGGCAGCGGCAAGAAGCCGTGGCGCCAGAAGGGCACCGGGCGGGCGCGTGTCGGCGAGACGCGCAATCCGCTGTGGCGCAAGGGCGGCACAGTGTTCGGCCCGCAGCCGCGCAGCTACGACTACCACTTGCCGAAGAAGGTCGAGAAGGCGGCGTTGCGCGAGGCGCTGAGCCAGCGGCTCAAGGACGGCGACGTCATTGTCGTCGACGCCCTGGCTGTGAGCGAGGCCAGGACCAAGGCCGCCGCGGCGGTGTTCAAGGGGCTCGGTGTCAGCGGCAAGACGCTGGTGCTCGACGTGAAGCTGGACCCGACCTTCACGCTGGCGGCCAGGAACCTGGCCGGCGTGCGTCTGGTGGCGAGCAACCGTGTGACGGCGCGCGATGTGATGGATACGGTCAAGGTCGTGGCCACGCGTGCGGCCATCGAACGGCTGCAGGAGGTATTGGCGTCATGAAGTTGACCGACGTGATCCGCCGGCCGCTCATCACCGAGAAGACGACCATCCTGCGCGAGGACGGCCTGACGCTGGTGCTGCAGGTGGCCACGCACGCGAACAAGATTCAGATCCGCCGCGCCGTCGAGACGCTGTTCGGGAGCAAGGTGGCCGACGTGCGCACGACGACCATGCGCGGCAAGATCAAGCGGCAGGGCCGGTTTGCCGGCCGCCGCCCGGACTGGAAGAAGGCCTACGTCCGGTTGCGCGAGGGCGAGAAGTTGCCCGAATTCCTCGAGGGGGCCTAACCCGTCATGCCCATCCGCACATACAAGCCCACGTCGCCGGGCCGGCGGTTTCAGACCGTCCAGGTCTTCGACGACATCACGGCGACCCGGCCGCACAAGCCGCTCACCGAACCGCTCAAGAAGTCCGGCGGCCGCAATAACCGCGGCGAGTTGACCTCGTGGTGGCGTGGCGGCGGTCACAAGCGCGTGTACCGCGTGATCGACTTCAAGCGCGACAAGATCGACATCCCGGGCAAAGTCTCGACGATCGAGTACGACCCGAACCGCTCGGCGCGCATCGCGCTGATTACGTATGCGGACGGCGAGAAGCGCTACATCCTGCAGGCGCTGGGGATGAAGGTGGGCGACACGATCGTGGCCGGCGCGAACGTCGACATCCTGCCGGGCAACACGCTGCCGCTCAAGAACGTCCCGCTGGGCACGTTGCTGCACAACGTGGAGCTCAAGCCGGGCAAGGGCGGGCAGATCGCGCGCTCGGCCGGGTCGAGCGTGCAGTTGGTGGCCAAGGAAAGCGAGTACGCGTCGGTGAAGATGCCGTCGGGCGAGATCCGCAAGATCCTGCTCGAGTGCGTCGCGACGATCGGCCAGGTGGGCAACGTCGATCACGAGAACGTGTCAATCGGCAAGGCCGGCCGCAGCCGGTGGCTGGGCAAGCGCCCGCACGTGCGCGGCGTCGCGATGAACCCGGTGGATCACCCGCTGGGCGGGGGCGAGGGCAAGACCAGCGGTGGCCGTCACCCGGTCAGCCCGTGGGGCCAGCCCGCCAAGGGCTTCAAGACGCGCAACAACAAGACGACGGACAAGTTCATCGTCACGCGGCGGAAGAAGTAGGCGACGACTATGAGCAGATCACTGAAGAAGGGCCCCTTCGTCGAGACGTCACTGCTCGAGAAGATCGAGGGCATGAACCGGGGCGGAGACAAGAAGGTCGTCAAGACCTGGTCGCGCCGTTCCACCGTGGTGCCCGAGATGGTGGGGCACACGATGGCCGTGCACAACGGGCGCAAGTTCATCCCGGTGTACGTGACCGAGAACATGGTGGGCCACAAGCTGGGCGAGTTTGCGCCGACCCGGACGTTCAAGGGCCACGCGGCGAAGTCTGAAAAGTCCGCCGTCCCGGCCGCGAAATAACGGTGCAGGGGCGGGTCTGTGACCCGCCCGACGTTGGAGAGATCGACATGGTGCACGCGGAAGCCACGGCGAAATACATCCGCACCTCGGCACAGAAGGCCGGGCTGGTGCTCGCGCTGATTCGCGGGCGCGCGGTGAATCAGGCGCTGGCGACGTTGAAGTTCACGCGCAAGACCGTCGCAAAGGACATCGCAAAGGTCCTGCAGTCGGCGATTGCCAACGCGCAGCAGAAGGACGGGTTTGGCGGCGATCTCGAGCGGCTGTTCGTCTCGGCGTGCTACGCCAACAACGGACCGTCGCAAAAACGCGTGCGGCCGGCGCCGATGGGCCGGGCGTTTCGTGTGGTCAAGCGCACCACCCACCTGACGGTGGCCGTGAGCGAGCGGCCGGTGAAGGTGGCGCCTGTGGCGGCTCAAGACGGGGCGCCGGCTCGCAAGAAGGCCGCGCCGAAGGCAAAAGCGTCCGCGCCGAAAGCGCGGGCCGACAAGAAGTCGGACAAGGAGTAGGACGTGGGCCAGAAAGTTCACCCGTACGGGTTCCGGCTCGGGTTCAACAAGACCTGGCGGTCGCGTTGGTACTCGGATCGCGACTACGCCAAGCTGTTGCACGAAGACATCGCGCTGCGCGCCGACCTCAAGAAGCGGTTCCAGCACGCCGGCGTGGCCAAGATCGAGACCGAGCGCGCGGCCAACAAGCTGAAGATCGACATCTACACCAGCCGGCCGGGCATCATCATCGGCCGCAAGGGCACGGAAGTCGACAAGCTGAAGCAGGAAGTGCAGAAGCGCACGAGCCGCGAGGTCTTCATCAACATCCAGGAGATCCAGAAGCCCGAGCTCGACAGCCAGCTCATCGCCGAGTCGGTCGCCATGCAGCTGGAAAAGCGCGTGGCGTTCCGGCGCGCGATGCGCAAGGCCGTCGAGTCTGCGTTGCGCTTCGGCGCACGCGGCATCAAGGTTCGCGTGTCTGGCCGCCTCAACGGCGCCGAGATCGCGCGGTCCGAGTGGTATCTGCACGGGCAGCTGCCGCTGCAGACGCTGCGGGCCGACATCGACTACGGGTTTGCCGAAGCCAGCACGACCTACGGCCAGATTGGCGTGAAGGTGTGGCTGTACAAAGGCGAACGGCTGCGGCCGCGCATCGGCCGTGAAGAGGAATACCGCGAGCGCGCGCCCCGGCGCGGGCCTAGGAATTGACGATTGACGATCGACGATTGTCGATTGACGAAATTACGGGGATGGTGCATCTGCGGCATTTCTTAATCGTCAATCTGCAATCTGCAATCGTCAATGAGCTGAGCAGTGGAGTACATGCATCATGTTGATGCCGAAGAAGGTCAAGTACCGCAAGCAGCAGCGCGGGCGCATGGCTGGCAAGGCCTGGCGTGGGTCCGACGTGTCGTTTGGCGACTACGGGCTCAAGGCGCTCGAGCCGTGCTGGCTCACAGATCGCCAGATAGAGGCGGCCCGGGTCGCGATGACGCGCTCCATCAAGCGTGGCGGCAAAATCTGGGTGCGGGTGTTTCCCGACAAGCCGATCACCAAGAAGCCCCAGGAAACCCGGATGGGTAAGGGCAAGGGCGCGCCCGACCATTGGGTGTGCGTGGTACGGCCCGGACGCATTCTCTTCGAGATGGAAGGCGTGAGCGAGACCGACGCGAAGGTCGCGATGAAGCTGGCCGCGTCCAAGCTCCCCATCCTCACGAAGTTTGCGACGCGCTTCGCGCAGGAGCACGTGTAATGGCCAAGATCGCCGTTTTCAAGGATCTGTCGGCCGACGATCTGCGCGCCAGGGAGAAGGAGCTCGACGACCAGCTCTTTCGCCTGCGCATCCAGAAGTCCATGGGGCAGCTGGAGGCGCCGCTGAAGGTGCGGCACGTGCGGCGCGACCTGGCGCGGGTCAAGACCCTGCTGCGGCAGAAGAACGGGTAACCAGATGAGCAAAGCAGAGAAGCTCGGGACCGTGGTGAGCGACAAGATGACCAACACGGTCGTCGTCGCGATCGAGCGGGTCGTGCGTCACGAACTCTACGGCAAGGCGCAGCGGCGCACCTCCAAGTTCATGGCCCACGACGAACAGGGCGCCAAGACCGGCGATCAGGTCGCCATCGTCGAGAGCCGGCCGCTCAGCAAGAACAAGCGCTGGGTCGTGACGCGCGTCGTGCGCAAGGCCAAGAAGGTCTAAGGGGGACGCCATGATCCAGATGCGTTCGATCCTCGACGTCGCCGACAATTCCGGCGCGCGCAAGATTGCCGTGATCAACCCGATCGGCGGGTCGACCGGCCGCTACGCGCGGCTGGGCGACATCGTCACCGCCTCGGTCAAGGAAGCCACCCCGGACGGCACGGTCAAGAAGGGGCAGGTCGTCAAGGCCGTCATCGTGCGGACGAAGAAGGAACAGCGCCGGCGCGACGGCAGCTATATCCGATTCGACCGCAATGCCGCCGTGCTGATCAACGACCAGAACGAGCCGGTCGGCACGCGCGTGTTCGGTCCGGTCGCCCGCGAGCTGCGCGAGCGGAAGTTCATGAAGATCATCTCGCTCGCGCCTGAGGTGCTGTAAGTCATGTCTCGTCTCCAGACGCCCATTCGGCGCAACGACACGGTCATCATCACGACGGGGAAGGACCGCGGCAAGAAGGGCCGCGTCATCAAGGTCGTGACGGAAAAGAACCGCCTGATCGTCGAAGGCGTGAATCTGATCAAGCGCCACACGCGGCCCAACCCGGCGAAAAACGTCAAGGGCGGCATCGTGTCGCGCGAGGCGTCGCTGCACGCCAGCAACGTCCAGCTCGTGTGCCCCGAGTGCGGGGCGATGACCCGCATCGGGCGCAAGGTGCTCGCGGACGGCCGCAAGGTCCGGACGTGCCGCAAGTGCGAGGGAGTGGTCGACAAATGAACCGGCTCCGTGAGAAGTACCAGAAAGAGGTCGTGCCGGCCCTGAAGAAGGAGTTCGGCTACACCAACATCATGGCGATTCCCAAGGTCACCAAAGTGGTGATCAACATGGGGCTGGGCGAGGCCACCAGCAACGCCAAGATCATCGACACGGCCGCCGACGAGCTGGGCAAGATCACCGGCCAGAAGGCCGCCGTGCGCCGTGCCACCAAGTCGATCGCGCAGTTCAAGGTGCGCCAGGGGCAGCCCGTGGGCGCCATGGTCACGCTGCGTGGCGAGCGGATGTACGACTTTCTCGATCGCCTGGTGGGCATCGCCCTTCCGCGCGTGCGCGACTTCAAGGGCATCTCGGCCAAAGGCTTCGACGGCCGTGGCAACTACACGCTGGGTTTGCGGGATCAGATCATCTTCCCGGAGATCGACTACATGAAGGTCGACAAGGCCCGCGGCATGAATGTGTCGGTCGTCACCACGGCGAGGACCGACGAAGAGGCGCGCAAGCTGCTGCAGCTCATGGGGCTGCCGTTCCGGAGCAACTGATGGCAACTACGGCGAAGATCGCTCGGGAAAGCAAGACGCTCAAGTTCAAGGTGCGTCACAGAAATCGCTGCAAGCGGTGCGGTCGGCCCCGGGCCTACATGCGCAAGTTCGCGCTGTGCCGCCTGTGCTTCCGCAAGCTGGCGTTGGAAGGTGACGTCACGGGCGTCACCAAGAGCAGCTGGTAACGAACCGGTTGATCGGGTTTGGCCTGGTTGGGGCTGGTTCGGTCGGGTTGGACCCAGTGGGCCAGGTTGATCAGGTTGGGTGATAGACCGCAGGACGATGGGCACGCCCCGGGTTCCTGTGCGTATCAGGACTGAGGAATATGACTGATCCGATTGCTGACATGCTCACACGCATCCGGAACGGGGTGAACGCGAAGCAGGCGAAGATCGACATGCCGGCGTCGAAGCTGAAGGCCGAGGTGGCCCGCATCCTCGTCGAGGAGGGCTACCTCCACGGCTTCAAGGTGCTCGACGGGAAGACCGAGCTCGGCTCGCCACGCAAGGCCATCCGCTTGTTCCTGAAGTACGGGCCGCACGGCGAGCGTGTCATCACGGGCGTGCAGCGCGTGAGCCGGCCCGGCCGCCGCGTGTATTTCGGTCGCGACGACGTGCCGACCGTGTTCGGCGGACTCGGCACGAGCATCCTCACCACATCGCGCGGTGTCTTGAGCGGCCGCGAGGCCGTCAAGGCCGGCGTGGGCGGCGAAGTGCTCTGCAACGTCTGGTAAGAGGCTGCGGGGCCCTGGCCCTGCCGCCACGGTTGTGGCGGCGGCCCTTCAGGGCCGCACGATGGTGAGGATTCAGCAATGTCTCGAATTGGCAAGAAACCGATTCCGGTGCCCAAGGGCGTGACCGTGCAGGTCGCCGCCGACGCCGTCCAGGTCAAAGGACCCAAGGGCGAGCTGCGTCAGGCGCTGCCGCCCGGCGTCTTGTTCGCACTGGCCGATGGCCAGCTCACAGCGAGCCTGGTGCGCGAGGACAAGGCGCTTGGCAAGTTCCACGGCCTGGCGCGCACGCTGGTGGCCAACGCCATCACCGGCGTCACCGACGGCTTCAAGAAAGAGCTCGACATCGTCGGCGTCGGTTACCGCGCCGAGCAGAAGGGCAAGCAGGTGGTGTTCGCCCTTGGCTACTCGCACCCGGTGGTCTTTGACGTGCCCGTGGATGTCGACGTCATTGTCAGCAGCCAGACGCACATCACCGTGACGGGCGCCGACCGGCAGAAGGTCGGCCAGGTCGCAGCCAACATCCGCCGCCTGCGCAAGCCCGATCCGTACAAGCAGAAGGGCGTGCGCTACACGGGTGAAGTGCTGAAGAAGAAGGTGGGCAAGACGGGAGCGTAACCCGAGGTTGTGGCGGCGGGGCTTTAGCCCCGCAAATGGCGAAGCCGAGACCCAGCGCGAAAGCACAAGACGATGAGAATCAAGACCAAGGAAGATCGACGCGACCGGATCAAGCTGCGGCTGCGCAAGCGCATCACGGGCACGCCCGAGCGTCCACGGCTGTCGGTGTACCGGAGCATGGCGCACATCTACGTGCAGGTGATCGACGATCGCGCCGGCACGACGATCGCGTCGGTCTCGAGCCTCGAGCCGACGATCAAGGCTGCGCTGGGCGATGGCGCCAAGGGCGGTAACAGCAAGGGGGCGGAGGCCATCGGCAAGGCGATTGCCGAGCGGCTGAAGGCCAAGGGCATCACCAAGGTGGTGTTTGACCGCAACGGGTTCCTGTATCACGGACGCATCAAGGCCGTGGCCGACGCAGCGCGTTCGGCGGGGCTGGAGTTTTAAGCTAATGAAAACGCGCGAACGGATTGACCCGTCGCAGCTCGACCTGCGCGACACGGTGGTGGCCATCAACCGTGTCACCAAGGTCGTCAAGGGCGGCAAGAACCTCAGTTTCTCGGCGCTGGTTGTCGTCGGCGACGGGCATGGCGTGGTGGGTTTTGGCGTCGGCAAGGCGAAGGAGGTGCCCTCGGCGATCAAGAAGGGCATCGAGGCAGCCAAGAAGGGCCTGATTCGCGTGCCGCTGCAGGGCACGACCGTTCCGCACCCGATCATCGGCAAGTTCGGAGCGGGCAGCGTGCTGCTCAAGCCGGCACCGGATGGCACGGGCATCATCGCCGGCGCCGCCGTGCGCGCGGTGGTGGAAGCGGCCGGCGTGCAGAACGTGCTGACCAAGTCGCTCGGGTCGGCCAACCCGCACAACGTCGTGCGGGCGACCTTCACCGGGCTGCAGCAGTTGAAAGACCCGGTCACCGTCGCGCGCCTGCGCGGTAAGGACCTGTCCGAGATCGAGCAGGCGACGACTCGGTAGCGAGTGGCAGGGTGGCGGCAGGGCTTCAGCCCTGCGATCAGGAAGACGTGACATGGCTGAGAAGAAGACGCTCAAGATCACGCTCGTCAAGAGCACGATCGGCTTCAACGTGAAGCAGTTCAAGATCGTGGAGAGCCTCGGTTTGCGCCGCATCCGGCACTCGGTGACGCTGACCGATACCCCCGAGGTGCGCGGCGCGCTCCTCAAGGTGCGCCACCTCGTGACCGTCGAAGGGAATTAAGGCGATGGGTCTGGACAAGCTCAAGCCCGCTGAGGGCTCCAAGGGCAAGAAGTTCCGCGTCGGTCGCGGCCAGGGCAGCGGCAACGGCAAGACGGCCGGCCGCGGCCACAAGGGCGCGCAATCGCGGTCGGGATACAAGTCCAAGCGCGGTTTTGAAGGCGGCCAGATGCCGCTGCACCGCCGCATTCCCAAGCGCGGGTTCACCAACATCTTCCGCCGCGAGTACGAGGTGGTGAACGTGGACCGCATCGCCGAGGTGTTCGAGGCCGGCACGGTCGTCACGCCCGAGCTGCTGCGCAAGCACGGTCTGGTGTCGGCCGGCGCGGCGCCGGTGAAGGTGCTGGCGCGGGGCGATGTGGCCAAGGCGCTGACCATCAAGGCGCACAAGTTCAGCGGCAAGGCGGCCGAGAAGATCCTGGCGGCCGGCGGCGCGACGGAACTTCTGTAAGAGCAGCTGTGGCGGCAGGGCTTCAGCCCTGCATCTAAGGACGCAATGGTCGAGAGCCTGCGGAATATCTTTCAGGTCGGCGAGCTGCGCAACCGGGTGCTGTTCACGCTCGGGATGCTGGCGGTGTATCGCATCGGCAACCACGTCGTGTTGCCGGGCGTGAACACCGATGCGCTGGCGATGCTGGCCGAGCAGGCCCGGAACACGATGTTCGGGCTATACGACATGTTCTCGGGGCAGAACCTGTCGAAGATGACGATCTTCGCGCTGGGCATCATGCCCTACATCAGCGCGTCGATCATCCTGCAGCTGCTGACCGTGGTGTGGCCCTTCCTGGAAAAGCTGTCGAAGGAAGGCGAGCTGGGCCGGCGCAAGATCACCCAGTACACGCGCTACCTGACGCTGGTGCTCGCGATCGTCCAGTCGATGGGCATCGCGATTTATCTCGAGCGGCAGACCCAGATTGCCGGCGGCTTGCCGCTGGTCTACGAACCGGGCTGGAGCTTCCGCCTGATGTGCA
>JAENWD010000229.1 GCA_016650245.1 Vicinamibacteria bacterium
ACCCCACGGCGCGAGCCAAGGCGCTGGACGTCTATCGCGCGCTGCTCTCCGTGGACCCGGCCAACGCAGAGGGACTCTTCCAGGCAGCGCTGCTGCGAGCGCAGGCGGGGGAGTTTGCCGCCTCGCGTGCCTTGCTCGAGCGGCTGCCGCACGACGTGCAGGGACGATCCCAGGCGCTCGCCGTGGCTGTCGCGGACCTGGCCGGGACCGGCGACGTCACGTCGGCGGCCGTCGCAGACACGCTGGCGGCGCACCCCGACCTCGTGCCCGAAGACGTGCTCGTCGTGCTGCCCGCCTTCGACCACGTGCAGGGCGACGAGGTGCTCGGCCGGCTGCTCGCCTCGCTCGACCGACGCGGCGTCGTGGCGCCAGAACTGCTTCGACGGCTGGCGACGATCCAGATGCGTCGCGGGCAGTTCGCTGACGCACGGGGGACGCTGGAGCGCGTCGCGTCGACGGAGCCCACCGTGCCCGTTCTGTTGGACCTTTCGCGCGCCGCGGCCAAAGCTGGGGATCACCGCGGGGCGCTCGGGTACCTCGCCCACGCGCGTGTGCTCGATCCGCAGAACGCCACCGTGCACTTCCTGTTCGGCGTCGTGTGCGTCGAGCTCGACCTTGGCGCCGAGGCGTACGAGTCGATGAAGAAGGCCGTGTCGCTCGATCCCGAGAATCCGGCCGCGAACTACATGATGGGAGCGGTCAGCCTGCATCGGCACGAGTCGTCGGAGGCGGTGCCGTATTTCGAGAAGTACGTGCGCCTGCAGCCAGACGACCCGCGCGGCAGGTTTGCGCTCGGTGTCGCGCGGTTCTACAGCAATGACCTCGACGGCGCCCAGCGCGACCTCGCCGAGGTCGCCCAACGGCCCGAGACGGCCGCGGGCGCGAACTACTTTCTGGCGCGCATCACCCGCCAGTCGAGTCAGCTCGACGAGGCACGGCGGTATGTGGACCGCTCGATACAGGCCAACCCGAGCTACGCGGACGCCTGGGCAGAGCTCGGGCTGCTGCAGACGCGGGCCGGGAAGTACGCGGAGGCCGAAGCGTCGCTGCAGAAGGCCCTGTCACTCGACGCGGAGAACTACCAGGCCACCGTACATCTCACGGCGCTCTACACCCGCACGCGCGATCCCCGGCGCGACGCACAGGCCGCCCGCCTCGATGAGCTGCAGAAGAAACGTGAAGATCGCGCGCAGGACTTCCTGCGGATGATCGAGGTGGTGCCGCCGTCGCGGTGACGTTGGGTTCCTCATGTTGATCGACCGTCGCGTGCTCGTGGGCTGCGTCTTGGCTGTCCTGTTGCTCGCCGGCGCCCGCGCCGGCGCACAGCCTCCGGCCCCCCGGCCCGACACGCGGCTGGTCGAGGCCCAGCGTGCGCTGACCCGCGGCGAGCTCGCACGCGCGTTCGAGCTTGGTTCCGCCTACGTGAAGGCCCACCCCCGTGAGGCGCCAGGTCGTGTGCTGCTGGCCCGCGTGCACCTCGAGCGCGACGAGCTCGACCAGGCGTACGAGGAGCTCGACCGCGCGTTACGTGCCGACCCGCGCAACGTGGACGTCCTCGCGTACCTCGGCCTCGTCAGCGGGCAACTGGCGGCCAGCGCCTTCGAGCACCTCGCCACCGAGGCACCAGGCTCCGCGCGGGTGCTCCAGCTCCAGGGCGAGACGTTCGAGGCCCAGGATCGCCGCAGGGACGCCGAGACTGCCTACCAGGCTGCCCTCAACGTGCAGCCGGACCTGCTCGACGCCCTTCTGCCGCTCGCCAAGCTCAAACGCATCCGTCTAGCCTGCGAGGATGCCATCGCGCTGTACGAACGGGCCGAAGCAGTGAAACCGACGTTCGACTCCGCCTTCGGGCTCGGTTTCTGTCTCGCCTACATGCAGGACGATGCGGCCGCCGTCACCAGATACGGGCAGGCGGTGAAACGGGATCCGACGGCGGCCGTGGCGTGGTCGGGTCTCGGCGCGGCCCTCGTCAAGGTCGGACGCACGACCGACGGCGTTGCAGCCCTGAAGCGGGCCGTGGCACTCGAGCCCGGGATGAGCGAACCCTGGTACATGCTCGGCATGGCATACCAGGCCACCGGTGACACTGTCCGCTCCAAGGCGGCCTTTGCAAAGGCCGAGGAGCTGCGCGCCGCTACTTCACCCCCTCGGTGATTGTCAGCACTCGGTCGATGGCTGTTGGCGTCAACGTCTGCACGATGCCGCTCGGCCAGCGCACGCGCACCGACGTCACACGCGCGTTGACGCCCAGGCCGAAGTGCGCGGTGCGGTCGCTGGCCGACAGATAGCTGCCCGTAGTGCTGACGGTCGCGACTTGCGCCGTGCCATCGGACGCCACCACCTCTATTGCGGCGCCGATGCCGTCGCGGTTGCTCCGGGTGCCCGTGAGACGCACGCCGAGCCAATGACCCGGTGCGTCCGTCACGTTGCGCAACACGACCGCCGATCCGTTCAGCGTGTTGACGACGGCGTCCATGCGGCCGTCGCCGTCGAGATCGCCGACGGCAAGACCGCGTGAGGCGCGCGGCACGGCAAACGCGGGACCGGCAGTGTTGGACACGTCGCCGAAGCGCGTGCGCAGGTTGCGTGCGATGAGCAGCGGCTGCCGATACCCCACGTGCGGCGTGGTGAACTCCACTGTGTCCAGCACGTGGCCCTGCGCGACCAGCAGGTCGCGCCAGCCGTCGTTGTCGGCGTCCACCAGCGCGACGCCCCATCCCGATCGCAGCCGTGTGATGAGAGCCAGCCCAGTCGCGTGCGTCGCGTAGCTGAACGTGCCGGCGCCGCCCTCGTTGCGGAAATGTGCGTAGAGCTGATTCGACAGGGTCGTCACCACCAGGTCGGGCCAGCCGTCATTGTCGCGATCGTCGAACGTCACGCCCATACCCGCAAACGCCCGGCCGTCCTGGTCGTACGCCGCGCCGGCCGCCAACGCCACGTCGTCGAACTGCCCGCCGCCGCGGTTCCTGAACAGGAACTCGCGCACCGAGTCGTTGGCGACGAAGAGGTCGATACGGCCGTCTTTGTCGAAGTCGGCGATGGCGACGCCCAGCGACTTTCCCGTCGGATCGGCGATGCCGGCCCGCACGCCACTTTCGGTGAACCGCGTGCCGTCGTCGTTGTGGTACAGGAGCGATGTCACGCCGGGATAACGGTCCGGGTGACAGTACGCACGATGGCCAGGCGGCCGCTCGCCGCAGAAGATGTTGGCGTCAAACGACCAGTCCAGATAGCGCGTGACGAACAGATCCAGGCGCCCGTCGTGGTCGACATCGACAAACGCGGCGCTTGCCGACCACCCTCCGGCGCCGACACCTGCCGCCGCCGTCACATCACTGAAGGTGCCGTCGCCGTTGTTGCGATACAGCGTGTTGCCGCCGTAGGTGGTGACGTACAGGTCGGGATCGCCGTCGTTGTCGTAGTCGCCGACGGCCACGCCCATGCCATATCCGGTTCCGGCGACGCCGGCCCGCGTCGTCGTGTCTTCGAAGCGGCCGTCCGGCGTCTGACGATACAGTCGATTGTGAAAGCGGCCGTCGCGCTTGTCCGGAGCGCCACCACGGGGCATCGGGTCTGGAATCGCCGCGCCGTTGACGAAAAACAGGTCGAGCCTGCCGTCGTTGTCGAAGTCCAGCATCGCCACGCCGGCGCCCATCGTCTCGACCAGGTACTTCTCACGGGTGGGGGACCCGGCATGGACGAAGGTCACGCCAACCTCGGCGGCGACGTCGGCAAAGACGATCGGTTCGTTGGCGCCGGAGATCGAGGCCGGGGCGGTCAGCGCCACGCAGATCGACAGCGACGCGAGCGCGAACGCGCATTGACACTGGCTTCGGCGTGTTGATAACCTCGCGAGCATTCCCATGTCACCGGCCGTGCGGCCACTCACCACCGCGTTGCGCGCGCTTGCCGCGGGCGGCTCCACGCGATCGCTCGTTCTCGGCACAGCGTATCTCAAGCAGCACTCCGGCAGCCGCATCGGTCGAATTCTGTCCGTCATAGCGGCCACGCTGGCGACCGGCCTCGCTGCAGCGACGCTGGCACAGCAAGGCGAGCCGCCCACTCGAGTCGTGCCGCCGCCGTCGCCCAACGCCGCGCCCGCCGTGAGCTTCGTCGATGTGACGGCGCAGGCCGGCCTGAGCGCGTTCCGCCATGTCTCCGGATCCCCAGAGAAGGACTACATCCCGGAGGCCACCGGGTCGGGCGTCGGGGTGTCGGACTTCGATGGCGACGGCTTCGTGGACATCTACCTTGTCAACGGCGGGACTCTCGACCCGGACCGTTCGCAACTGCCGGCTGCGCCGCCCGCTGCGCTCTTCCGCAACAACGGCGACGGCACCTTTCGTGATGTCGCCGCTACCGCCGGCGTCGCCAACGAGCGTTGGGGGCAGGGCGTCTGCGTGGGCGATGTCGACAACGACGGCCAGGAGGACCTCTACGTCACTAACTTCGGGCGCAATCGGCTCTACCATGCCGCCGGTGGGGGACGGTTCGTCGACGTCGCGGAGACCGCCGGCGTGGCCGTCGAGAGTTGGTCCACGGGATGCGCCTTCGGCGACTACGACGGCGACGGGTGGCTCGACTTGTTTGTCGCCGGCTATGTCACCTTGGATCTCGCCAATCTGCCACCGTCACCGACTCGGCGCACGGCCCAACGCACGGAAGCGTCGGCGCCGCCAGCGCAGGGCGGCGGCATGGGCGCCGCGTACTCGGCTGGCGCGGCGTTCTGCACCTACCGCGGCGCAGCGGTCATGTGCGGTCCGCGCGGGCTCCGCGGCGCCGCCGATCATCTGTTCCGTAACAACCGCGACGGCACCTTCACCGAGACCAGCCGGCAGGCCGGGGTTGCCGACGAGAAGGGCCGCTACGGCCTCGGCGTGGCCTGGTTCGATCTCGACGACGACGGGCGGCTCGACCTGCTGGTCGCCAACGATTCCGGGCCGAACTACGTGTATCGCAACCGAGGAGACGGCCGCTTCGACGACGTCAGTTACCCTTCCGGCGCGGCCCTCGACGGCAACGGCCGGGAGCAGGCGCACATGGGCGTGGCGATTGGCGACTACGACAACGACGGCCGCAACGACATCCACATCACCAACTTCGCCGACGACTTCAACGTGCTCTATCACAACCACGACGGCGCGACGTTCACCGACGTCAGCTTCCGCATGGGGGTGGCCACCGCGTCGATCCCGTTTCTCGGCTGGGGCACAGATTTCCTAGACTACGACAACGACGGATGGCTCGATCTGCTCGTCGTCAACGGCCACGTCTATCCCTCGGCGGACGTGATGCCGTGGAACACGTCGTATGCGCAGCGCGCCTTGCTGTTCCGCAATCTCGCGGGACGCCGCTTCGAGGAGATCGGCGCGGCCGCTGGACCTGGGTTGACGACGCCGCGCGTCTCACGTGGCTCGGCGGTCGGCGACTTCGACAACGACGGCGGTCTCGACGTCGTCATCAACAACCTGGACGGCGCGCCCACGGTGGCGCGTAACGTCGGGGGCGGGTCGGCAGGTCACTGGCTGAAGGTCCGCCTGCTCGGCGACCCGGGGCAGAGATGCCCGCGAGACGGGATTGGCTCGGTCGTGTTCGTCACGGCTGGCGGCCTGCGCCGGCGTGGAGAGGTGGCGAGTGGTCGCGGTCAGATCTCGCAATCCGACCTTCGCGTTCACATCGGGCTCGGGCGCGAGACGACGGTGTCGAAGGTGGAAGTGCGATGGGCTGGCGGCGGCACAGTGACCTATGCCGTCGACCGTGTCGATGCGATCGTCACAATCGATCAGAAGACCGGCCGGGTCACGTACGATCGATAACATCGGGTTCACAGGTTCGGAGGTCCGCACATGTCTGGAACGTTGCTGTCACGGCGCGACGCGTTGAAGCTCACGGCTGCCACGCTGATGGCGGCCAAGGTCCAGGCGCGCGCCCCCAGGAAGGTGATCGTCGCCGGCGCGGGCATCGGGGGGTTGAGTTGTGCCTGGGAGCTGGTGCGCCGGGGGCACGAGGTGACCGTGCTCGAGGCGTCGGAGCGGACTGGCGGGCACGTCTTCACGTTCCGCGACGGGCTCGATGACGGCTTGTACGCCGATGCCGGCGCCGAGCACTTCACCAAGCCCGGGTACGAGCGGTACTGGTCGTACGTCAACGAATTCGCGTTGCCGTACCGCTACTACCCGCGCCGGGAGCACGTCCTGCGGTGGATTGGCGGCACGATGCACACCGAGGAGATGCTGGCCGACGCGAAGGTGCTCGAAGGTCTCGGTTTGAACCGGCGCGAGATCGATTACGTGAAGGTGCACACGTTTCCCGAGCTCGCCGGGTTGTACTACGCGCCGTATCTGGACGCCTTTCACGACGAGTACAAGCCGTTTGACGCGGGCCTCAATCACCTCGACCAGGTCTCGACCGCCGACCTGTTTCGCAAGGACGGGGCCTCGGCCGGCGCGCTGGCGTTCATCGGCGGCAACGGTTCGGCGCTGCAATCGGTATGGCACGCGGCGATTCTGAAGCTGCGCGGCGTGCCGCTGTTTCCGCCGAAGGTCTACCGGCTCGTCGGAGGCAACCAGAAACTGCCCGACGCGTTTGTCGATCGCTTGGGCGCACGCGTCCGCCTGCGGTCGCCCGTGACCAGGATCGAGCATGGCCAGACGGGCGTACGCGTGACGTGTCGCGGCGATGGCGCGCCCGTGACGCACGAGGCCGACTACCTGGTCTGCGCGATGTCGGCGGTGATGCTGCGCCAGATTCCCGTCACGCCGGCGTGGTCCGAGGCCAAGGCGTTTGCCGTGCAGAACGTGCCCTACTACTTCGACTCGCGGCCGATCTTTCAGTCTCGGTCGAAGTTCTGGAGCAAGGATCGCATCAGCCCGAACATGGAGTTCGGTGACCGAGAACTCAATCACGTGTGGAGCACCTGCGAGGAGGTCGAGACCGGCCGCGGGTTGATCGTCGGGACCTCCACCGGCCCGCAGTCACCCGAGGGAGCGCTGGCGATGTATCGCAAACGCTACCCCGGCGCCTCTGAAGACATCGAGAAGGCGCACGTCCACGTGTGGGCGACCAACCCGTGGGCGTCGGCGTGCGAGACCACTGCGTACCGCCCAGGCCAGCTTGCGAAGTTCTGGCCGGCCCTGATCGAGCCGCACGGCCGCATCCACTTCGTCGGCGCGTACGCGGACAACCTGAATTGGGGGATGGAAGCCGCGACGCGATCGGGGTATCGCGTATCGGAGGCGATCGGGTAGACAGGGGCCTGGCCCCCGCGCGGGGTACGGGGGCCAGGCCCCGTCAGTACTCCAGCGTGACGACGACCGTGTCCGTGTAGCTGCCGACGCCGACGTCCTGCCCGGCGGTGATGCGCCCGTACACCGTGAGCACGACGTCCTTGTTGTTCGGAGGGTTGTTCTCGAAGTACGTCGTCGTCCCGCCGGTCCCGTCGCCCCACACCTGGGTGAAGCCGCCTTAGAACAGGTTGTACGACGAGCGTCGCGTCGCAGCCAATGGCACCGGAGGTGACGTGCAGGACATACGCGCCAGGCGTGGGAGGAAGAAGTGTCGCGCCTCTCTTAAAACTCTGCGCTTGCCACGACCGTGTCCGTGTAGCTGCCGACCGCGGCGTCCTGGCCTCCGGCGACCCGACCAGAGATCGTCAACGTCGCGGCCGACTTGTTTGCCGCCGTGTAGGCGTAGCGACCTGCGCCGGTGTCGGTCCACACCGTCGTCCGGCCGGCGTCCTTGTACAGCTCATAGTCGAGCAACTCAGAGCCGCCGTCGCTCATCTGACGCCCCGTGTTGAGACCGTCATCGAGGCCGACCTGCGCGGTCACGCCCTTGACGCACCGCACCGTGAAGGTCCTGGTCTGATCCAGAGCGGCCGTGTCGTTGGCCACGAGCGGGTCGTACGCGCCAAACGCGACGGAACCGGCCGTCAGCACGCAGTTGGCCGCGACGCTGGCGGAGATCGCCACGTTGACCGGCGTCGCAAGCGCCGCTTCCGTGTTCTGCTGTGAATACCCAGCGATCCCTGCCGCGACCGCCGCCACTGTCAAGGCGGCCATCAGCCGGCCCATCTGCATCCATCCCCTGGTCTCCTCCGTGACCTGGGCGTACCATCGCCGCCTTACCCTCTATTCAATTACCGCGCCATATAGTCCTGCAATAGTTAGAACTTTATATGACACTGAAAGACTTTAGAGCGCAATAGATTGCACAATATGACATGACAGCTGTCGTCAACGGACATAAAATGTCGCAGCCGGGGCTCGTCACCTACCCGCCATCGACCGAAAAATGGGCGTGTCGCCTTCGCTTTCCGCTCTGCCATCGCTGACGCGTCTGCTTGCCCGCGGCAGCGACCCGGCGCGCGTGATCCCAGGCCTGCACCAGGCCGCCCTCGATCTGGTCGGCGCCACCGCCTCGGTGCTCCTGTGCCCCGACCCGACCACCCGTCAGTGGCGCGCGGTGTCCGGTATGGGGCTCGAGACGTTGACCCTCGGTCCGTGGCTGGCCACGGCATTGGGCGCGGACGCTGCCGGCAGAGCGCTGTCGAGCGATCGGCCGCTGGTGCTCCAGTCCCTCGCCACAGAGCTGCCCGAACTGGCCGACCGATTGCGGGCGCCGGCCTGTGTGCTGGTGCCGTTGACAGGCGCCGAACAGCCCGTGGGCCTCCTGCTTCTGGGGCTGCCGCCGGGACTCGTGCCTGATGTGGATCAGGCCGCGATGATCGGCGACGCGATGGTCATCGCCCTCGATCGCGCGCGCACGGCCGACGAGCTGGCGCTCCATCGTGACGCCCGCGACCTGATGGAGGCCTTTGCGCGCGGCGGCACGTCGCCGTTCCCGCTGATGCCCGCACTCGAGACGATGTGTCGAGGCGTCGCACGCCTCACGGCGGCCGATGCCGTGGAGGTCTGGCAGCACGACCGGCGGGCGCGGGAGCTGGTCCTGGCGGCCAGTTCGGACCCGCACAGGCCCGTGGCGAGGCCGCCGGTCTCGACTGCCGATCTCAACGCGCCTCTGGCCGCCTCGCTGCGCCGCGACCGCCCGGAGCTGGTCACCGCCGCCGGTACGGACCTGCTTGGCACCAACGTCGGCCTGGTGGTGCCCCTCCGGGGTCGACGCCGCGCACTTGGCGTGCTTGCGGTGCGGGGCATCCGCCTCGAGCCCGGCGGCGAAGTCGCCCTGCTCGATCGCGCGACCGAGGTGGGGCGACAGCTCTCGGCGATCCTGGAGAACGTCCAGTTGCTCGACGACGTGCTGCGATCGCGGGCCGAATTGGAAGACGTCTTCAACTCACTCACCGATCTGGTGGCCGTCACCGACAGTGCCGGCCGCATCGTCGAGGCCAACCGTGCCTTTGCGGCGCGCATGGGGCAGGCGCGCGATGCGCTGATCGACCAGAGGCTCAACGACTTGGTCTCGCCGGCGCTGGCCCAGTGGATCGAGGGCCAACGTCGTGCGGCCGCGCCTTGGGTGGCCGCGCGCGGGGCGCTGGTGGACCAACGGCTCGGCGGGACCTTCGACCTCACGCTGACGCCGCTGGCGGGGCTCGATCCCGCGCCTGGTGGCATGGTGCTCGTGGCGCGCGACGTCACGGTCGAATCGCGTCTCGAGGCCGAGCGCGCCTCGCTGGAAATCCGGCTTGGACAATCCCAGAAACTGCTGGCGCTTGGCCAGTTCGTCGCCGGCGTCGCGCACGAACTGAACAACCCGCTGCAAGGCGTGCTCGGACATCTCGAGCTGTTGCGCTCGTCCGACATGCTGCCCCCGGCGCTACGGCGCGATCTCACGCTCGTCTACCGGGAAGCCGACCGCGCCGCGCGCATCGTGCGTAACCTGCTCGTCTTTGCGGGATCGGGGCGCCTGCGTCGTCGCCCCCTGTCCGTCAACGCCGTGGTCGCCCGCGTGCTGCACCTGCGGTCTCGACCGCACAAGGCTGCCTGCATCCAGGTGCGGCGCGATCTCGCCGACGGGCTGCCGAAGGTCAAGGGTGACCGGCTGCTCCTGCAACAGGGGCTGCTCAATCTCGTGCTGAATGCCGAGCAGGCCATGGCGGGCCGCGGCCATCTGCTCGTCGGCACCGCCATGACCGAGAGCGGACAGGTGACGATCACCGTGGAGGACAGCGGGCCGGGGCTGTCGCCCGACGTGAAGGCGCGCCTGTTCGAGCCGTTCTTCACAACCAAAGAGGTCGGCGATGGCACCGGCCTGGGCTTGGCGATCACCTACGGGATCGTCAAGGCCCACCACGGCACGATCGACGCGACCAATCGCGACGAAGGCGGCGCGCGGTTCGTGATCACGTTGACGCCAGAGGCCCACAGCCCCGTCGCCCGCAGTCCGAAGTCCGAAGCCTGATATGGACGACACCTTCCTGACGACCGAAGAGGTCCTCGACTACCTGCAGGTGAACCTGCGCACGGTCTACCGGTTGATCAAGGCCGGCAAGATTCCCGCGGTGCGCGTCGGCCGCCAATGGCGTTTCAGACGCGCGGATCTCGACGCCTGGCTCGACGGCCAGCAGTCGCGCAGGTCGCGCAGCGCCCCGGTGGCTGCTGCGGCGCCGACGTCCCCCGAACGGCCGCGCGTGCTGGTGGTGGATGACGAGGCCAGCATCCGTGAGCTGCTGACGCGGACGCTGGCGCTCACGGAGTACGACGTGGAGGCCGTCGCCGACGGACGGACTGGGCTGGATCGGCTGCGACTGGGACCCTACGACCTGCTGATTGCCGACTTGCGCATGCCCGTGATGGATGGGCTGACGCTCATCCGCGAGGCGCGGCGGCTGCAGCCCACATTGAAAGTGATCATCATCACCGGCTATTCCACCGAATCAAGCGCGATCGAGGCCGTCAACCTCGGGGTCGTCGGCTACCTGGCCAAGCCGTTCCGGGTGCCGCAGTTGCTGGCCGTCGTGGCGCGTGCCCTGGGCGAAGGGACGTAGAAACATGCGGGCACTATGCTGGAAGCTGGGGACTGAAGGCCGTAGTCTGAAGGCCGACGTCTAAGCCAGTAGAACGCCTGATCAGGGCCTGATGCCGCGGACCGACGAGGAACTCGTCGCCCTGTCGATTGGGGGCGACGTCGAAAGCTTCAACCAGCTTGTACTGCGCTGGGAGCGGCCGATCTTTGCCTTGGCGTACAGGGTGATCGGCAGGGAGGAAGAGGCGCGCGACGTCGTGCAGGAGACCTTCCTGCGCGCGTTCCGCGGTATCGGCAATTTCCGCGGGCAGGCGAAGTTCTCGTCCTGGGTCTACCGCATCGCCCTCAACTTGTGCCGGGACTGGATGCGGCGCGAGCGCCGCACCCCGATCCTGCCCTCGCCCGAGGGCGTCGACGTGATAGAACTGGCCGCCGAACAGGGGCCGGTCGAGTCCATCGAGGACCTTGTCGCCCGCAACGACATGAGCAAGGTGGTCGCGGACTTGATGACGCGGCTGCCGGAA
>JAENWD010000230.1 GCA_016650245.1 Vicinamibacteria bacterium
GGCCAAACAGCTCCGCCTCACAGAGGTCGTCGGTGAGCGCCGCGCAATTGACCGCGCAAAACGACCGCAACCGTCTCGGACCCAGGCTGTGAATCTCCCGCGCCACCAACTCCTTGCCGCTGCCACTTTCTCCTTCGACAAGCACGGTGAACGGCACACGCGATGCCGCGTCCACCGCGGCGCGGACGTCGGCCATTGGCTGGCTCGTGCCGAGCAGGGTCGAGGTTTCGGGACCAACGACTGGCCGGCCAGCCAGCTCAACCGCCAGGCGGACCGTCGGCGCCACCGCGATGGCCGCCGCCTCCAGCAGCGCGCGCTGGGTCTTGTCGAGGCGGGATTCGGGCATGGCCCAGTGGCAGGCCAGGGCCCCGACCACCGCGTCGCCCAGTCTCACGGCCACGGCGCAGTCGGTGGCGCCCGGCTCACAGGCCACTACGGTCTGCCCCAGATGCGCGGCGCGCTGGGCCATCGCGGTCAGGTCGTTGTGGCCCAGCCGGGCAAGCGCGATCGTGCCGTGCGCGTTCGAGCCCGCGACCAGCACCGCGCTGCCGTGAAGGCGCGTCTGCAACAACTGGCAGACCTTCGGCAACGCCGCGCGAGGATCGTCGTGCGCCTGGCATGCGCGCAAAACGGCAACGAGATCGTCGAGCATGAGTGGGTTCTCCCCGTCAGAGGGTGCCGGCCAGGCCGACACCACAGCGTGCCCTGCGGCCAGCGCCCGGGCGTTTGTGCCTCGCGCGACGCGCGCCATGTCGTCTTCGATGTGAGGCCGGTCGGCGGCGCGTGCCGAGGCCAGCGCCAGAATGAGCCGCGCGCGCGCCCGCACCAGGCGCGCGACGTCGTGGCGCGTGAGCGCACGCAGCCGTCGACGCAGCGGCTCGGGCAACGCGACGGCGTGGCTGACCAGCCCCTCGGCCGGCACCAGGACCCGATCGTCCTGGGCCAGCGACAGAGGCGAAGAGTGGGCATCGGCGAAGGAGTGCGCAGCCGACATGAGGGCGTCCACCGCGCCGCTGGCGACGTCGATCCGGAGCTGCGCGACCGACGCATCGCCACCGGCGCATGCGGATCCCACGGCGCGCAGGTCGGCCATGGCCCCGGCCGTGTCGCGCAGCTCGAGGCGCGCCCAGACGCGCGCGACCGCGATCTCCGGATCGATTTCGGCGCCCTCACTCGTGGCCTGATACACCGCGTCGGCCCAGCGCGCCTGCCAGCACAGGCACGTCACCAGCAACGCGATCAGGCGCGGAGGTGGGGGCGTCTCGAGGGCCCGCGAGGCGCCCAGCGCCGAGTGCAGCAGATACTCGGCGTCGACCAGGGCCGCCTGACGGATCCACTGCTCGGCCAGGTCGGCGGCGCCCTCGATCAGGCGGGTCGCGTAGGCAGCCGGCGCCAGGCGGGCCGCCTCGCGCCAGCAATGACGCGACAGCCGCAGGTCGCCGCGCGATGCCGCCAGCCGCGAGGCCTCGACCAACAACCGCGCGCACCCCGGATGGACGTTCCGGCGTGCGAAGGCCCACGCGGCGCGCTGCACGTGCCGCTGGGCCAAGGCGGTCCGCCCCGCCGCGACCAGGGCTCGCGCTCTCTCCAGCACGCCGGCGGGATCGATGTCCGTGCCCGGATCTGCCGTCTCGGTTGCCGCAAAGGCCGGCGCCCGTTCGTGAACGGTCGGGATGTCGGCGCGCAACCCGAGCCGCGTGGCGACGCCGGAGACGAAGGCGCCGGGCAGGCCGTTGGCCGAGGCGGCGATGGCGCGAGCCCGCAGCCACTGGGGCGAACAGCATCCGGGCGACACCCAGAGAGCGCCCGCCAGCTGCTCTGCAGCAAGCGCGTCGAGGGTGTGCGCGGCGGCGCGGGGACGGCCGCGCCGCACGACGTCGAGCACTACCGTGCCGGCAGATTCTGAGCCGCCCACACGCACCAGCAGGCGCGCCAATCCCTGGCGATCCGGTATGTGCCAGTCCGCGCGCTCGTGCAGCACGAGCAAGGCGAACCCGTCGAGCAACGCGAGCCACGACGTGTGGCGGCCGTCGCCTCGCCGCACGGCCGACTCGAGCACGGCAGCCTGCACGGGCACGTATCCCCGCAGCCGCGCCTCGCGCGCGACCAGACGCCACGATGTGCGCCATCCGCTGCTAACCACGGCGTCCACGCTCCAGATGCGCGGACCGCGGGCTCCACGGTCGTCAAGAGCCGTCAACACATGCGCCTCGAGCGGTCGTGGCACCACGCGCATTCCCAGTCCAGGGCCCCTCGTGCCTCGGGGCTCCGGGGCATCTCCGGCAGGGAGCGTCGGAATCAGCCCGAGCGATCGGCGTCGTGGCTCGAGCGCCTTGAGCCCGCAAACGACGTCGTGGGCGTGCAGGAAGGACCGGACACTGCCGGCCTGGGCACTGAGCGGATCGGCTGGGGCGTCTGCTGGCCTCACCGCGTACGCCTCGAACCATTCGGTCGCACTCACGAAACCGAAGTCCACGCAGGGCGCGAGCGCGGGATGCCAGAGCCGCCACAGGCGCCCCACCATCTCTGGCCACACCGCACGGGCGACGTCGTCGAGCACCCGCCGCTCGATCCACACACGGTCGCCCGTCGCCAGGTCGAGCGACGTGCCGTCGTCGATCGCGACGAAGCGAGAGGCAAGCATCGGCGGTGTGTGCGGCGGCATGGCATCACCGCTCGGGTGCAAGAAGCGGGACAACGTCTCTGGCCAGTGGTCGCAGTGGAGCCGCGCCCGGCGCGTACACCGCTGACAGACAACGAGATCGGCGCGCGTCATCAGCGCGGCATCGCGTGCGTCAGCGCCTGGAGCGCCAACCCGATGTGGCAGAAATTTCGTATAGAATGCGGCCTCTATGCTGCGTTTTCTCACTGCCGGCGAGTCGCACGGCCAGGCGCTCGTCGCGGTGATCGAGGGCATGCCGGCCGGGGTGCCTATCGACCTCGACGCCGTCACTGCGCAGCTGAAACGGCGGCAAGGCGGATACGGCCGCGGCCGCCGAATGGCGATCGAATCGGACAAAGCGCAGGTGCTGTCGGGCATCCGCCGCGGACGGACGACCGGCGCGCCCATTGCGCTCCTGATTCCGAACAAGGACTGGCAGAACTGGCAAAAGACGATGCACGTCGAGCCGGAGATGCCGGAGGTGGCAACCGGCGCCAGCCGTGCGGCGGTGACGCGGCCGCGCCCCGGACACGCCGATCTGGCCGGCGCCCTCAAGTACGACCTGGCCGATATCCGGGACGTGCTCGAACGTGCCAGCGCGCGCGAGACCGCCGCGCGCGTCGCCGTCGGATCGCTGGCGCGTCAGTTGCTCGCGCAGTTCGGCATCGACGTGGTGAGCCACGTCACGATGATCGGTGGCGTCGGCCTCGACGAGTCGATGGCAGTCCCGGTCGAACAGGTCCGCGCGATTCCTGCCGACTCGCCGCTGGGATGCGCCGATGCCGGCGTCGAGCAGAAGATGATCGCCGCCATCGACCAGGCGAAGGAGGCCGGCGACACACTCGGCGGCGCCTTCGAGGTCGTGGTGTCGGGCCTGCCGGTGGGCCTGGGCAGCTACGTGCAGTGGGACCGCAAGCTCGACGGCCGCCTGGCGCAGGCCATCGTGTCGATTCCCGCGATCAAGGCCGTGGGCATCGGCAAGGGTCCAGACGTTGCCCGGCTGCCCGGCTCGCGCATCCACGACGAGATCGTGCCGCGGCTTGGCCCTGGCGGCGCCGGGCAGCCCGTGGGCGTCGCGCGTCTCACCAACAACGCGGGCGGGCTCGAAGGCGGCGTGACCAACGGCGAGCAGTTGCGGGTCACCGGCTACATGAAGCCCATCGCCACGCTGATGAAACCGCTGCGGTCGGTGGATCTGACGACGCTCGAGGAGTCACCGGCAGCCATCGAACGCAGCGACGTCTGCGCCGTCACAGCGGCGGCGGTGGTCGGCGAGGCGATGGTCAGCCTGGTCATCGCCGACGCGTTTCTCGAGAGGTTCACGGGCGACAATCTCGGCGACATCACGCGCACGTTCGACCAGACGTGCGCCGCCCTCCGCGCGCGCTTTGCGGCGGCGGCCGCCGCCACCTCGACGGCGGCAGGCGCCTGATGCTGGTGGCACGCCCCTCGTGACGGCATGGTTCGACCCATCCTCAAACTTGGAACGCCCGCGCTGCACTGTCCGGCCGCTGCCGTCGCCGACTTCGGCGGCCAGACCCAGCAGATCATCGACGACATGATCGAGACCATGCACGCCGCACCGGGCATCGGCCTGGCAGCGCCACAGGTCGGCGAGGCCCTGCGGCTGTTCGTCGTGGATCTGTCCGTGGGCCACAAGGCCTCGGATCTTCAGATCTTCATCAATCCCGAGATCGTCGAACGCGACGGCATGCAGCTCGAAGAGGAAGGCTGCCTGAGCGTGCCCGGCTTTGTGGCGACCGTCCTTCGCCCATCGCGAATGGTCGTGCGCGCCGCGGACCGCGACGGCAGCCTCCGGACGGTGGAGGGGACGGGACTGTTGGCCCGCGCGCTCCAGCACGAGATGGATCATCTCGACGGCCTGCTGTATGTGCACCGCCTGCGCGGCCTGCAGCGCGCGTCCATCGAGCGGGGCGTCCGCAAGCTCGAGCACCTCGGCCGATGGTGACGCACGCCCCGCTCCGCGTCGTCTTTTTCGGCACGCCCGACTTCGCCGTGCCGACGCTGGATGGCCTGCTCGCCTCGCGCCACCGCGTCGTCGGCGTCGTCACGCAGCCCGACCGCCCAAGCGGCCGCGGGCACCAGGTCACGGCCAGTCCGGTGAAGTCCCTCGCGCTCGAGCGCGGCGTGCCCGTGCTTCAGCCCGAGAAGATGCGCGACGAGATGTTCCTCGGCGCGCTGCGCGCGCTCGATGCCGATCTGGGCGTCGTCGCCGCCTACGGGCGCATCCTCACGGACGCGATTCTGGCGATCCCGCGCCTGGGCATGGTCAACGTGCACGCGTCGTTGCTGCCCCGCTGGCGCGGCGCCGCGCCCATCCATCGGGCCATCCTTGCTGGCGACACCGAGACCGGGGTCACGATCATGCGCGTGGTCCGCGAGCTCGACGCCGGGCCGACGATGGCGACGCTGCGCGAGCCGATCGGGCCGAGCCAGACCACGGGCGATGTCGAGCGGATCCTGGTGACGCGCGGCGCCCTGCTGCTGGCCGAGATCGTCGAGCGCATGGCCGAAGGCCCCGTGCCCGAAGAGCCGCAGCCGCCGACGGGCGTCACTTACGCCGATCGCATCACGAAAGCGGATTCGCCGATCTTTTGGTGGCGGCCGGCCGGGGAGATCCACAACCAGGTGCGCGCGCTCAACCCGTGGCCGCTGGCCTCCACGTCGCTCGACGGCGCGCGCCTGTTGGTGGTGTCCACGGAAGCCGGCGCCGAGGCTGCGCCGGCCGGCGCGCTGCCCGGCACGACCCTCACCGCGCACGGCGACCGCTTCATCGTCGCGGCCGGCCACGGCACCGTGCAGTTGCTGACCGTAAAACCGGAGGGCAAGCGCGCGATGGCGGCGCGCGAGTTTCTTGCCGGCCACCGAGTCTCGCCCGGCGCCGTGCTGGGATGACCGCGCCCGCACGCCGAGTGGCGCTCGACGCGCTGTCGAAGGCGTCGGCGGGCGCCGACCTGCCCGACGTCCTGGCGCGCACGCGCGAGCAATTGTCGGACGAGCGTGACCGCGCCCTGGCTGCCGCCATCGTCATCGGCACGCTCCGGTGGCGCCGACGGCTCGACTTTCACCTGCAGCAGACGGTCTCGCGGCCACTCGGTAAACTCGACGCCGTCGTCCTCGACGTGCTGCGCCTGAGCCTGTTCCAGATCCTGTTCCTGGAGCGCGTGCCGGCCGCGGCGGTGGTGAACGACGCGGTGTCGCTGGTGCAGCGCGCGGGCAAGACCAGCGCAGGCGCCTTCGTCAACGGCGTGTTGCGGACGATCTCGCGCACCCGCGATCGTCTGACGCTGCCGGCCGTACCCGCGGCCATCCACTCCCCTTCCGATCGCGACCTCGCCATCGACGCGCTGCACATCGTGGGCTCGCATCCGCGCTGGCTGGTGGCCCGGTGGATCGATCGCCTCGGGCTTGACGCTGCCCTCGCGTGGGTCGCGTTCAACAATGTCGAAGCGCCGCTCACGCTGCGCGTCAATCGGACGCGCGCGACGCGAGAGGTTGTCGCCTTGCGCCTGCGAGAGCTGGATGTCGAGACCACGCCGACACGCTTCGCCCCCGATGGCCTCACGGTCACCGCTGGCAATCCGCTGCGGACGGTGCTGGCGACCTCGGGTGCCTTCCTGATTCAGGACGAGGCCTCGCAACTGGTGCCGCTGATGGTCGGTGCGCGGCCGGGCCACCGCGTGCTCGACGCGTGCGCCGCGCCTGGCGGTAAGGCCATGGCGATTGCCGACGCGTTGAACGGCGCTGGCCTGCTGGTCGCTGCCGACGCGCGCGACAAACGCGTGGCGCTGTTGCGACGCCTGCTCGACGCGCACGGCGCCGGCGCTTCCATTGTCGAACACGACCTGCATGCCGGTGTGCCGTTTGGGCCGGTCTTCGACCGCGTGCTGGTCGATGTGCCGTGCACCGGTCTGGGGACACTCCGGCGTGATGTGGACATCCGGTGGCGGCGTGGCCCGGACGACATCGGGCTGGCGGCGATTCGCCAGGGCCGGATGCTGGCAGAGGCGTCGGCCGCCGTCGCACCAGGGGGGCGGCTGGTCTACGCCACGTGTTCCAGTGAGCCCGAGGAGAACGAGCAGGTCGTCTCGGCCCTTCTGGCCGACCACCCAGAATTCCGCCGCGTCGCCGCCAAGACCTTGATCGACGAAGGGATCAACGAGGCGCTGCTGAACAGGGACACCGGTGAGCTCCTCACGCGCCCCGACCGCCACCTGCTCGAGTGCTTCTACGCGGCCGCGCTGGAACGCGTGACCTGACGCACCCGGCACCCGGCACAAGTCCCTGTAGTACACTGCTCTTCCGCATGGTTTCCACATCCCGCGTCTGGAGCGCGGGCAAGATTCTGGTGCTCCTCGCCGCCCTGGGCGCGACGTTTCTGGTGTCGGCGTTCGTCGCGGTACGGGTCGCGGTGCGTGCTCGCGAGGTGACCGTGCCCGACCTGGCTGGGCGGTCCGTCAACGACGCGTCGGTGCGGCTCGACGACCTCGGCCTCACCCTCCGCGTGGACGACAACCAGCGCGCCGACCCCAAGATGAAGGCCGGGTACATCCTGCAGCAGGACCCGCTCTCGGGCGCGCGCGTCCGGCGCGCGCGGTCGATCCGCGTGTGGGTGAGCGCGGGCGAAGCCGCCACGACGGTGCCCGACCTGGTCGGCCAGACCGAGCGCACCGCGCAGATGCGCCTGCAGCAGGACGGCCTCACGCTGGCCGCCGTCGCCGAAATCCGGTCGCACGACTACGCCGCCGAAGCCGTCGTCGCCCAGGAGCCGGCGGCCTCGGTGAAGGGCGATCGCGTGGCGCTGCTGGTGAACCGCGGCGGACAAAGGTCCACCTACGTGATGCCCGATCTGATTGGCGTGGACGGCGACCGGGCGGCCGAGTTCCTCCGGCGTAAGGGCTTCCGCGTTGCCCTGGCCGGCACGCAGCCCTACCCGGGCGTGCCTGCCGGCGTTGTGCTGCGCCAGACGCCCGCCGGTGGTTTTCAGATCGCGCCTGGTGACGCCATTGCCCTGGAGGTGAGTCGATGACCGTACGGCTGGCCCCGTCGATCCTGTCGGCCGACTTCGCCTCGCTTGGCGCGCAGGTGGCCGCGGCCGAGCGCGGCGGCGCGGATTTGATCCATGTGGACGTGATGGACGGACACTTCGTGCCGAACCTGACGATGGGTCCGGCGGTGGTGGCGGCGGTGCGGCGGGTCACGACGTTGCCGCTCGACGTGCACTTGATGGTCACCGACCCCGACCGCTTCCTCGACGCGTTTGCCGAGGCTGGCGCCGGCATCCTGACCGTCCACGCCGAGGTCCTGCCCCATCTCAGCCGGACCATCCAGGCCATCAAGCAGCTCGGCTGCCTGGCAGGCGTCGCCCTCAACCCCTCGACGCCGTTGTCGGCCATCGAGGAGGTGGCCGGCGAGGTGGACCTGGTGCTGGTGATGTCAGTCAACCCCGGCTTTGGCGGTCAGTCCTTTCTCCGCAATAGCGAGTCTAAAATCGCCAGAGTCCGCCAGCTGCTGACCGGCGCGCGCAGCGTCGCCGACATCGAGGTCGACGGCGGCATCGATCCGGGCAATGTCGGTCTGGTCGTGGCCGCCGGGGCGACGATGATCGTCGCGGGGGCCTCGATTTTTGGGACAAAGGACCCGGAGTCCGCGGCCCGGACGCTCAAGGGCCTGGCCCTCGAGGCCGCCGGCGCAGGTCGGCGGTGACGCGGTCGGGCACCACCCTGGTACGGGTTCGCTACGCGGAAACCGACCAGATGCAGGTCGTTTATCACGCCAACTACTTCGTCTGGTTCGAGGTTGGGCGCACCGACCTGCTGCGGGAGCTCGGCTGGTCGTACCGTGAGATGGAGGCCGCCGGGTTCTGGTTGCCCGTCATCGAGGCCCACTGTGCGTACCACCGTCCAGCGCGATACGATGATGAGATCGAAATCCGCACGGCGGGCCGGTTGGAGTCGGCGGCGCGGATCGCGTTTGACTACCAGGCTGTGCGGCGCGCCGACGGCGTGGTGACGGCCAGCGGACAGACCGTGCATGCCACCGTGGCCCCCGATGGGCGCCCGTGCCGGCTGCCCGAGCGTGTCAGGGACTTGTTTAGATGAACGCACTCGTCACAGGCGCGGCCGGTTTCATTGGCAGCCACCTTGCGGCCCGGTTGCTGGCGCGCGGCGCCACCGTGACGGGCCTGGACTGCTTCTCGGACTACTACCCGCGTTGGATGAAGGAGGCCAACCTGGCCGTCAACGCGAACACGCCAGGTTTCCATTTCGTCGAAGGCAACCTGCAGGCAGTGGACCTCGACGCGCTGCTCGACGACAAGACGCACATCTTCCATCTGGCGGCGCAGGCCGGTGTACGGAAGAGCTGGGGAAGCGACTTCCAGGTGTACACGGCCAACAACATCGACGCGACGCAGCGGCTGCTCGAGGCCTGCGTCGGACGCCCGATCGAAAAGCTCGTCTACGCGTCGAGCTCGTCGGTGTACGGCGACGAGGCCGCCATCCCGATGCGCGAGACGCAGGTGCCGCGCCCCGTGTCGCCGTATGGCGTGACCAAGCTGGCGGCCGAGCAGTTGTGCCACCTGTACGCCGTGAATCACGGTGTCCCGGCGACCTCACTGCGCTACTTCACCGTGTATGGCCCCCGGCAACGTCCCGACATGGCGTTTCGCAAGTTCCTCACGGCGGCCGCCGTTGGCGCGCCCATCGCGGTGTTCGGCGACGGGCTGCAGACACGCGACTTCACCTTCGTCGCCGACGCCGTGGCGGCCACCGTGGCCGCCGGCGAGCGCGGCGTGCCGGGCCTCGCCTACAACATCGGCGGCGGCTCGCGGGTGTCGCTCAACGACGCACTGGCGCTCATCGAGCAGGTCGTGGGCCGGCCGTTGAAGGTGCAGCGGGGACCGGCCCAGAAAGGCGACATGCGCGACACCTACGCCGACACGTCGCTGGCGCGCGCCGACCTTGGCTTTGTTCCGTCTGTGTCGCTGGCCGAAGGCCTTGCGGCCGAGTATCAGTGGCTGGCCAGCTTACCTGTGCACGCATGACTTCAGAGTTCCGCAATCGACTGACGACCATCGTCTCTGCCGCCCTGCTGGCGGCAGGCCTTGCGGCCTGTGCCGCCAAGAAGGACACGCTGCCGGTCGGCATCAGCGAGCCCGACAAGTTCCTCTACGACAAGGGCACCGAGTCGCTCGAGCGGAAACGCTGGATGACCTCGCGCGAGTACTTCCGCCGCATCATCGACGGTTATCCCCAGAGCGAACTGCGGCCCGATGCCAAGCTCGGCGTGGGCGACTCGTACCTCGGAGAAGCCACGACCGAATCGCTCCTGCTGTCGGTGAACGAGTACCGCGAGTTCCTGACGTTCTACCCGACCAGCCCGCGCGCCGACTACGCGCAGTACAAGCTCGGGATGACGTACTTCAGGCAGATGCGGGGCCCGCAACGCGACCAGACCGAGACGCGTGAAGCCGTGAGGGAATTCCAGACGTTCGTGGAACGCTATCCCAACAGCCCGCTGCGACCGGAAGTCGAGCAGAAGCTGCGCGAGGCGCGTGACCGGGTGAGCATGGCCGAGTACCAGGTCGGGGTCTTCTATTTCAAGCAGCGCTGGTATCCCGGCGCGATCGACCGCCTGCGCGCGTTGCTCAAGAGCGATCCGGGATTCACCTATCGCGACGGCCTGTACTACTACCTGGGCGAGTCGCTGGTGAAGGTGAGACTGGACGCCGAGGCGCTGCCCCTGTACGACAAGCTCATCGCCGAGTTCAACCAGAGCGAGTACTTGGAAAAGGCAACGCTGCGGCAGGCCGAACTGAAGGCGAACATGGCCAAGGCAGGCGCCCCGCCGATGGCACCCGCCGGTGACGCGGCCACGCCGCCTGCCACCGCGGCGCCCGACCAGAAGCCCCAGACGCCGCAAACCGGCGCCACTGTCCAACCCAAGCCGTAACAGCTACGAGCTACGAGCTACGAAATTACGGGATGCCGTCAGACCATCTGCGAGATTTCGTACTCGTACCTCGTAACTCGTCACTCGTAACTATCCCGTGCGTCGCTGTCTGCGAGCTTCGTCGAAATCCGCGACCTTGTCGGTCGGCGGCGGCGTCGTTTGGTACGCGCGGTAGTAGTCCACCGCCGAGGCCAGCGCTGTCAGCAGCACCACCCACAGCGCCACCTGTCCGAGGACGAGAAACGGCTGGTGGCCGTCCTGCCCGAGGATCAGCAGCAGGATGGCAGCGACCTGCGCGGCCATCTTGATCTTGCCCAGTTGCGAGGCGCCAAAGCCCGCGCCGCGCACCGAGGCCAGACTGCGAAGGCCCGTCACCGCCAGCTCGCGGCCGATGATCACCGCGACCATCCACGCCGGGGCCAGATCGAGTTGCACCAGCGAGATGAAGGCCGCCGAAGTGAGGAGTTTGTCGGCCAGCGGGTCCATCATGCGGCCCAGCGCGGTGACCTGCCCGCGTCGGCGCGCGAGATACCCGTCGAGCCAGTCGGTGACCGATGCCAGGCCGAAGATGGCCGCCGCCACCAGTTGCCGTGGCACCCCGAAAATCAGATGGCCTTCGAACTTCGTCAGTAGGACGACGACAAGCAAGGGGACCAGGAAGATGCGCGTGACGGTCAGCGCGTTGGGCAGGTTCATCAAGGACTTTCGCCGCCGCAGGCATTGTAACAGGGCTCTGGGCTATCATGGTGGATTGTCATGAAAGCGATCCTCCTTGCGGGCGGTAAAGGCACGCGGCTCCGGCCGCTGACCCTGCACACGCCCAAGCCCATCGTCCCAATCTTCAACCGGCCGTTTCTCCACTATCAGATCGACCTGATCCGGCAGATCCCCGAAATCGACGAGGTCATCCTCAGCCTCAACTACCAGCCGCGGCGTATCGAAGACGTCTTCGGCGACGGCTCGTCGCTCGGCATCAAGATCCGGTACGTTGTCGAACCGGCGCCGCTGGGCACCGGCGGCGCGGTGAAGTTTGCCTCCGACGGCGTCACCGATTCAATCGTCGTGTTCAACGGCGACGTGCTGACCCAGGTGGACCTGGCGGCGGTGCTGCGGCTGCACCGATCGCGCCAGGCGCGCGCGACGATCGTGCTGACGCCGGTCGAGAACCCCAGCGCGTACGGTCTGGTCGAGACCGACGCGGCGCAAAACGTTCTGCGCTTCCTCGAGAAGCCCACGCCGGACCAGATCACCACCAACTACATCAATGCCGGCATCTACGTGCTCGAGCCGTCGACGTTCGACCGGATTCCCGATGACACGCCGTGGTCCATCGAGCGCAGCTTCTTCCCCTCGCTGATCGAACGCGGTGAGACGTTTGTCGCCTATCCCTACGACGGCTACTGGATCGACATCGGCACGCCCGAGAAGTACACGCAGGTGCACCGCGACATCATGGACGGCCGCTATCAGACGTCGCCCTTTGCGGGCCAGCCGGCCGGCCATGTCTTCCGCGCCGACGATGTGCGCGTGGAAGAGGGCGCGATCGTCGAGGGCCCGGCGTTCCTGGACGAGGGCGTGGTCGTGCGTGCCGGGGCCCGCGTGGGTCCGTACACCGTGCTGGGACGCGGCTGCCAGATCGAGGCGGACGCGCGCGTGGATGGCGCGATCTTCTGGGGCAACGGGCGCGTCGGACAGGAGGCCGTGGTGGCCAATGCCATTGCGGGCCGCAACGTGCACGTGGGGCGAGGTACGACGGTGGGCCCAGGAGCGGTGCTTGGCGACAAGACAGCGATCACCGACTACAGTAAGGTGTAGCGGCACATGGACCCCAACATCTTCAAAGCCTACGACGTCCGCGCGCTCTACCCGTCTGAACTCAACGAGTCGATCGCTTGCGACATCGGCCGAGGCTTTGTCTCGTATCTCGGGGCGAAGCGGATCGCCGTGTCACGCGACATGCGTCTGTCGTCACCGTCGCTGGCCGAAGCGTTCATCGAGGGCGCGCTGGCCCAGGGCGCCGACGTGGTCGACTACGGGATGATGGCGACCGACATGATGTACTTCGCCGTTGCCAGCGCGAAGCTCGACGGCGGCGCGCAGATCACCGCGTCGCACAACCCCTCGCAGTACAACGGCGTCAAGATGGTGCGCGCCGAGGCGCGGCCGCTGAGCGGCGATGCGGGCCTGGGCGAGATCCGCAGCATGCTTCAGGACGGGACGCTGCCGGCGCCGGCCGCCACGCCGGGCCGCAGGACGAGCCGCGACGTGATGGCCGCCTACGTCGAGCACGTGTTCTCGTTCATCGACGAGGCGGCGATCAAGCCGTTCACGTGCGTGCTCGACGCCGGCAACGGCATGGGCGGCCTGGTGGCGCCGAAGCTGTTCGACCGCCTGCCCTGCCACGTGATCCCGATGTGCATGGAGGTGGACGGGACCTTCCCCAACCACGAGTCCAACCCGCTCATCGAAGAGAACCGGGCGCACATCGTGGAGCGCGTCGTCGCCGAGAAGGCCGACATCGGCATCGCGTGGGACGGTGACGCCGACCGCTGCTTCTTCATCGACGGCACCGGCGACTTCATCTCGGGCGACTTCATCACGGCGCTGCTGGCGGAAGCGATCTTGCGCAAGACACCAGGCGCGACGATTGTCTACGACCTGCGTGCCAGCCACGCCGTGAAAGACGTCGTCACCGCGATGGGCGGCACGGCCATCATGAACCGTGTCGGCCACTCGTTCATCAAGAAGACGATGCGGGACAGGGATGGCGTGTTCGGTGGCGAAGTGACCGGCCACTACTACTTTCGAGACAACTTCTACGCGGACAACGGCTTCATCCCCGCGTTGATGCTGCTGGAGCTGATGTCGGTGAAGGGCCAGTCGCTGGCCGAGCTGCTGGCGCCCCTCAAGGCCAAGTACTTCATCTCGGGCGAGATCAACACGAAGGTCGCCAGCATGGAGGTCGTCCAGGCCAAGCTCGATGGCCTGTCGAAGCGCTACGCCGACGGCACCGTGACGCACCTCGACGGTGTGTCGGTCGAGTACCCCGGCTGGCACTTCAACGTGCGCCCGTCCAACACCGAGCCGCTGCTGCGCTTGAATCTGGAAGCGACAACCCCAACACTGATGGAGGAAAAGCGGGACGAGGTGGTGGCGTTGATCCGAGAGTAGCCATTGACGATTGCAGATTGACGATTGACGAATGAGATAGCGATTGACGCTTGCGGAATCCCCGAAATTCGCAATCTGCAATAATCTGCAATCGTCAATCACCAATCGTCAATGAGCCCCCGAGGCGCTCTGCTATAATTGTGAGCGCCTCGTGGTCAGTTGCGGGCTTAGCATAGTGGTAATGTTCTGGCTTCCCAAGCCAGCTAGACGGGTTCGATTCCCGTAGCCCGCTCCAAACAGGCTTCGGACTGCGGGCTCCAGGCTCCAGGCAAACTCACGCAGCACTCGGCAGCGCAGCACTACTTCTTCGCCGCCTTCCCCGCCCTCCGCTCCGCCCAGTACTTCCGCATCCTCTCGGACACGGCCTTCTTCTCCGCCGCCGACATCGGGCGCTTGCGACCGGACTTCTTGCGCTTGGGGAGCGAGCCCTCGGCCGCTGCGGCCTTGGCGCCCCTGCCGCCCCTCAGCTCCGGGAACGTCGCCAGCAGCGATGCCACTTCTCCCTGCAGCGCACTCAGGCGCGCGCGCGCACCGACCAGCGCCAGGCTTCTCAACTCGCTGTCCCCAATCTTCTTCGCCACAAAACCCTCCCAGGATCTAACTTAGAAATAAGAACTGTCGCGCAAGAGTCACAACTTTGCACTTCGCATTTCGCACTTCGCACTTCAGCCGTGGCCCGGCAGGCCTGAAGGCCTGCGCTACGATCTCCAATCATCGTAATCCAGCCACGAGCACGCTGGCGACAATTCCAGCTATCAGCACACCGGCGGCACCGGCTCCCCCAACGGCGACAAGGGCCGACGCCAGGACGGGAATCAGTGCCCATGGGCTCGCTGCCGCTTTGGCGCCAAGCGTGAGCGTGACCGCGACGACGATCGCGACCGTGGCAACCGACCACGACCACCGCCGGCGCCAGGCCGGCAAGCGCCGGCTGCAACCACGGCAGCGTCGCGTAGCGCACGTACAGCCACGCCAGCAGCAGCGTCAAACCCGCAGCCGGCAGGATGAAGCACCCGCCCGCCACCAGCAAACCGGGCATACCGGCACGCTTGTAGCCGATGGCCATGGCCATCTCGGTGGAGTTGGGACCGGGGCCAGCGGATCAATATCCCGGTGGCGTCGGCGTGGTCGCGGTGCCCCCGCCGGCTTGTTGGACGATGCGCACGCCGGCGCTGGCGCCGACACGTGTGGCTCCGGCCGCCACCATCGCTTCCAGCGAGGCGAAGTCTTTGACGCCGCCGGCCGCCTTCACGCCCATCTCCGCCCCGACGACGCGACGCATCAAGGCGACATCGGCCACCGTCGCGCCGCCCGGGCCAAAGCCGGTGGACGTCTTCACGAAGTCCGCGCCCGCAGCCTTCGTAAGTGTGGACGCGGTGACCTTCTCTTCGTCGGTCAGCAGCGCCGCCTCGATGATGACCTTGCTGACGACGCCGGCGTCGCGACAGGGCCCGACGACCGCCTCGATGTCGCGCTCGACCAGTCGCAGGTCGCCGGACTTGAGCGCGCCGATGTTGATCACCATGTCGATCTCGCGCGCGCCGTCGAAGATCGCGCGGCGAGTCTCGTAGTGCTTCACATCGGGCGTCGTGGCGCCGAGCGGAAAGCCGACCACCGAGCACACACTCGACCGGCTGCCCGCGAGCAGACGCGCGGCGAGGGCGACCCATGTGGGGTTCACGCAGACGGTCGCGAACCCAAACTCCGCGGCCTCGCGGCAGAGCTTCTCGATCTCGGCGCGGGTGGCGTCGGCCTTGAGCAGCGTGTGGTCGATGAGCGAGGCCACCTGACCGGCCGGTCCCCCGCTGGCGTGCAGGCCCAGGCGCGTGGCTCCGGCATCCAGCACACCGCGCACGCGGTCCGGACAGCAGTCGTACAGGACGCCGTGGCACAGACACGGCCCGCTGGCGCCCGCCGGCGCGACCTGCGCCATTTCTTCAGCGATGATCTCGATGAGCCGCCGTAGCTGCGCTGGGTCCATCTGCGTGATCTGCCACTCGTAACCCGTAACTCGTAACTCGGCACCCAACCCGAAATTCGTAACCCGTAACCCGTAACTAAGAGTTCTCGAGTCGGGCAATCTTCTCGAGCCTGGCGATGTAGCGAGGCTCACGCATCGGGGTCTCGATGAACCGCAGGACGATGGCCACGGCCTCATCAGCACTGATCAGTGTCGCGCCGAGCGCGAGGACATTGGCGCCGTTGTGCTCGCGGCTGTAGCGCGCCAGGGTCTCGTTCAGGCACATGGCGGCACGGATGCCGCCGATCTTGTTGGCGGCAATCGCCGACCCCAGACCCGCGCCGTCGATGACGATGCCGGCGTCGGCTTCCTGGCGGGCGACGATCTTCGACACGGCGGCGGCCACATCCGGGTAGTCGACCGGCGTCTTCTCGAGCGTGCCCGCGTCCTGCACCTGCAGTCCGCGGCTGCGCAAGACGCCAATCAGATGCGCCTTGAGATCGAAGCCTGCGTGGTCGCTGCCGATCGCGATCCGCCGCACGTCGGCCACCGGCACCAGCGACATCCCGGGGGGCGTGGCCCGCATGTCCTCGCCGATCACCGTGATGCGCCGCTCCCGGAGCGTGTCGGCCGCCAGTGGCGTGATGTGGCCGCGCGCGGCAAGCCGCACCGTCGAGCCCAGCTCGAGGACGCGAGCATCCGCTTCGGTGATGATGTCGAACCGCTTCGTCTCCATGAACGCCTTGTGGTAGCCTCGCACCCGATGAGCGTGCCCCCTATCTTACTGTCAACGGAACAGATACAGGAACGCGTCCGGGGCCTGGCGGCCGAGATCGAGCGCGA
>JAENWD010000231.1 GCA_016650245.1 Vicinamibacteria bacterium
GCCGGGGACCGAGAAGCGTCCCTCGGCGTTCGTGACGGTCGACCCGACAAGCTGGCCAGCCGCGTCGTACACGCGCACAGAAGCGCCTGGCAGGACCGCACCGCTCGAATCGACGACCCGTCCTGCAGCCCCTCCCGCGATGAGCGTCTCCGCGTGTGTTTGCGGGCTGAGCATGAACCCGCTGGCCATGGGCACCTGCGGGCGCCGCGTGTAGAGCGGCTGCGACAGAGGCTGGATGAACGACTGCGGCGCACCCGCAACGAGCGACAGCTCGACGTCGGTCCAGTCGTCGCCGACGGTGTTGTCGATCAGGGCCCAGCCTTGAAGCCGTGGCTTTGCTGCGGCGTCATCGGGCAGGATGATGCGGTATGTCGTCTTCCAGACCGGCACTTCGCTGACATAGCTGGCATACAGGCGTCGCGTGCCAGCGCCCGAGGCGTCGATGGTGAGCGAGCGGCGATCCTGGTCGCGGGACGAGGCCACCATCTCCAGATACCGGTTCACCCGCTGGTTCAGCACAGGGTCTGCAAAGCGCAGCACCGTTCCGGCGCCCAGGTCGACCGCGTGCACCTCGCCGCCTTCAGTGACGACCGAGATCTGATTGACTTCCTCGACGGCGCCGTCTCGCACGCGGTTCTTCGACTCGACGTCGAGCAGCCGGCCAGTGACCGCAACCGCGCCTCGCCGCACCTCGACTCTGGCGCCGCGGAGCGCGGAGAGGAACTGCGGCAGCGTGGTCTCTTCCCCCAGAGGCAGACCCAGCGCGCCGAGGCGACGGCTCAACGGCGCCTCGCTGGTGTAACCCGGAGTGCCGGAACTGAAGTTCCGGCCTACGTACGGCGCTACGCCATGACCGCCAGCACCCCGGCGAATGGCTGCGCCAGGTCGATGCGGCCGCCGACCGCCATCGCGGCGAGCACGTCATCGCGCGAACGCTGCTTGAAGAACATGCGCCACGCCAGGTCCTGGTCGAGCCGGATGTGCGAGGCGGCGTGGTCCAGGGCGCCGGTGAAAAGACGCCAGCCGGCGGCTTCCCGGACGAGCGTCCACTGCCCGCCCGCCTCGCCGGTGATCTCGAAGGTCACACTGGTGGTCGCCGGCGCCTCGACCCAGCGATACGCGTGCGGCAGGGCCCGCACCGACACGTCGAGCACGGGATGCAGCCAGCGTCTGCCCGTCAGTAGCGGCGCGCCGACGGCTTCGGCGATCTGCTGGTGATGATGCCAGCGCTCGGTGTACTCGCGCCCTATGTCGAACCACGCCGGTGAATGCGATTCGCCCGCCCACGCCACGGGAAAGCGCGCCGTGCCATGAAGGTCCGCGCTCTCGACGAGATCGCAGAGCTGCCGGCCGACGATGTCGAGCCACTCGATGGAGAGGCGAGGGCTGATCCGGCGGCTGGCGGCCACCCACTCGGCATTCAGCCCGTCGAGAAAGGCTGTCAGCTCCGCGTTGCTGGTGATGGGGCCGTCGGCAGCGACCGGCGCGTGTCCGTCACGCTCGATGCTGAGACGCCGGATGGCACTGTCGATGAGGTGCGCGACGACATCCCCGACCAGCCACCGCGGTGCACGCGTCTGGCGGCGCCAATCCTCGGGCGCCAGCGTGCGCAGCATCATCAGCAACTCTTGATGCAACGGCGCAAACAACGCCCGGGTGTCGATGGGGCCTGAGGGTTTGATGTGGGACATGAACTGGTTGATCGGGTTCGGCCGGGTTCGGCCGGGTTGGGTCAGGTTGGGTCAGGTCGACGTGTGAACCCCGCGCCCTATCTCGACGACGGCGTTCACCAGCTCCTGCAGGTCTGGCTCGCTGGTCCGGAAGTTGACGATACACGAGCGGAGGACGAAGCGACCGTCGATCATCGCGTTGCTCACGTAGGCGCGACCGCTTTGCTGCAGGCGGTCGAGGATTCGCGAGTTCAGCACATTGAGCACCTCATCGGCGGCCGGCTCCTCGCGTCTCACGCCCGGAGGGACGTACCGGAAGGTCGTGATGCTCAGGCCCTGGGTGACCGCGTCCAGCTCGGGATGCGCGGCGACCAGGTCGAACAGCACGCGCGACAACCGCATGTCCTCGCCGATCATCGTCTCGTAACCGCGCCGGCCCACCTGCTGCAACGCCAGCCATACCTTCAGCGCGCGGAAGCCGCGTGAGTTCTGCAAACCGTACTCGTAGTAGTTCGGCGGCGGCGCCGCATCGCCGCTGTCGAAGTGGTAATAGTCCGGCGTGTACGCGAAGGCGCCGCGCAACGTCGAGGGATCGCGTACCAGCGCGCACCCGGCTTCCAGCGGCGCGTAGAGCCACTTGTGCGGGTCCACGGCGATCGAGTCGGCCTCGCTCATCGCGCGCAGGTCGTCAGGAACCCCTGGTGCCACGACCGCGGGCGCGCCGTACGCGCCGTCCACGTGGAACCAGAACCCTTCGGCTTTGCAGAGCGCGGAGAGGGCACGCAAGGGATCGACGGCGCCTGTACTGACGGTTCCCGCGGTGCCGACGACAAGAAACGGCGTCACGCCGTCGGCGCGATCGCGGGCAATCCGCTGTTCGAGCGCGGCGACGTCCATTCGACGCTGGCCGTCAACCGGGATCCACCGCACAGCGGAGGTGCCCAGCCCGCTCAGATCGGCGGCCTTCTGAATCCACGTGTGGGCCTCGGTGGAACAGTACGCGACCAGCCTGGACGCGCCGGGCGCATCAAGGCCTTGCTGGCGCGCGTCCCATGGCGCCTTGGCCGTGCGCGCGGCCCAGAAGCCAACCATGTTGGCCATGTTGCCGCCGCTCACCAACAGGCCACCGGATCCCTGCGGTGCGCCGATCAGTTGACCGATCCACGCGACGGTCTGCTCTTCGATGAGCGTCGCCATGGGCGACAGGCCCCACGAGCCGCAGTTGGGATTCACCGTCGCCGCGAGCAACTCGGCGAGCGAGCCCAATGGCGCCGCAGACGAGGTGATGTAGCCCATGAAGCGCGGGTGGCCGTTGAAGACCGAGTGGTCCAGCATCAGCCGCGTCGCGTCGGCGAGCAACACCGCCGGGTCGGCGCCCTCCTCTGGCAACGGCCGCTGTCCCAGCCTGACGCGAAGATCAGACGGCGTTGCGCCGGGAGAGACCGGACGCGACGGCAGCGATGTCAGGAACTCCGCGAGATCGTCGACGAGGCGATGGCCGAGGCGACGGAAGTCGGCGGGAGAGAGATCGAGGGGAGAGTTGCGGGACATGGGTGGGTCCCACGTTCCTACTTCGCCGCCGTCGGTGCCGGGCCCGGCGTCTTCAGGTACTTGTCGTACCACTTGATGTACCGGTCGAGGCGATCGCGCTGGTAGCTCGGGATCACGATCCCGTGGTTCTGGCCGGGGTAGACGACCAGTTGCGCATCGACGCCGTTGCTCTTGAGTGCCTGGTACATCTGCTCGCTGCCGGCGATGGGCACGTTGAAGTCGTTCTGCCCGCCCATGAAGAGCGTCGGCGTCTTGATGCGATCGGCCTTGAAGAACGGGTAGCTGACCTTCATCCAGCCGTCCGGATTCTTCCACGGCTGCCCCATCTCGGTGTCGTACTGCAGGATGTACTGATCGGTGCCGTACATCGAGGTCTGCAGCGAGCTGCCGGCGCCGGACGCCGCGGCCTTGAAGCGCGGATCGGTGGCGATGGCGTAATTGGTGAGGATGCCGCCGTAGCTCCAGCCGCCGATCCCCAGCCGAGCAGGGTCGGCCACGCCGCTTTTGATCGCCCAGTCCACACCGGCCAGCAGATCGACGACTTCGAGGTTGCCCCAGTCGGCGTAGATCGCCTTCTGATACTTCGCGCCGCGTCCCGACCCGCCGCGGTAGTTGACCTGCAGCACGGCGTAGCCGTTGGCGGCGAGAATCTCGCGGATGTTGTCGAAGCTGTGATCGTCCTGCCCGTTGGGGCCGCCGTGAATCCAGAGAATCAGCGGCAGCGTGCCGGCCGGCGCGCCGGTTGGCCTGGCGAGCAGGCCGTTGACGACCGTGCCGTCCCTGGCAGTGAAGGTGACGTCTTCGATGCTCGAAAACGCGACCTCGCTCACCCACGTGTCGTTGTGCGTGGTGACCTTCCGCAGTGCGCCGCCTTCGACCACGTGTACTTCACTGGGCGAGCTGGCCGACGACGACAGCAGCGCCATCGCGCCATTGGGGCCAAGCGACGGCGACCCGACGACACGGCGGCCCGTGGTGAGCGGCTCGACTTTGCCGCCGGCTGCCGGAATGCGCGCGAGGTACTCGACGCGATCGTCCTCGACCGTGAAGTACAGGCTCTTGCCGTCGGCCGACCACTCGGGCGACCCGACCGAGCGATCGAGCGACTCGGTGAGCAAGCGCGCTGTGCCGCCGGCTGCCGGGATCAGGGCCAGCTTGGCCTGGTCGTACGCGTACCACTTCGCCTCGTCGCTCTGAAGGTAGGCGATGGTCGATCCGTCGGGACTCCACACCGGCCGGCCCCCGTCTTCGCCGGGGTAAGTGGTGAGCTGTCGCGGCGTCGCGCCGGCCTTGGCCTCGATGACAAACACGTTGCTGTCGTGGCTGCGGTCGGGGTCGGTGCCGCGCTTGCTGACAAACGCGACTCGCGTGCCGTCGGGCGACCACGAGGGGCTGCGGTCGTCATAGTCGCCGCTGGTGAGTGGCTCGGCTTTCTTGGTCGCGATATCGAACAGGTACAGGTGATCGCGCAGGTGCTCGAGGTAGTCCGAGAGGTCCCGCTTGAACTGGTAGCGGTCGATGACGATGGGCGGCTTGGTCTTCTTCTTCCAGCCCTCGATCTTCTCCGGGTCGTCGCTCGGATCGGGATCGCTGACGACCAGCACGAGCCGCGTGCTGTCGGGCGACCACTCGTAGTCGTCGATGTCGCCTTTGACGTCGGTGAGCTTCTGCGCCTCGCCGCCGCTGCGGTTGAGCAGCCAGACCTGCGACCCCTTCTTGGCCTCGTCTTTCTTCTCGTCCTCGTCGCCGCGTGAGGTCGTAAACGCCAGGTACTTGCCGTCCGGGCTCCAGCGCGGTCGCGACTCGCTGTCCTTGCTCGAGGTGAGCTGCAGCGTCTCCTTGCCGTCCCAGCTCACCATCCAGACGTCGCTGTCGCGCTTGTCCTTCTCGACGTCGATCGCGCCGACCGTGTAGGCGATCCACTTGCCGTCGGGCGAGATTTGCGGGTCAGAGACGTTCCTGAACTTGCCGAGATCGTCGAGCGCGTACGGGCGTTTGGTGGTCTGTGCGCCAGCGACCACGGGCACCATCACGGCTGTGGCCAGCGCCGCAGCAAGGATCCGACGGGTCATGGAAGTCCTCATGGGAACAAGGGGGCAGCTGAGGTGAAGAGCGTACCTCAGGCGAGGTGTTTCGTGAAGGCGGTTCGGGCGGTTATCGGGGACGAGCCTCACTCCCAGACGTTGCCGTGCATGTTGTGAAGGCGACCGGGTCATGGGCGTTGTATGTTCTTATCACCCCGGAGGGTTCAGATGCGCCGTCTGCTTGCCGTTCTCATCGCCGGGCTCGCGTCCGCAGTGGTCGCACCCCAGCTCACCGCCGCCGAGGGCATCGTCGGTCACGTGGTGCGGATCGAACAGAAGAAGCAATGCTTGTTTCTCGAATGGGACAACGACACCGAGAAGACGGTGTGCTGGACCGAGAAGACCGCGTTCTCGGTGCTCGAAACCGGCAAGGCCGCCAAGGCCACCGATGTGCGCAAGGGCTCGTATTTGCGACTGCAAGGCGACGAGAAGAACGGGACGTACTGGGCCACCGAGGTCGTGATCTGGCAGGAGGCGTCCAAGCCGGCCGGGCAGTGATGCCCGGCCGGGTGATCCACACCTACATCCCTGCGGCCGGCAGGTCGCTGCTCCACATGTCGCGATGCAGCTTCCACTGGCCCCCGTCGCGCTTCCAGATAACTATGTACTTGCCCTTGTCGGCGACTTTGCCGTCGGCCGTGGAGATCACGTAAGCGCCCACTTCGTGCGCGGTATCGCCGTGCGCTTCCACCTCCGTCGTCGTCAGCGTCACCGGACCGGGCGCGCCGGCCAACCCCGCCTTCCAGAACTCCAGCAGCGCCTGGCTGCCCGTGGCACTCGGACCGTTGGGTGGCAGGACGGTCGCGTTGGCGGTGTAAAGCGCAACGGCGGCGGCGGCGTTCTTGCTATTCCACGCCCCTTCGAACTTCCGGTTGGCGGCCTCGATGGCGGCGCGGACATCGCCGGACTGGGCACTGGGGGACAACGACGCGAGGGTTAGAAGCGACGCCGACAACAGGAACACGACTGCGCGCATAAACAGGCCTCCTTGCGGTTCAACCGCGCCACGGATTGTAAGGCAACACACCTCGCAGGCGCGCGGCAATCAGCGGCGCCAGGGCCAGCACGAGCATCCCGATAGGAAGCAGGCCACCGTGTAGAAGGTCGTAGTCCTCGGCGATGCGTGCCCAGGACGCGCCGGTCGCACGCCCGAACGCGACTTCGAAGGTGAGCGTCAGGACCAGCCACAGGACGCCGATGGCCAGCGTGGCGCGCGTGCTCGGCGGGCTGATCCACCGGATGAACGCCGTGGCGATGCCAAGGATGATGGCTGATCCGGTGAAGACCGCGATCTGCCGCGCACGAAAGTCACCGACCCGCGGCGCCAGCAGCAGCGTCCGCGCGATGCCGTGGATCGTCTCTGCGACAATCACCAGCACCCACACGGCAAGGGCACGGCGGGTCATCGTCGAGCGCCCTCCCACAACGACAGCGCAGCCGGCAGCACCCAGGCCAGCAGCCACGCGCGCCACGCCAGGCCCGGCAGCAGAATGTGCCAACCGATCCGGTCGCCGACGACGAAGTAGACCGAGATCAGCACCAACAGCGCCGTCGCGCCCGTCCTGTACATCCGGAACGCGGACCTGACGACGCGGTCGTCGAATCGTTCACCGGCCCGCGTGGCAATGGTCAGCCCGCACGCGCCGGTGAGAAACGCCAGGGCCACATCGACCACGCCGGCCCACAGCGGCGAGGGGTCGGGTTGGACCACTGCCGCCACGATCGGAAACATCGTCGAGACGGCAAACAACAGGGCCGTAACAAGGACCAGCCGCCGGTTCGATCGATGCGTCACACGGCCAGCTGCGGCAGCAGCCCCATCTGCTGGTAGCAGGTGAGGAAGTCGAAGGTGTTCCAGCCCTCGACGATCTGCCCGTTCTGAATCCTCCCCGTGCACTGCCCCCAGAAGTCCACGCGCCCGCCGCTTGGCGCGCCAAAGCCGGGACCGGTGTGTGTCCCAGTCACGTGGCAGTGGACGACGGCCATGTCGCCCTCGGTGACGGTGCGCGTGACCTCGACGTGGATGTCCGGGAACGCCTGTCGGAACGTCCGATAGAACGCGCGGAATTCGTCGGGGCCCACGATTGGCGTCGCGCCGAGGCCGTGCACCCGCGCGCCCGGCGCGTACAAGCGGTCGATGGTGTCTTCACGGCCCTGGTTCCACAGCCCCTCGAACCACGCACGCAGGACGGCGTCGGGAGATTCAGACATTGGAGACTCCTTACGGACTACGGGCTACGGACTACGGACTACGGGCTACGGCGACCGGCTTTCTTGTACGCGCGCTGCAGCCATCGCAGCACCACGGGGATGTCGGCTGACGACTCCATCTCGAACCTCACCCACGCCTTGCCAGGACCGCTTCCGGCGGCGAGGCGGTCGTCGCGCACGCCGGGCAGCTTGATGAGCAGCGAGTTGGCCGTGTCCGCGGCGCGCGTTCTCGGCAAGGCCGCGAAGATCCGGTCGCCATGGTACAGCGCCAGCATGCCGAACATCGGCTTGGTGTGAACCTGCCGCCAGGCCGACACCTCGTCCCCGAGCAGCGCACACCATCGCTGCATTTCGGGATCGACCTTTGGCAACTTCGGTCGCTGCGCCATGGAATGGCCCTACGCCTTCGGTCTGGATCTGCCTACTTCAGCAGGTCGCGGAGGACCGGCTCGATTCGATCTGCCATCATCCGATAACCCAGGTCGTTCGGATGAATCTGGTCGGCCATCAGATCCGGATTAATGCCTGCCAATACGTCGGGCACCAGCCCTGACGAGGTGCGCCTGGCGAGATCCTCGTACCCCCTGCCGTAGGCGTCAGTGAAGACGCCGACGCTGAGACCCACAAGTATCACGGCAGCACCGCGGCTGCGGAGACGGCCCGCGATTGCGTCGAGGTTCGCGAAGGTCTCTTCGTGCCGAATGCGACGGAGAACGTCGTTGCCGCCGAGCACCACGATGACGACCCTCGGGCTCCGTGACAGCACCGCGGAGTCGAGCCGGGCAAGCGCACTGCCCGTCGTGGCCTGCCGATGCGCCAACGCCTTCCACGAGACTGTCGCCAAACGCGATGACCAGCTCGCCTGCTGTAGGCTTGGCCGCGTCCGGATTGCCCGAGCGCAGCGACCAGATCGCGGCGAGCACGGCCAGGCCGATGAAGACAAGGACCGGCCCTCGCTTGATGAAGGGGCCGTCTGCATCGCTGCCGTGTTCGGGGGAAGGCACACGCTCTTGCCTTCAGTACACCGACCACACACCAGGCGTCGCCAGTTCCAGCAGGTGGCCGTCGGGGTCGTGGAAGTACAGGCTGGTGCCACCGCGCTCCCATCGCTTCTTCTCGATCACAGGGACCCCGTGTTGCGCGAACCATTCCTCCCAGGCCTCGAGCACGGTGGACGCGATCGGAAAGGCGACGTGTTAATGACCGGAGGCGTCGTGCGGCGTCAGCGGCAGCCGCATCGACGCCCCTCGCTTGAAGACCAGCAACAACTGCCGTGGCCCGGCCGACAGGGCGGTCAGCCTCTCACTGACGTCCACCATAGTGAGTCCGAGGACGTCGCGATAGAACGCCACGGCGCGGTCCACGTCGTCGACGTATATGGCCGTTTCGAGGATGCCGTCGAGCGGGGGTGGCATGGCGAACTCCTGAAGCTGGACTGCCGAGGGTATCACGCCGATACTTCACCCGTGACCCGCGGCCGATCGCGCCTCGACGACTGGTTCGCGCGTGAATTTGGAGACGATCAACCGACCCATCTCGGCACCGGCGCAGCGCCTGGATGCATCAGGCCGTCCAGTCGCAGCCGCTGGTGCTGCAGTCTTTCACGCCGTCCCCGTCCTCTGGCGGCTCCACGCCATCCACCACTCGAGCGTCACACTCGACTGGATTGCCGGCTCACGCCCGCACCTGGTAGACGTCGTCATCACCAGAGGCTTCACGCACGGAGTTGCACAGCGGGGTCACAATAGCGGTCTAATCTGGAGCCCGACATCAAACGCCGTCAGCGCAGACAATCGCCATGGACATACGAGCCCTTCGCACGATCGTCATCTCGACCGCCCTCTTGATTGTCGCCGCCGTGCCGGACGCGCATGGGCAGGTCAACGCCCGCATGTTCCGGCAGCCGGACGTGTCGGCCAGCCACATCGCATTTGTCTACGCAGGCGACATCTGGGTCGTGCCAAAGCAGGGCGGCGTGGCCGTGCGCCTCAGCTCGCCACGCGGCGAAGAGCAGTTCCCGCGATTTTCGCCCGACGGGTCGAAGATCGCCTTCAGTGCGAACTACGACGGCAACCTCGACGTCTACGTCGTCCCGACGCAGGGCGGCGACCCGGTGCGCATCACACACCATCCGATGCCGGATCGCCTCGTGGACTGGCATCCTGACGGCTCACGAGTGCTCTTCGTGTCGAGCCGCGAGAGCGGGCGCCAGCGCTACAGCCAGTTCTATCTGGCGGCGGCCACCGGAGGCCTGCCCACCAGGCTCGCGGTGCCGTACGGGGAGTTCGGCAGCTTCTCGCCCGACGGAACCAAGATCGCCTACCTCCCGCAGTCGCAGGCCTTTCGCACCTGGAAGCGGTATCGCGGCGGATGGTCGCCCGACATCTGGGTCTTCGACCTGACGACCTTCGCCGCCTCGAACCTCACGAAGAACGACGCGGTTGACGAGTTCCCGATGTGGCACGGCGACACCGTCTACTTCCTCTCGGATCGGGGCACGGGCCAGAAGCAGAACATCTGGGCGCTCGACCGCGGTACCGGCGCCGTGCGTCAGGTCACGGACTTGCGCGACTACGACGTGACCTTCCCCTCGCTTGGCCCGGCCGATATCGTCTTTGGCGCTGGCGGCCGCTTGTACTTGCTCGCGTTGGCGACCGGGAAGGTGTCGGAAGTGCAGGTGCAGGTGGTGACCGATCGCTCGACGCTCAAGGCGCGCAGCGTGAAGGTGAACGACGACATCGCCTCGGTCAGCGTGTCGCCGACCGGCAAGCGCGCGGCTTTCGAGGCGCGTGGCGAGATCTTCAGCGTGCCTGCCGAGCACGGACCAGTGATGAGTGTCTCGCGCAGCTCAGGTGTGGCAGAGCGCTATCCGCGCTGGTCGGCCGACGGAAAGACGCTGGCGTACTGGAGCGACCGGTCCGGCGAGTACGAGCTCACGCTGCGACCCGCCGATGGCACCGGAAGCGAACGCGCCCTCACGTCCCTCGGCGTCGGGTTCCGCTACGCGCCGCAGTGGTCGCCCGACAACAAGCGCCTGGCGTTTGTCGACCAAGCCATGCGCATCCGCATCGTCGAAGCCGACACGGGCCAGGTCACGCAGGTGGATCAGAGCCCCATCTGGATGTCGCACGGGCAGCTCGAACGCCTGACGCTTCGCTGGTCACCCGATTCGCGCTGGCTCACGTGGGCGCGCGGCACCTCCGGCTCGGGCAACCAGGCCGTGTTTTTCTTCGACGTCACGCATGCCACGCTGCACCAGGCCACCTCCGGGTACTTCAACGACAGCGATCCGGTGTTCGATCCCGACGGCAAGTATCTCTACCTCCTCTCGAATCGGGCATTCGATCCCGTCTACAGCGACTTCGACAACAGCTGGTCGTACCCCAACTCGGCCCGCATCGTCGCCGTGACGTTACGCGCCGCGACGCCGTCGCCGCTTGCGCCAAGAAACGACGCCGAGGGCGGGCCCGACAAGAAGGACGAGAGCAAGAAGGACGACGAGAAGAAGGGCGACGAGAAGAAGGACGGCGCGAAGAAAGACGATGCCGCGAAGACCCCGGAACCGCCCAAGCCCGTAGAGATCGAGCTGGATGGCTTCGAGGCGCGCGTGGTCGTGCTGCCGCCCAAAGCCGGCAACTACGACGGTCTGCAGGCCGTGTCCGGGAAGGTTCTCTATCGCCGCCAGCCGCGAACCGGCTCTGGCGAGGAGAAAAGCGCGCTGGTGTATTTCGACCTCGAGGAGCGCGAAGAGAAGACCGTGCTCGGTGCGGTCGATGGCTTCGAGGTCACCGGAGACGGCAAGAAGGTGTTGGTGGCCAGCGACAAGAAGTACGCCGTCGTGGACATCAAGCCCGACCAGAAGCTCGACAAGCTCATGCGGATCGCCGAGATGGAAGCCGTCGTGGATCCATCTGCCGAGTGGCGGCAGATGTTTGCCGACGCGTACCGGTTCGAGCGTGACTTGTTCTACGACCCCAATCTCCACGGCGTCGACTGGAAGGCCACACGCGATCGGTACGCGAAGCTGATTGACGCGTCGGTGACCAGATGGGACGTCAACTTCGTGCTGGGCGAGTTCATCGCCGAGCTCAACGCCTCGCACACCTACAACGGCGGTGGCGACCTCGAAACGGCGCCGGCGCGCGGTGTCGGGATGTTGGGCGTGGACTGGGAAGTGGCAGAGGGCGCCTATCGGATCAAGCGCATCGCAAGCGGTGCGGTTTGGGATGACGACGTGCGCTCGCCGCTGGCGCAGCCAGGCGTGGAGGTCAAGGCGGGCGACTACGTGCTCGCCGTGAACGGAGCGCCGCTCCAGACCAGCCGCGACCCGTGGGCCGCCTTCGAGGGCCTCGCCGACGCGTCGGTCGTGCTGACAGTCAACAACAAGCCGACGACCGAGGGCGCGCGGCAGGTACTTGTCAAGTGTCTGTCCAACGAAACGGAGTTGCGCTTCCGCGAGTGGATCGAGCAGCGGCGCAAGCGGGTGGACGAGGCGACCGGTGGACGCGCGGGGTACGTGTACGTCCAGAGCACTGGCGTGGGCGCGCAGAGCGAACTGGTCCGCCAGTTCATGGCACAGTGGCGCAAGGACGGCCTGATCGTCGACGAGCGCTTCAACAGCGGCGGGCAGATCCCGGATCGGTTCATCGAGCTGCTCAACCGGCCCATGCTGGCGTACTGGGCTGTGCGCGATGGACGCGACTGGCAGTGGCCGCCGGTGGCGCACCGAGGACCGAAGGTGATGCTCATCAACGGCTGGAGCGGGTCAGGCGGCGACGCCTTCCCGTTCTACTTCCGAGAAGCCGGACTCGGACCGCTCATCGGGACGCGGACGTGGGGCGGCCTCATCGGAATCAGCGGAGCACCGGGCCTGGTCGACGGCGGCAACGTCACGGTGCCGACCTTCAGGATGTACGACGTGCGCGGGCAGTGGTTCGCCGAGGGGCACGGCGTCGATCCCGATATCCCCGTGGACGAAGATCCGTCGCAGCTGGCAAAGGGTGTGGATACCCAGCTCGAACGCGCGATCCAGGAAGTGCTGCAGCGCATCAAGGACCAGAAGCCCGCTGCGCCGCGGCCGCCGTACGAGCGAAGGACTGCGCCTGCGCCGACCGACAGCGGAGGGTAGCCCGGTTACGAGTTACGGACGAAGACGACCGACACGGGTGAGCCAACCTTCACCAGCGGGCCCACGGGAGTCAGCGCGCCGGTGCGGTCGCTGATGCGGAACACGGCCAACGTGTCGCTGCCCTGGTTGGCCGCGATGAGCCACTGGCCGCTGGGGTCGATGGTGAAGTTGCGGGGCGTCTTGCCGCGCGTCGGCTCGTGCTCGACCAGCGTCAGGTTGCCGCTGGCGAGTCCGACCTGGTAGACCACGATGCTGTCGTGGCCACGGTTGGAGCCGTAGAGAAAGCGCCCGCCCGGGTGCACTCGGATCTCGGCGGTCGAGTTCTCCCCGCGGAACCTTCGCGGCAGCGTGGAGATCGTCGCCAGCGTCTTGAGCGCCCCGCGCTGGGCGTCCCACCCGTAGGACGTCACCGTTGACGACAGCTCGTTGATGGCAAAGCCAAACCGGCCGTTTGGGTGAAACGCGAAATGCCGCGGCCCGGCGCCTGGCGTCGCGGCGATGGCGGGCTGCAATCCGGCCGACAACCCACCGCCCCTGGCGTCGTAGCGGTAGACGAAGAGCCGATCGGCGCCCAGGTCCGCGGCGATCGCGAAGCGGTTGTCGGCGTCCAGATCGATGGAGTGCGCGTGCGGCGCCGACTGTCGCCCGGTGTTGATGCTCGAGCCTTTGTGCTGGACGACCTGGCTGGCGCTGCCCAGCGACCCATCGCGCTCGAGCGGCAGCACCGCCAGCGTGCCGCCCGTGTAGTTGGCGACCAGCAGATGCGTCCCCGCGCGATCGACGGTCAAGTGGCAGGGATGCGCGCCTTTGGACGGCTGCGTGTTGAGCAAGGTCAACGCGCCGGTGGCTCGGTCGATCCGGAACGCGCTGACGCCTCCGCTCTTGTCGGCATCGACGTCATCGACCTCATTGGCCGCGTACAGGTACTGCCCCGACGGATGCGGCACCAGCCAGCTCGGGCTGGGCGTCTCGGCGACTGGTCCGCCTGGCGTCAGCGCGCCAGTGGCCTGGTTGAACCGGAACGTGTGGATGCCCTTGCTCTTTGCGCCCGTGTAGGTGCCGATGTAGACCAGGGTCCCCTCCGCCGGTGCCTGTCCACGTACGCCAACCACGGAGGCACAGAAGCACAGAGCGAGCATAGAGAGAGTCTTGAACATCGATCCTTCGCGCCTTCGCGCCATCGTGATTGTGATCCGACGCTGGGGTGACGCGGCCTAGCGCTTCGACAGATCCCTCACCCAGATGTCCTTGAACTGCATATGTCCGGCGCCGCCCGAGTGCAGCTGCAGGGAGATGGCGCCGTCGAACGACTTCGGCTGTGGGTCGGTGAAATCCACCATCGGCACGCCGTTGAGCCGCGAGACGTAGCGGTTGCCCTCGACCTCGAGCAGGTACTCGTTCCACTCGCCCTTGCGCACGACCGTCTCGTTTTCGGGCGCGGGCCATACGATCCATTGGCGGCCGTCGCCGTACAGGCCGCCGGTGTGCTGCCCGATGTTGCAATCCACTTCGAACTGCAGGCCCTGCGAGACGTCGGCGGTGCCGGGCTTGAAGTCGCTGTGGAAGAAGACGCCGCTGTTGCCGCTGCCGACGCAGAGAAACTTCACGGACAGATGAAAGTCCCTGTACGGCTTGTCGGTCTTGAGATAGCCGTAGCCGTCAGTCAGCGTTCTTGCCTGGATGATCCCGTTCTCGACGGTCCATTTCTCGTTCCCGACGGGAATCCACCCGGTGAGGTCGGTGCCGTTGAACAACTGCACCCAGTCTTCACCCGGCAGGGTGGGACCCTTGGGCCGCTGAGCCAACACGAACGCGGCGCCGAGCACCACCAACGCCATCGACACACCAAGAAACCTTCGCATCGCATCTACTCCGTTCTGCCGCGTTTCCCACGCCCCCACGCCCCTACGCCAGCGTCAGCGTCACGGCCGTCACCGAGGCCTTCGGGAAGGTCAACACGAGCCCTCCGCCTGGAACCGTCTGGTTGACCGACGGCGGCGACGGCACGGCATTGGGCTCGGCGAAGCTGTTGTGCGCGTCCAGCGTCGAGGCCGTCAGCGTGCGCGTCGCGCACGACGCGATACGCGCGCCAGCGACCCCGATCTCTGCCTCGCGCGGCGTGTCGGGACTCGGGTTCACGACCGTGAGCGTCACCGTCTTGTCCTTGCGCGACGCCGATCCGTTGAGGCCCCAGATGCGCGCCGGCTGGCCGTTGCGGTCGTAGCCCACGCTGGGCGCCGAGAACACCGTCCGCACGGACTCGGCCCCCATGTGCGCCTTGTACATGTCGAACACGTGGTAGTTCGGCGTCACGACGAACTTGTCCTCGTGCGCGACAAAGAGCGCCTGGAGGCAGTTCACCAACTGGGCGATGTTCGCCATGCCCACGCGGTCGGCATGCCGATGGAAGATGTCGAGCGACAGGCCCGCCAACAGCGCATCGCGGAGCGTGGACACCTGGCCCAGCGTGTGTGACGGGACGGCTTCGGATCCCGGCTTGTGCCACGAGCCCCACTCGTCGATGGCCAGCTTCACGCGGCGCTGCGGGTCAAACTCGTCGAGCACCCGTGCGTGGCCTTCGATGAAGCCGTCGGTGCGGTCGCCTTCCTTCAGCAGCTCGAACCACTGCTCGCGCGTGAACCCCACGGCCGGGCCCTTGCTCGCGTTCCAGTCGCTCGACCGCCCACCGCTGACGTTGGTCGAGTAGTGGTGCACCGACCACCCCCACAAGCGACGGACCAGTCCCTTGTTCTCTTCGGTGAGCTTCGCGAAGAACCGACGCGTCCCCTCGAACTCCGGGCCGCTGGGACCCGCACCGATGAACCGCAGGCCGAGGTCGAAGCCGGGCACCCACGATGTGAAGCGGCGGAACTCGACCGCGTAGTCTTCCGGCGTGAAGTCGCCACCGCACCCCCAGGGCTCGTTGCCGATGCCCCAGTAGCGCACGTTCAACGGATCCTTTTCGCCCTGCGCTGCTCGCTGGTCGGCCATCGTCGTCGTGCCGGCCGGCGAGTTGCAGAACTCGACCCACTGGTAGAAGTCGCGCGGCGGTAGGCTGCGCAGGTTCGCCGCCAGGTACGGCTGCGCGCCGGCGAGCCGGCAGAAACGCACGAACTCCACCGTGCCAAACGCGTTCGGGTCGTACTGCTGCGGCCCAGGCGGCACCTTGGTGTTGAGCCAGAAGTTGGTCCGGCGCGGCCGCGAGGCGCTGGCGCCAATGCCGTCGCGCCAGTCGTAGCTGTCGGCAAAACACCCGCCAGGCCATCGCACAACCGGCGCGTTGATGCGCTTGAGGTGGTCGACCAGGGCCGTGCGAATCCCTCCGACGTTGGGGATCTTGGAACCCTCCCCCACCCAGATGCCGTCGTACACGACGCCGCCCAGGTGCTCGGCGAAGTGCCCGTAGATCTCGGGCGCGATAGTGGCAATCGGCTCGTCGAGCCGGATGTCGATGCGCGCCTCGGCGGCGCGCGAGGTACGAGGCGCCAGCAACAGTGCGGCACTCGCCGCGGCGGACTGGGCGATGAAGCGGCGGCGCGTGGGCATGACCGGTGGAGGATACACCAGGCTGCAAGGTGCTGCGGGGGTGCGCTCGGGTGCTGCAAGGTGCTACAAGGTGCTACAAGGTGCTGCGGGGTGCTACAAGATGCTGCGGGGTGCTCTCGGGTGCAGAAGGCAGCACCCTTGGCACCGTGCAGCACCTGAGAGCACCCGGTAGCACCTGAGAGCACCTTGCAGCCCCTGATGACGGACTTGCGGGATGGCGCACGCATGTTGCTGCGCTCACCGGGCTTTACGGCGGTGGCGGTGTTGATGCTGGCGCTGGGGATCGGGGTCAACACCACGGTCTTCAGTTGGCTCAACGCCGTGCTGTTTTCGCCCCTGCCTGGCGCCCAAAACCCCAACCACATCGTCCAGCTCGGCACGACCTTCAAAGGCAACATCGACACGTCGTTCTCGTACGTCGACTACCAGCAGCTGCGCAGCCTCGACGGCTTTGCCGGCATGGCAGCGCGATCCGAGCGGCCACTCACGCTGTCGGTTCCTCAGGGCATCGGTGCTGACGGGACCCCTACGACGAGCGCGCCTGGCCGGGTGTGGTGCGAGCTTGTGTCTGACAACTTCTTCTCGCTGCTCGGCGTGCAACCGGTGGTGGGTCGAGCGTTCCTGCCAAACGAAGTGCGTGGGTCTGGTGACGCGCCGGTGACGGTGATCAGCGACGCGATCTGGGCGCGGCACTTCAACCGCGACCCGGCGGTCGTCGGGCGCGCGGTGTTGGTCAACGGCACCCCGGTCACAGTGATTGGCGTCGCGCCGCCGATCTTCCAGGGGTCCGTGCCGGCGCTCGCCATCGATCTCTGGCTGCCGGTTACGCAGCCGGCCCTGGTCGCGCCCGACCTGCACAACGAGCGCCTGACGACGCCCGGGTGGCCCTGGCTCGAAGTGCTGGCGCGGCCGGCACCTGGTGTGACAACGGAGCAGGCGCGCGCGCGATTCGCAGCCGGCTACGCGTCGCTGGCGGGCAAGCGCAGCCGCCGCGCCGACGTCTCTGGCACGCTGTTTCTGCTGCGAGACTCCGAAGTCGGCAGCATCGCGTTGCTGCGTCCGGTGCTCCTCGTGCTGGCCGTGGTCGCCGGGCTCGTCCTGCTTATCGCCTGCGCGAACCTGGCGAACCTGCTCCTCGTGCGCGCGTCGAGCCGCCGTCGCGAGCTCGGCGTTCGAGTGGCGCTGGGCGCCAGCCGGACGGCCTTGATGCGACTGCTCTTTGCCGAAAGCGTCGTGCTGTCTGCCTGTGGCGCGGCCGCGGCGCTGCTGGTCACGGGCTGGGCGTCAGGCCTGCTGATGGGCTTTGCGCCGCCGTCTGATTCCCCCGTCAGCATCCGCGTGCCCATTGACGGCGCCGTGCTTGGCTTCACGCTGCTCGCCGGGGTCATGACGGCCGTGCTGCTTGGGATCCTCCCTGCGTGGACGGCCACATCCGGCAATCTGGTGGACGCGCTGAAGGACGGCACGCCGGGCGCCGGCGGCAGCCGACGCCGCGTCCGCGCCGCCCTGGTCGTCGTGCAGGTGTCTTTATCGGTAGTACTGCTGGCGGCCGCGGGCCTGTGCGTGCGCAGCCTGATCAACGCGCGCACGATTCGCACGGGCTTCAACACCAGCGGCGTCCTGCTGGCCAGCCTCGATCTGTATCCCCACGCCACGAGCAACGAGGTCGTTCGCAGTCTTTACCGCTCGCTGCTCGACGGCGTCGGCCGTGCCCCCGGCGTAAGCGCCGTCACTCTGGCATCGACCGTGCCACTGGGGCTCGACGGCGGGTCGTGGACGACGATCACGGTCGACGGCTACACGCCGGCACCCGACGAGCGCGTCAGCGCGCCCTACAACTTCGTGGGTCCAGATTATTTCCGCACACTCCAGACGCCCGTCCTTCGCGGGCGCGACGTCGCTTTGTCCGACGACGAGCGGGGCGAGCGCGTCGTGATCGTGAATCAGGCGATGGCGAAGCGCTACTGGCCGGGCCGCGAGGCGCTTGGCAGCCGCGTGCGTTTCTGGGATGAGCAGTGGATGCGTGTCGTGGCCGTCGTCGCCAACACGAA
>JAENWD010000232.1 GCA_016650245.1 Vicinamibacteria bacterium
GACCCGTTCTGGAAGACGAAGTAGATCAGCGCGACTTTTACGCGGCTTCGCAGGCGGTTTCGCCATCATCCGCTCCCACGCGAGCGTCATCGCCTGACGGAGCGTGCGTGCGTCGGTGGCGTCGAGGCGCACATCGGTGCAGCCTTGACGGCCCCACGCCCCGCTCGAGGGCTCGAACATCCTGGGCTCGAGCGCCAGGAACTCTTTCTGCTCGTCGGGCGTCAGCATCACGGTGCCCCACTCGTCGTCGGCATGCAGGGTCGCGAAGATCCGGCCGTTGGCACGGAAGTCCGGATGTTTCATGTGGGCGCCTTCGACGGCGCCCTGCATGCTCAACGCGATGTGGCGGAAGTCGTCTGGAGTCAACGCGGCGTTCGGCGCATTCTCGCACAACCTGTAGCCCGCAGTCGGTAGCCCGAAATCTGCCGCCCTCAGCTATCCTACGCACCATGCAGATCCGGCCCAAACGCACCACGTTCGACGTCGTCATCGTCGGCTCTGGCGCCTCGGGGGGATGGGCCGCCAAGCGCCTCACCGAGGCGGGGCTTCGCGTGGCGGTCCTCGAGGCGGGGCGGCAGCTCACCGATGCCGACTACAAGGAGCATCTGCCCGCGTATGGGTTGCCGTATCGCGGGCGATCCAAGCGGCCCCTGGAGCGCGAGCGTCCAGTCCAGTCGGGCTCATACGCCGTTCGGGAGTGGAATGCCGACTGGTTCGTCAACGACATCGACGAGCCCTACGTCGACAAATCCGACCCCGCTTTCCTGTGGGTTCGCCCGCGGCTGGTCGGCGGGCGCACGAACGTCTGGGGCCGGGAATGCCTCCGGCTGAGCGACATGGAGTTCAAGGCGGCGTCCCACGACGGCGCCGGCGTGGACTGGCCGATTGGCTACGCAGATATCGCGCCGTACTACGACCTGGTCGAGGACTACGTCGGCATTGCCGGGATGACTGAAGGCCTGGCGGAACTACCGGACGGCCGGTTTCAACCCGCGATGCCGCTCACCTGCGCGGAAACCGCGCTGCGCACCCGCATCAAGGCGACCTTCGGCCGCACGCTCACGCAGGGCCGGACGGCAAACCTGACCAGGCCGATTCACGGTCGCCAGGCCTGCCACTACTGCGGCCCGTGCGAGCACGGCTGCGTGACGCACTCGTACTTCAACGCGTCGTTCACGACGATGGCCGATGCCATGGCCACGGGCCGCTGCACGCTCGTCACGGGCGCGATGGCATACAAGGTCCTGGTCGACCCGTCGAGCCACCGTGCGCGGGGCGTCCTGTACGTCGATCGCACGACGCGCCAGCCGCGCGAGATCGTCGGGCGTGTCGTCGCGCTCTGCGCGCAGACGCAGGAATCGGTGCGGGTCCTGTTCAACTCGGCCACCGGGCAGGACGCCAATGGCCTGGCCAACTCCAGCGGCCTGCTCGGCAAGGGGCTGATGACGCACTTCTCGGATGCCGGCGCAACCGGGGAGCTGTCCGAGTTTGTCGAGACGCCGGCTCTGGGCGGACCGCAGCGACCGTGCTCGCCACTGCTCGTCCGGTTCCGCAACCTGCCTGGTGGTCGTGCGACGAAGGAGTTCCAGCGTGGGTACGCGTATGGCACGTACGTCGGCGGCGGCGCCAATCTTGGCGCGCCCGGGTACGGCAACGCGTACAAGCGTGCCGTCGTGGAGCCGCGTGCGACGCAGGTGACCATGCAAGGGTTTGGCGAGTGTCTGCGGTACGAAGACAACTACGTCGACGTCGATCCCCATACGGTCGACGCGTTCGGCATTCCTGTCGCCCGCATTCACCTTACGCCGCGCGCGAACGAGCATGCGATGCAGGCCGACATGGCCGTGGCGGCTGCCGAGATGCTGGAGGCCGCCGGCGCGCGGAACGTCCGCCAGTGGCACGGCATGCGAGGCCAGGCCCACGAAGTCGGCGCCGCGCGCATGGGGACCGATCCGAAGACGTCGGTGCTCAATCCTTTCCTGCAGACGCACGACATCAAGAACCTGTTCGTAATGGATGGCTCGTCGTTCCCGTCGAGCGCATGGCAGAATCCCACGCTGACGATCATGGCGCTGGCAGTGCGGTCGAGCGACTATTTGAAGGAACAGCTCCGGCAGGGCACGCTGTAACGGATCCTGTGGATAGTGAACTGCACGCAGCCCGCCTGAGGTCACCGATGCCTCGTTGCCTCGCGCTGGTATTGCTATCCCTGTTGTCCGGCTGCTCGAGATCGACTCCCGAGGCACCCTACGACGTCCTGATCACTGGCGGATCGGTGATCGATGGCGACGGGACGCCACCGGTAGTCGCCGACGTCGGCATCCGCGACGGGAAGATCGTCAGGATTGGCAATCTGAACGCGGCACCAGCCCACCGGCGCATCGATGCCTCGGGCCTCACCGTGGCTCCTGGCTTCATCGACATACACAACCACTCGGATTTCACGGTCCTGCTGGATCCGAAGGCCGAGAGCATGATCAGGCAAGGTGTCACAACCATGGTGCTCGGCGAGTCGCGGTCTGCCGGGCCGGTCAAACCAGAGGCTGGTGCTCGAGACGACGGCGTAAGGGTGGACTGGACGACCCTCGGCGGCTACTTCAGCAGGCTTGAACGCCAGCGCATGGCGACCAACATCGCGTCGTACGTCGGCGAAGAGCAGGTCTGGACGTACGTCAAAGGCTACGACCAGACCCCGGCGACCCCCGCCGAGGTGGAGGCGATGAAGGCGCTGGTTGCGCGAGCGATGGAAGAGGGCGCGATGGGGCTCTCCACCGCGCTGCTGATGCCGCCGTCGAGCCTGGCCACCACCGGCAATCTGACCGAGCTCGCGAAGGTCGCCAAGCAGTATGGCGGCATCTACTCGACCCACATCCGCGACGAAGGCGAAGGCGTCTTTCAGGCGATCGCCGAGGCCATTCAGATTGGCACGGACGCGCAGATCCCGGTGGACATCATCCACATGAAGATCGCGCACAAGAAGCTGTGGGGTCGCGCCGGTGAGATCGCCGCGATGGTCCAGAAGGCCCGCGACGGCGGACAGGACATCCGCGCGAACGTGTACCCCTACACCGCCGGCCAGAACAACCTGTCCTCGATCGTTCCGCCATGGGCGCACGACGGCGGCCGCCAACGGCTGCTGGAGCGATTGCGCGACCCAAGCGTGCGGCGGAGGATGCGTGCGGACATTCTGAGCGGCCTGCCGGGCTGGTACAACCACTACCTGGCGACCGGCGACGGGTGGGGCGGGATGCAGCTGGTGTCGCTGCGGCACGACCGCAACGCGCCGTTTCAGGGCAAACGCATGTCCGAACTGATCGCGGCGCGCGGCGGCGATCCCGTGGCGGTGCTGTTGGACGTCCTGGTCGAGGAGGGAGGCTCGGTGCCCACTGTGTTCTTCCATCATTCCGAGCCGGACATGCAGCTGGTGATGAAGCAGCCGTGGACGTCGATTGGATCCGACGGCGCCGCCGTCAACGTCGACGGGTCGACCGGCCCAGGGCATCCCCACCCTCGGTATTACGGCACGTTTCCTCGCGTGCTCGGGCGCTACGTGCGCGAGCTGCACGTCCTCACGTTGCCCGAGGCTGTCCGGAAGATGACCAGCATGAACGCGGACAAGATCGGCATCAAGGACCGCGGGCGGCTTCGTGAGAAGATGTGGGCCGACGTCGCGATCTTCGACGCGAGCCGGGTGATGGACCGCGCGACGTTCGACAACCCGCATCAGTACCCGATCGGCATCCAGTACGTGATCGTCAACGGCGCCGTGACGCTGGCCAACGATCGACACACGGGTGTGCTGGCAGGCCGGGTGCTTTACGGACCTGGCACGCGCCGGTGATCGCTCCTCACAGGAGACCAACCATGCACATCGTGCTCGTCCACGCGCACGTCAAGCCAGACGCCATATCCACCTTCGAGGCGGCCACCGAGGACAACGCGCGCCAGAGCCGCCTCGAGCCTGGCATCGTGCGCTTCGATGTCCTCCAACAGCGCGACGATCCCACGCGGTTCGTGCTCGTGGAAGTGTACCGCGACGTCGAGGCAGCGGTCGCGCACAAGGCCACTGCGCACTACCTCACATGGCGCGACGCCGTCGCGACGTTCATGGCGGAGCGACGGGTCGGTGTCGTGTACGCCAACATCACGCCTGACGACCGCGGCTGGTAGCTCGGTGCCGTTCGCGTTCGCAACGGCGACCGAGATCGTGTTTGGCGCCGGCGCCAGAGCGACCGTCGCCCAGCGTGCCCGCCTCGCAGGCTCGCGCGTGTTCGTCGTCACCGGCCAGTCGAGTGCGCCGTCGGCCGACGTGATTGCGGCACTCGAAGGGTGCGGACTCCCGTTGCAGCGGTGGTCGGTCGATGGCGAACCCACGATCGCTTCTGCCCGCGCGGCCGTGGATGCCGCACGTCAGCACGGCGCCGACGTCGTGGTCGCCTGCGGCGGGGGCAGCGCGATCGACCTGGGCAAAGCGGTCGCGGCATTGCTCGCCAATCCGGGAGACCCGCTCGACTACGTCGAGAGCATTGGACGCGGCCAGGCACTGACCGAACGGTCGGTGCCTTTGATCGCGGTGCCGACGACGGCGGGCACCGGGGCCGAGGTGACGCGGAACGCGGTGTTGCGCGTGCCTGAAGACGGGCTGAAAGTGAGCCTGCGCAGCCCCCTGATGCTGCCGGCGCTGGCGGTGATTGACCCCGAGCTGACGCGCGCGCTGCCGCCTGCGCTAACGGCGTCAACCGGGATGGACGCGCTGACACAATTGATCGAGCCCTTCGTCTCGGTGAAGGCCAACCCGCTCACCGATGCCATCTGCCTCGAGGGATTGCCTCGCGTCGCTCGCGCGTTGCCGCGTGCCTTTCGACACGGCGACGACATGGACGCGCGTACTGACATGGCGCTCGGCAGCCTCTTTGGCGGGCTTGCGCTGGCCAACGCCGCGCTGGGCGCTGTGCACGGGTTCGCGGCGCCGATCGGCGGACGGTTCCCAGCGCCGCACGGGGCGGTGTGCGCGGCGCTGCTTCCGCACGTCATGAACGCGAACGTGCGCGCGCTGCAAGCCCGATGCGGCGAGGCCGACCGGCTCGATCGGTTCGTGCGGGTCGCGCGACTGCTGACGGGCGATCCCCACGCGTCGGCGGGTGACGGCGTTGACTGGGTGGCGCGCCTGCGCGCCCAGCTGCAGGTGCCAGGACTGGGCGCCTACGGCCTCACGCGCGAGCACGTGGACGACCTCGTGTCGGCCGCCTCAGTCGCCAGCAGCATGCGCGGAAACCCGATCGCGCTCGACGCGACCGAGTTGCGCGACGTGCTGCTCGCGGCTCTGTAAAGACTGCCACAGAGGCACAGAGGACACAGAGAGCAGCGCTGGCAGGCCGGGTTCGCGCACCAGAGCGGCACTTGCCTGGCGCCGCGGCGAAGCCGCGGGCTCGGAGCGAGCACGCGCGGAGACAAGAGCCACCCCCGCGTCAGTTCTGACTCTTGTCTCCGTGCGTGTTCGCTCGCGCAAGCCGGCCGCTTCGCGGCCGTCGCCAGGCGAGTGTTTGTGGTGCGCCTGCTCTGTGATCTCCGTGGCTCTGTGGCTAGCTATGCGGCCAGCGCGGGATCAGTGTCCCTTTAGCGTCCCGGCGCGCGGTAGTGCACGGCCTTGTGGCACGCCGCGTCAATTTCCTCAGGCGTGATGAGCGGGGTCGTCTTGACCTGGACCTCTCCCGACGCGTCCACCGCCATAGCGATGGCAATCCCGGAGATGACGTCGGGCACGTCGCAAATGACGATGGCGTCGGTGTCGCCGAACGCGAAGTAGAACGCCTCGAGCGTGCCGCCCAGATCCTCAACGGCCTTCTTCACGGCCGTCCGGCGGCTGGTGCCGCCCTCTTTCAGAAGTCCCTTGGTCCCTTCCGCGTTGTACGTCGCCTCGATCATGAATTTCGGCATGTTGGTCTCCTAGGGGAATATGCAGAGCGCAATACTACTCCCGCAAGTGACGACGGCAAACTCTACTCCGCCCGCAGCGCGACGACTGGGTCGACTGCCGCGGCACGTCGTGCCGGCAGCCAACACGCCAGGAACACCACACAGCCGAGCACCGCGACGGCGGCAGCAAAGACACGCGGGTCGGTCGGGCTGACCTGGTACAGTTCAGCGGTCAACACGCGATTGGTCCAGTACGCGCCCATCGATCCGAGCAGACTCCCGGCGAGGGTCAATATGAACGCGCCGCCGAATACCTGGGCCATGACGTGTCGCGGGGAGGCCCCAAGCGCGACACGGATCCCAATTTCGCGAGTTCGTTGGCTGACGCCGAATGCGGTCACGCCGAAGACGCCGGTGGCCGCGAGGAAAAGCGCCGTGCCTGCACTTCCCATCAGCAGGACCAGTAGCCCCCGTGAGTTGTCGGATCCGCGAGCCAGGACACTGGTCATGAACTCCACATGCTCGGGCGGCGCCCCGCGGTCAGTCTCAGAGAGAGCGCGCACGATCGCCGCCACAGTGGTCGCCGCATCATCCTGCGTGCGCACCGCAATCCAGTAGTCGAGCCGCCAGCGCATGACGCCGTCGGTATAGGCCGGTTCGACAGCCTGGCTGAAGGACGTATACATCTGGGGCCCGATCTCCTCTCTCAACCAGAACCGTGCATCGCTGACCACGCCGACGACGTCGTAGGTGACGAACGTGCCGGCGGCTGGATTCAAGACGATGCGACGGCCCACGGCGTTGGATTCGCCGCCCAGGAACGTCCTGGCCAGCGTTGAGTTGACGACCAAGACTCTGGGCGCTCCCGGCGCGTCCAACTCCGTCAGGTTGCGCCCGCGGATCACGCGGAGGCCCAGTGTCTTGAAGTACTCAGGCGTCACAGCACACTCGGTTGCCACAGCTTCCTCTGGCGGTAATGGTCGCCCCTCGACCCTGAACGCGGAGCCCATGCTCCGCAGCATCGGCATGCTCGACGCCACGGCCGCGGCGTGCACCCCAGGAACGAGTGCCAGCCGGTCTGCGATGCGCGTCGGCAGGCTGACGGCGTAGGGTGTGAGGGCATAGTGTGGTGTCCTGTCCTGCCATGGAGACTGATCGGCGCCGCCTGTTGGGCCGATGCTCGACCTCACACCGAGCGCCCTGACGTACGGGGCTGCACGCGGGTACTGCACGTTCATGGTGAGCAGGTGCTCGGGGGCGAACCCCAACGGCACGTGCTGCTCGCGCCACGCTGTCGCAACCAGCAGAACGGCCGCGGCCACGACCATCAACGACAGCGACAACTGGAGCACGATCAAGGTATGGCGCAGCCGCGCCGCGCCACGGCCATCCGTTGTTCTCTGGCCGTTGCCCAGCGCTTGCCGGCCTTCTTTCGAACCCCACCAAGCAGGCATCATCCCGAATATCAGCGCCGCGGTCAGAGTGGCACCGGCGGTGAACAGCAGAACATGCCACGTCAGCCCAGCCTCACCGACACGGGGCATCGTGCCGGCGCCCGGCAGCAGCGCCTTCAGGAGCGAGCCACTCCACGCTACGAGCATGACTCCGAGCGCGCCGCCTGCAAACGCCAGGACCGCGCTTTCCGTCAGTAGCTGACGGATGAGGCGGGTGCGACTAGCTCCGACCGCGGCTCGGAGGCCCAGCTCGCTCTGGCGCGAATCTGTGCGCGCCAGGGAGAGCGCGGCGAGGTTGAGGGCGGCAATCAGGAGCACCAGCGCGGCAAGCGCCGAACTGATGAACAGCATCTTCCGGGACTGCTGCGCCAGCTGCTCCTGCAAGAGCACGACCGCCACGCCGCTGACGATATCGGGTAACCCCTGCTGCTGCCTCATCGCGAGGGTGAGCGCCGTCATCTCCGCGCTAGCCTGCGCAGCCGTAACCCCAAGCCTGAGTCGCCCGATCGCTCCAAGCGAATCGAGTATCCGATTGCTCGGCGAGTAATGCGCGAACGGGTCCGAGAGCCACACCTCGGTCGTGTTGGAGATGCTTGCGTAACCTCCCTGGTGGTAGAAACCGAACCCCGGGGGCATGATGCCGATGACGCGATAGGGGACGTTGTCGATGGTGATCGCTCGATTGACCACGCCGGGGTCGGCCTGCCACCGCCGTCGCCACAATTGGTCGCTGAGGATCGCGACGTTGGAACCAGGCACGTCGTCAGATGCAGCGAATGCACGTCCAAGCGCCGGCTGTCGTCCGAGCACCTGCAAGAAACTGGCCGAGACGCGCAAGACGTCGATGGACTCAGTGGCCTGACGATCTCGGAGCACGGCCTTGCTGTCGAAAAGTTCGTACGCGGCCATCGCCTCGAATACACGACTCGACCGCTGCCACTCGAGGTACGCCGCCGGGGGCACCCCGCCCTCGCCGCCGTCTTTGTAAATGAGGTTCACCGCCACGATGCGGTCGGGCGCGTGGTACGGCAACGACTGCAGCAGCACCGCCTGCACGGCGCTGAAGATCGCCGCATTGAGGCCGATGCCCAAAGTAAGTGAGCCCACCGCGATGGCGGTGAAACCTGGGCTCTTGCGCAGCGTGCGCGCGGCATAGCGCACGTCCTGCCACACCGTGTCGAGCCAGATCCCGACACGCACGTCGCGCACCTGTTCCTTCACCTGCTCGACACCGCCAACTTCGAGCAGTGCCGCGCGGCGAGCCTCCGAAGGTGAGAGCCCGGCGCGCTCCTTCTCGTCAGCGAGCAAATCGACGTGTGCGCGCAGCTCGTCGTCGAGGTCCGCATCGAGGCGCGCCCCACCGGTGAGCGTGCGCCAGAAACTGAGGAGACGGCTCCGGAGCGGCATCGAGGCACTCTCCGCGATTCTTGCGGGTTGGCGTGACGAGTTATGTGGCTTTCAGCGCGCTGGCCATCGCCACCGAGATTCGCTGCCATTCCTCGGTTTCGGCTTCGAGCTGCCGACGTCCGGCCGCCGTCAACTCGTAGAACTTGGCCTTACGTTTGGCGTCGGACTCACCCCACGAGCTTTTCAGATAACCCGCCTGCTCCATCCGGTGCAGAGCGGGAAACAACGAGCCAGGTTTCACCTGGAACGTGCCCTTGGTGGTCTGCTCGATTCGACGGGAGATGCCGAGCCCGTGCATCGCGCCGAGATTGAGTGACTTCAGGATCAGCAGATCGAGGGTGCCCTGGAGAAGGTTTGTTTGTTGTGGGGACATTGGCAAATCGCCTGCGCTGGTTCCTATAGACGTTCTGTACGGCAGACACTACGCCCAGTCATATAGATTGTCAATAGGAGTTCGTCTGCAGACCGGCCGGCACACTTGCGGCATCCCACCAGACCGGGTAGAAACCATGACATGCGCACAACACTTCTGCTGTCCGTCGTCCTCGCCAGTGCTGCGGGTCAGGCCGGAGGCGCGGGTCAGGTCTCTGATTGGCCGCACTACGGCGGCGGGCCCGAGCAGATCCGCTACTCCCCGCTCACGCAGATCACGCCGGCCAACGTCACCTCGCTGAAAGTGGCCTGGACCTACGACACCGGCGATGCGTTCAA
>JAENWD010000233.1 GCA_016650245.1 Vicinamibacteria bacterium
CCGCGCTCGAGCTGTCGATCGACAGGCGTCCGCGCCGGGAACTCGTTCGGCGTGATGACGTCGGGCACGATCTCGTAGCCGTCGCTGTAGAGGTAGAGCGTGCCCTTGGTGCCGCGAAACTCGATCTCGACGCGCCGGTCCTTCGCGGCCGGGGCGGCCGTCGCGTTGTATTGCGAGAAGGTCACCAGCGTGCCGCCCGGATACGTCCACAGCACTTCCAGCGTGTCGGGGATCTCGCGGTTGTCTTCGATGACGACCTTTCCGCCCATGGCGGTCACCGCCAGCGGCGCGTCGTGCCCGAGCGCCCAGTGGATGGCGTCCATGTAGTGCACGCCGAAGTTGGTGATCTGGCCGCCGGAGTAGTCGCGGAACCAGCGGAACCGGTAGAACGTGCGGTTCTTGTTATAGGGGCGCATCGGCGCCGGGCCCAGCCAGGCGTCCCAGTTGAAGCCGGGCGGCGGCGGCTCGTCTGGCGGCGCGCCGATGCCGCGCGGCCACTCGTTCTGCACGTGAAACGCGCGGGCGACGGTGACCGTGCCCACCGCCCCGCCGCGGACCAGATCTGCTGCCTCCTTCACAAACGCCGCCGAGCGGCGATGAATGCCGACCTGCACGACCCGGTTGTGCCGGCGCGCCGCCTCGACCATCGCCCGCCCTTCGCTCACGACCAGCGACAGCGGCTTCTCGACGTACACGTCCTTGCCGGCCTCGCAGGCCTGGATCATCTGCAGCGCGTGCCAGTGATCGGGCGTGTTGATGACGACCGCATCGACGTCCTTCAGCTCCAGCAGCCGGCGGTAGTCGCTGTGCCGCGAGAGCTGCCCGCCCGCCTTGCGCGCGGCAAAGTCTACGTAGGGCTCGTGGATGTCGCACAGGGCGACGATCTCCGCGTCCTTGTGCACGACAAACGCGTCGAGCACCTGGTCGCCCCGGTTGCCCAGGCCGATAAACCCCAGGCGCACGCGGTCGTTGGCGCCCAGCACGCGTCGAGCGCCGGCGGCCGTGGCCAGCCACGCGGCGGCGGTCGTCTTTCCAAACTGGCGGCGGGAGACTCGAGTCATGGGGGCCTCACAGCGGTCTACTGGCCACGGGCTACAGGCTACGGAGACGGCAGCGGCATGATACCCGGGCGGCACAGCTCGGCGCCCTCTACTTCAGGTTCCAGGTCCCGGTGGCTGACGTCGCGCGCGCCTACCGGATCACCGACTTTACGCCGGCTCCCGGCTTCAACCTGCCGCTCAACGTGCGGGTTATCAGGTCCCTGTAGCTGCCCCTCGTCACGACAGATCGATGGCGATCACCTCGTGGACGTCGACCGACGGCACGGTCACGTCCACGACACCGTCGGTGTATGCCGTGTGCGGCGACGTGCCTGCCGTCAGCAGCCGCACGCTTGTCGCGCGCGTGCCGGCCGGCACGCGCACCCGCACCTTCAGCGGGCCAATGGGGAGGATCTCCCGTAGCGGGCCCTTCATCATCATCGGGTTCGTCAAGTTGACCAGATGCACCGTCATCGACTCACGCTGCCGCCACGCGGTCACATCCAGCAGTCCGGGACCTTCGACCTCCACGGGCGCCGGCTCGTTGGTCGCCCACGCGATCGTGTTGCGGAGCAACCGCAGGTGGTCCACGCTCAGCACCTCCCAGAACGCGCGACCGATGTCCCACGGGAAGTACGCGATCCGGCTGCGGCCGACTTCGCGCAGATACAGCTCGCGCGTACTGGTGTGCGGCACGCGCGGGTACACGTCTTCCATGGGCAGATCGGGGTAGGTCGGAATCAAGGTGAGCGGCGACGGGCCGTCGACGCGCGGCTGCACGTCGAGCCGGAACACGCCGTGGATGATGCGCGTCGTGTCGCCGAATCCTTCGAGGACCTGGTGCCGCCGGCCCGAGGCGGCGTCGGCGTCCAGGCTCAGATACGCGTTTTGCATCGGGCCCTCGACGCGCCCGCCAAACGACACGCCGAAGACGTCGGCCAGGCCGAAGTCCTTCCGCTGTTCGCCGAACTGGTCGTACAGCGACGAGGCGAAGGTGCCGAGCACGCTGCCGCCTCGCGCGACGTAGTGACCAATGGCGTCGCACTGCGCATCGGACAACGCGGCGGCGTCGGCAAGGATCAGCAGCTTGAACCGGTCGAGGGTCTCGTCGGTGAGATAGGCCTCGTGCACGAGTTCAAACGGCACGCGCGACTCCACCAGCGCGTGGTACATCCCCAGGACGTGATCGCCTGCGCGGTCGGTTGGCGCGACGCCGGCGTGATACTTCTCTGTCTGCTCGGAGAAGAGCAGCGCTACCCGCGCGATGGGCGCCTCGTTGCGCAGGTAGCGCTCGTGACGGAAATGCCAGTCGTAGATCCGTTCCACGACAGGCAACCAGCGGCGGTCGTAGAGGACACCCGAGAACTTCGTGACCCACGGCCGCATGCCGTTGGCCGTGCCTTCCGCCACCCATAACCGGATCTCCGGGTCGCTCTGCACGGAGTCCTTCCAGCGGTATCGCTCTTCCACGCCGACGCTGAAGATGCCGCCGATGGGCCGGCGGCCCATCACCGAGCGGTACTCCTTCGCGCGGTGGCCGTTGGCCCACGGCGGTGTCAGGCCGCGCCGCGCCTGGTTGTCGGTGAACTGGATGTCGGCCAGCTCGCCGGCGGTCTTCAGATCCGGCGGGCCGTTGGGGATGAATCGCGCCGCAGGATTCACGGCGCGCACGGTTGCGTCCCAGTGCTTCCACAACTCGGTCAGCCGCGTGGTTCGCCACTCGACGAACTCGCGTCGTGCCGGCGCGCTGGCGCCCGCACGCGGCAGTTCATGACCCGTCGCTGCCGCGAAGTTCGATACGCAATGCACGCAGAAGCAATCGCCCCCTTGCGGCTTCCAGCGGTTGGCGAAGATGCCGTCGACCCGGTACTTCACGACGATCTCGCGGTGCACTGCGTCCATGAAGTCGAAGTTGTACGGACCAAGCGCGCACGTCACCCAGAGGTCCTTGTTGGCCCAGTGGCGCCTGGGACTGCCGTCGGCATCGACGGCGATCCAGTCAGGATGCGCCACGCGGACCTCGTCGAGGACGGCATGCGGATCCGTTCTCGCCACCACGCGCATGCCCTGCGCGCGGCAGCCGGCGACCAGCGTGCCGAACGGGTCGCTGTCCCCGAGCCATGCGCTGCGATGGTGCAGCGGCACCTCGGTGGGGTAGTAGGCGACGATGCCGCCGGCGCTGAGCGTGGCGGCATCGGCGTGAAGCCGGCGGAAGTAGTCGAGCCAGAAGGTGGGGTCGAAGCGACCCGGGTCGTTTTCCACCAGCGTGAGCTGCACCCAGCGCATCGGCTGGTCGAACCACCCGCCCGCTGGCGGATCCGCTGCAGCCGCGCCGTCGGGCGGATAGCGAATGGGGGCGCCGACCGACGCGAAGGCGCCGGCGCCGGAGGTGACCTGCAGGAATCGGCGACGGGAGAGCGGCTGCGACATCGGGTGGTCTCGCTCAGCTGCTGTGATCGTGGAGGATGCGCCAGCCCGCCGGCGTGCGCATCCAGACCAGCGAGAACCGGCCCGCCTGGTCCGGCTTGCCGCCGCCCGCGAGCACGTACCGGCCCGTCATCAGCGCGTGGTCAGCGCCCAGCGTGCGCACGTCCAGTTCATCGAAACGCAGCTGCTGGTCGGGCGTCGCGCCGGTGAAGTACTTCGCGAGGTAGCGCGCCCGCATCGCGTCCACGCCAATCAGGCCGGCCGGCGTCATGTACGTCGCCGACCCCGCGTACGGCGCCATGAAGCCGTCCACATCGCCGCGGTTCCACATCTGGGCCGTCGCCTGGAGCGCCTTGATTAGATCGGCGCCCTGTGACTCGGCCTGCGAGGAGCCGATCGGCCATAGGAACACCATCACCACCACTACGAGCGCTAACCTACGGTGCATAGGGACCTCGGCCCGCCTTCGCACTGGTGAACGATGTGTGCTTCGGGGCGGCAGGCATATCATCGCCCAGGCGGACGCCAGCGTGATAGGCTCCAACCGATGCGTACCGCCATCTTGCTCGCCCTGCTGGTTCCGCTTCAGGCGCCGGCCGACCCGGCCGTCGCGCCCACCGCGACCATTGCCCTGTTCAATGGCCACGACCTCTCGAACTGGGAGGCCGACGTCCCTGCCCGCGACACCGCCCCCGATCTTCGGCCCAGCTTCATCATCCGGGACGGACGGCTCGTCAGCCTCGGCACGCCCGAGGGGCACCTGGTGACCAGGCAGCAGTACAGGGACTATCGCCTCGAGGCCGAGTACCGCTTCGCAGGCAAGCCCGGCAACTGCGGGATCCTCGTGCACGCCTCGCGCCCGCGCGCGCTCTACAAGATGTTCCCGCAGTCCATCGAAGTGCAGATGAACAGCGGCCACGCGGGCGATTTCTGGGTCATCCAGGAGAACATCGAGGTGCCCGACATGGAAAAGCGACGGCCGCGGGCGCCCGGCGAGAAATGGGGCGGCGCCGAGGGAGACGCGCGGCGCATCCTGAACCTGACCGACGGATCGGAAAAGCCGCTGGGCCAGTGGAACACGATGGTGGTCGAGGTGCGCGGCCGCTCCATCACGGTCTGGGTCAACGGCGATCTCGTGAACAACGGCGTCAACGCCTCGGTGGACCACGGGAAAATCGCGGTGCAGGCCGAAGGCGCCGAGGTCGAGTTCCGCACGATCGTGATCGGTCCGCTGCCACCCAAATAGTCCGAACCCGATGCCTACTATCACCCGTGCCGTGCTTGTCGTCGCCCTGGCCTTGATGGCTGTGCGATCGCCCGCCGCGACCCCGATTCGGCTGATGCTGCTCGACGGCGAAAGCGGTGGCCCCTGGCACAAGTGGCAGCTCACCACTCCCGTCTTGAAGAAGGCGCTGGAGGAAACCGGCCTCTTCCAGGAGGACGTCGTCACGGCGCCCGCCGTGACCGGGGAGCTCACCTCATTCACGCCGGCCTTCGGTGACTATCGCGCGGTGGTCATGAACTACGACGCGCCGGACGAGCGCTGGCCGGCGGACCTGAAGGCGGCCTTCGAGAAGTACATCACCGCTGGCGGCGGGCTCGTCGTCGTGCACGCAGCCGACAACGCGTTTTCTGGATGGCCGGCGTTCAACGAGATGATCGGCGTGGGCGCATGGCGCGGCCGGACAGAGAAGGCGGGGCCGTTGTGGTACGTCAAGGACGGGAAGGTCGTGCCTGACCAGACGCCTGGCCCGGCGGGCAGCCACGGCGCGCGGATACCCTTCGCGGTCACCGTCCGTGATGCCACGCACCCCATCACGCGCGGGCTGCCCTCGGCGTGGATGCACCAGGGCGACGAGCTGTACGCGCTTCTTCGGGGGCCGGGGAAGAACATGACCGTGCTTGCCACGGCGTATTCGGCCGCGGACAACGCCGGGTCCGGGCACGACGAACCGACGATGATGGCGCTGTCGCACGGCAAGGGGCGCATCTTCCACACCACGCTGGGCCACGACGTGAACGGCATGAGCTGCGTCGGCTTCGTGACGACGCTGCAGCGTGGCGCGGAGTGGGCGGCAACGGGGAAGGTCACGCAGAAGGTACCGGCCACGTTCCCGTCGGCGCAGACGGTGAGCTATCGTGCGGACCTGGCGGCGATGGACCCGAAGTTCGTCAAGGGCCTCAACCCGCTCGACGCCGCGAAATAGGCCGTTGCTCGTGAACCTCACGCCCAAGTTCGATCGGAGGACCTTTCTCACCGCATCGGGCGTTGCGATTGCCGGCGCCGCGGTCGGCGCGATGACGCCGAGTCCGGCCGCGCGCGTCCGCCTGGCACTGGCTGGCACCGGCTCGCGCGGATCGGGCACGTGGGGCGAAGACCTCATGCAGCACTACGCGGATCGCGTGGAGCTGGTGGGGCTGTTCGACAGCAACGGCCTGCGGGCCCGCGCCGCACAGCGCCTGATTGGCACCACCGCCCCTGTCTTCGCCGACTTCGAGACGATGGTCCGGCAGACACGGCCCGACGCCGTGGTCGTCGCCACGGTCGACGCCACGCACGCGCGCTACATCGTCGGCGCGCTCGAGCTCGGCGTGGACGTCCTGAGCGAGAAGCCGATGTGCACCGACGAAGGGCAGTGCCAGGCCATCGTGGATGCCGCCGCGCGTACGGGACGTTCGGTGACGGTCACGCTCAACGCGCGTCACTCGCGCGAGGCGAAGAAGGTCAAGGCGCTGCTCCAGGAAGGAGCCATCGGCGAGGTGTTGTCGGTGGACTTCCACGAGTATCTCGACACCAGCCACGGCGCCGACTATTTCCGCCGGTGGCACCGGTTCCGCAAGAATTCCGGGACGCTGCTCTGCCACAAGGCGTCACACCACTTCGATCTGGCGAACTGGTGGCTGGATTCCGACCCGGTCGACGTGTCGGCGTCAGGTGACCTGCGCGTCTACGGCCGCAATAATCCCTTCCGCGGCACCAACTGCCGGACGTGTCCGCACCGCGCCACGTGCCCCTTCGCCTGGGACGTGACGGCCGACCCGCGCAACGTCGCGCTCTACGTGGAGTGCGAGTCGGAGGATGGCTACCTGCGCGACGGATGCGTCTTCGACGAGCGCATCGACATCTACGACACGATGTCGGTCTCCGTCAGGTACGCGAACCGCGCGATGCTCACCTACACCGCGGCGGCGCACATGCCGTTTGAAGGGCAGTCGGTGTCGTTCAACGGCACGCGCGGGCGGCTCGACTACGTGGACATGAGCGGCGGAGGGCACGCGCGGAAAGAAATCAGGCTGACGCCGCGGTTCGGGACATCGCACGTCATCACGAACCTGCCGCCAGAGCGGGAAGGCGGGCATGGCGGCGCCGATGCGTCGCTGCAGGACCTGCTGTTCAGGAACGAGCCGGCGTCAGATCCCCTGCACCTGCGTGCCGGACTGCGCGCCGGGGCGCTGTCGAGCCTGGTGGGCATTGCCGCGCGTCACAGCATCGAACAAGGCAGCCAGCCCGTGAAGATCTCCGACCTCGTGCGGTTCCCAAGTTAGGTCGTGCCGTCCGCTCGAGACGCGGGAAGTTTCGCGGGGTGCGAAAAAGTGCGCGGACGCCGTCGTATGCGGCGAGACGCTTTGTAAGAGTTCTGTCGCCGCGTTCCAGGAGGTTCCGGCCGGGATATCATCCGTGCGATTTCATCATCCGCGGAGGTTGGCTGATGTCCCATCCCGCTGGCACGCGCGCGCGTGTTCTTCTGTCCTCGGTATTCAAGCCGTTCGCGCAAGACGACGAGTTCGGGTCGCGCGTGATCAACCCCGTCGAGCTGTATCACAACCAGGTGACGCGCGCCCAGGGGCCGTTCTCGCTGCGGATGTTCCACCGCAGCTGGGGCATCATGTTCATCCAGCAGAACATCGCGGCGCCCTGCACGCTGCTGGACTTTCCGACCCGCCAGCATTTCGTCCGCGAGCTGACCACGGGCAGCTACGACATCGTCGGCCTCTCGGGAATCGTCGTCAACGCCGGCAAGATCCGCGAGATGTGCCGCCTGGTCCGGCAACACTCCCCGCGGTCCACGATCGTAGTGGGTGGACACGTGACCGCGATTGCCGGCATCGACCGGATGATCGACGCCGATCACATCGTCCGTGGAGAAGGCGTGTCGTGGATGCGGGAGTTCCTGGGGGAGGACCCGGAGCGTCCGATGGTCCATCCGCAGATTCCGTCGTCGTTCGGTTTCCGCCTGATGGGTCTGCCGAGCCCGCGCGGCGGCGGCAGTCCGGCGGCGACGATCGTGCCGTCGGTGGGCTGTCCGATCGGCTGCAACTTCTGCACGACGTCGGCGTTTTTTGGCGGCAAGGGACGGTTCGTCAACTTCTACCAGCGTGGCTCGGACCTGTTCAGGGTGATGTGCGAGGCCGAGCGCGTGCAGGGCGTCTCGTCCTTCTTCATGATGGACGAGAACTTCCTGCTGTACAAGGCGCGCGCGCTCGAGCTGCTCGACTGCATGAAGACGCACGGCAAGTCGTGGGCGCTGTACGTGTTCTCGTCGGCCAATGCGATCCGCAAGTACGACGTCCGGCAGCTGGTCGAACTCGGGATCGAGTGGATCTGGCTCGGGTTGGAATCGGCTGGCAGCGGCTACGCCAAGCTGAAGGGCACCGACACGTTGTCGCTCGTGCAAGAGCTGCAGTCGCACGGCATCTGCATGCACGGCTCGAGCATCATCGGGCTCGAGCATCACACTCCGGCCAACATCGAGGCCGAGATCGATCACGCGGTCGCCCACGACACGGTGTTCCACCAGTTCATGCTGTACACGCCCATGCCCGGCACCGCGTTGCACGCGCAGATCGCGGCGGAGGGCCGTCTCCTCGATGACGTCGACCTGGCCGACATCCACGGGCAGTTCAAGTTCAACTTCCGGCACCAGGCGATCTCACGCGACCAGTCCAAGGTCCTGCTGGACCGCGCGTTTAGTCTCGACTACGAACGCAACGGCCCGAGCCTGTACAGGTTGATGCGCTTGATGCAGCTTCGCTGGCGCCGCTACCGGGCCGACCCGGATCCCCGGGTGCGGGCGCGCGTGGGCGTGGCCGCCGCGCAGCTTCGCGCCGGGTACGGCGCCGCGCTGTGGGCCATGGAGCGATACCTTCGGAACTCGAACCCTGGTGTGAGCGGCCGGATCCGCGCGCTGCGGCTGGAGACCGAGCGCGACTTCGGCGTCTGGACCTCGGCCCTCAACCGCACGCTGGGTCCGGTGATGCTGTGGGCGTCCCGGCGTGAGGCCTCCCGGTACCCCGACGGGCGCCGGATCGAGCCGCGTACGTTCGTGGTGCGCACGGCACCCGCCTGAGCGCCGCTGCGTATTTTTCCGCGTAAGCCTTCACAATTCTGCTAGAGATCCGTCCCCTGGCGCCGCACGACGCCTCTCGCCTTTCACTGAAAGAACTACACGACAGTGTTAGTTGTGCACGCTATTTGTAATCGCGCGCGGCCGCAAGAAGCCGGTCCCGCGCGACGTCGCACCAACCACCGCCGTGTAAACGCTACTGAAAGAGGTCCAGGCAGCAATTGACGTGCGCCGTGGAACACGCATTGCCACTGACGCGGGCGTCCCCCCGACAGCTCACGAACCGACGAGGACCCACGGCCGTATGCCACGCATCGCGTTCTACTCCCACGACACCATGGGACTGGGCCACGTCCGCCGCAATCTGCTGCTGGCCGAATCGCTCACCAGCCGCGATCCCACCATGACGGCCCTGCTGGTCTCCGGGGTTCACCTCGGGGCGGCATTCCACATGCCGCCAAACGTGGACTGCGTCACACTCCCGGCCATCGCCAAGCACGCCGAGGACGGCGCGTACGGGTCCCGCCATCTCGCCGTGCCGCTCACACGCATGACACGCCTGCGGATGCGCACGACGCGGGCCGCATTGCTGGCATTCGATCCCGATCTGGTCGTGATCGACAACGTCCCGAGGGGCGCGATGGGCGAAGCCGAGCCGGCGCTTGCCGCGCTGAAGGCCCGCGGGCGCGCGCGCCTGGTGCTCGGGCTTCGCGACGTGCTCGACGAGCCGGAGACGGTGGCGCGCGAGTGGCGCCGATCCGGCCACCACGAAGCCATTGCCAGGTACTACGACCAGGTGTGGGTGTATGGCGATCCTGCCATCTACGATGTGGCGCGCGAATGCGGGTTCCCGCCGAGCACCTGCTGCCGGATCGAGTACGTCGGGTATCTCGACCGCCGGCGGCCGTGCCGGCCTTATGGCGCCGCCGAGGCGGTGGACGCGTTGCCGCCCGAGTTCGCCCTCTGCATGACCGGAGGCGGTCAGGACGGGTCGATGCTCGCTCTGGCGTTTGCGCGCGCGCGGTCGCGCCGGTGCCCTCGCGTCGTGGTCGGCGGTCCCTTCCTTCCTGATGCGGCGCGGCAGGAGCTGCGGGATCTGGCGCGGACCGATCCCGACCTGCGCGTCTTGAACTTCGTCAGCGACGCAACCAGTCTCGTCGAGAAGGCCTCGCGTGTGGTGACCATGGGCGGCTACAACAGCGTCTGTGAAGCGCTCGCCTATGCGAAGCCCACGCTGATCGTCCCGCGCGAGTGGCCGCGTCGCGAGCAGGCGATCCGCGCCGAGCGGCTGGCGACGCTGGGGCTGGCCGACGTGCTGCCGTGGACGAAGATCTCGGACCACGCGATCCGGCGCTGGCTCGAGGCGGCGGTGCCGCCGCGCCCCGCCGTGGCCATGAACTTCGGTGCGCTCGACCGCGTTGGCGAGCTGGTAACGCGCCTGCTCGGCGCGCGGATGCGGCCGGCGTGGCCCGCAGTCATCGGGAGGCGTCTGCGTGCGAGCTGACCGGCGGTTGCGTCTCGCCTACGTGGTCAAGCGCTTCCCCCGCTACTCCGAGACGTTCATCGTCAACGAGATCCTCGCGCACGAGGCCGCGGGCGTGGAGGTCGCCGTGTTCTCGCTGCGGCCGCCCATCGACACGCATTTTCAGGACAGCCTGGCGCGGATGCGGGCGCCGGTGCGTTACGTGCCGAGCGAAGGCATCCGGGCGGCGGAGTTCTGGACGGCCTGCGCGCAGGCCGTCAAAATCTGGGGTTCCCTGGACACACTGCTGCGGGACGGCTCGTCAGACGACGGGCGCGACGTGCTTCAGGCGCTGGTGCTCGCTCGGTGGCTGCACGAGGGCCGCTTCGATCACGTCCACGCACACTTTGCCAGCCTGCCGGCCACCGTCACCCGTCTGGCGGCCCGGCTGGCGGGCGTGCCCTGGTCGTTCACGGCGCACGCCAAGGACATCTTTCACCGCGACGTACAGGACGGCGATCTCGAGCGGAAATGCCTGGACGCCGACGCGGTGGTGACGGTCAGCGACTTCAACCTGCAGTACTTCCGCCAGCGATTCGGCGATCTGGCGCGCGGCGTCGTCCGCGTCTACAACGGCCTCGATCTCGATCTCGTGCCGTGCGACCTCCAGGGCGAGCGGCCCGTCGACGTGCTCACGGTCGGACGCCTGGTCGAGAAAAAGGGGTTCGACGTGTTGATCGACGC
>JAENWD010000234.1 GCA_016650245.1 Vicinamibacteria bacterium
ACGGTCATGGGCTGGCTCATCCGCTTCATCCTGTTCTCGCTGCTCATCACGCTCGTGGTCCGATCCCTGGTCCGGCTCTTTGCCGGCATCGTCGAGGGCGCAACCGGCGGCGGCGCGCGCAACGCGACCCCGGCCACCAAGATGGTGAAAGACCCGGTCTGTGGCACCTATGTCGTGCCGAGCAAAGCGTTGACCGCCACGCGAGGCAACCAGACCGCCTGGTTCTGCTCGCCCGAATGCCAGCACGCCTGGCAGCGCCGCTAGCGGCCCGTGGTGGACATGGCTGTCGTCCCGCTCGACCAGCTCAAGGCCGACATCGTCGAAGTCGGGCGCCGTCTGTACGCGCGCGGGTTCGTCGCCAGCAACGACGGCAACATCACGATCCGTATCGGCGACGATCGCCTCCTCACGACACCAAAAAGCGTCTCGAAGGGGTTCATGACCCCGGAGATGATGGTGATCGTCGATCTGGACGGCAGGAAGGTCGCAGGCTCGCTCGACGCCTCGTCGGAGCTGAAGATGCACCTCGAGGTGTATCGCCAGCGCTCGGACGTCAAGGCCGTGGTCCACGCACACCCGGCGGTTGCGACCGGGTTTGCGGTGGCCGGCATCCCGCTGGACCGCGCCGTGCTGGCCGAAGTCATTTGCACGTTGGGCAGCATCCCGATCGCCGAGTACGCGACGCCGTCCACCCAGGAGCTGCCCAACGCGGTGCGTCAGTACATCAAGGCACACGACGGCCTGCTGCTGGCCAATCACGGCGCGCTGACCGTCGGGACCGATGTCTTTGCCGCGTACTACAAGATGGAGACGATCGAGCACTTCGCCAAGATCAGCCTGACGGCTCGCCTGCTCGGGGGCGAACGGCTGATCTCGCAGGAAGAGGTGCTCAGGCTTCAGAGCCTGCGCGGCCTGTACGGCATCGCCGCGCCGGCGCCCATCTGCCTCGACGACGACGTGAGCGGGGGTGGGGCCGGTGTGGTCGACGCGACCTGTCAGGTGGTACGGTCGCCGGATACGCCGGGCGCGCGTCTGGTGGCCGATCCGGCCAGCGGCGTGGCGTTTGGCAGCCGCGACCGTGTGCCGGGAGACGACGAGGAAATTCGGTTAACATACCGCGAGCTGGCGGCACTCGTCGAGGACGCCGTGCAGAAGTTGCGGTAAGCAGGAGGATCTCATGGGTGAGGCGCTGGGAATGGTCGAAACCAAGGGGCTGGTCGCCATGATCGAGGCGGCAGACGCGATGGTGAAGGCCGCAAAGGTCACGCTGGTTGGCTGGGAGAAGATCGGCGCGGGCTACGTGACCGCCATCGTGCGGGGCGATGTGGCCGCCGTGAAGGCCGCAACTGATGCTGGTGCGGCCGCCGCGCGTCGCGTCGGCGAGCTGGTCTCGGTGCACGTCATCCCGCGTCCGCACGCCAACCTCGAGGACGCGCTGCCGATCGGCAAGAGCCAGAAGTAATTAATGCTCCTTGCCAAAATCGTCGGCACCGTCGTCGCGACGCGGAAAGATCCGCGTCTCGAGGGCCAGAAGCTGATGCTGGCGCGGCCTGTGGACCCGTCCGGCACGATCGACGGCGGGTATCTGGTGGCCGTCGATACGGTCGACGCCGGTGTCGGCGAGACCGTGCTCGTCGTCAGCGGCAGCTCGGCGCGCATGGCGTCGGGCATGAAGGATTGTCCTGTCGATGCCGCCATTGTCGGCATCGTGGACGCCGTCGAGGTCAGCTAGCCATGCAGGTCGCACTCGTGGTGGGCGACATCGTCGCGACGCGCAAGGACGCGTCCCTGTCGGGCCTGACGCTGCTGGTGGTGCAACCGCTGGACCCGGCAGGGCAGCCCGTGGGCCGGGCCCTGGTCGCCGCTGATGCCGCCGGCGCCGGTGTTGGCGAGCAGGTGTTCTTCGTGCGCGGCCGCGAGGCGGCGTTTCCGTTCTATCCGGTCGAGCCGCCCGTCGATGCCGCCATCGTCGGCATCGTGGATCAGTGGTCTGCCGAAGGCGCCGCGGCGCCGGCGAGCCAGACGTGATCGTCGGCCGCGTGGTCGGCCCGCTGGTCGCCACCCACAAGCACCGAAAGTTCGAAGGCAGCACGTTGCTGCTGGTACAGCCGCTGGGCGAGGGCGATGTGTCTCGAGGGCCGGCGTTGCTGGCGGTGGATACCGTGGGCGCCGGCGTTCACGAGAAGGTGCTGCTCGTGCTCGACGGCAAGGCCGCCGGAGATGCGATGCAGAAGAAGGGCGCGCCCGTCGACGCCGCCATCGTCGGCATCATCGACTACGTCGACATCCCGTCATGACCGACGAGGAAATCCGGACCGTCGTCCGCCAGGTACTCGCCGCGCGAGGGGTTGCACACACGCCCACCCACGCACCCGCAGGCGTCCCCCACCCAGGCTTCCTGCGCCTGCACATGGTGCTGCCCACCGAACCGGGCAGCCCGTGCGTCATTGAGGCTGCCGTCACCTGCAACAACTGCGGGTACTGCTTGTCGCACGGCTACTGAATCCGTCGTGTCTCTGCTCATCCGCGTAATTTCGTAATCGTCAATCTGCAATCGTCAATCGTCAATGTCCGCTGTTCTCGTAACCCGCCGTCTCCCAGGCGCCTCGGTCGCGCGCCTGGCGGCCCACCACGACGTCGACCTGCATGCGGGCGAGTTGCCGCTGTCCCACGAGGAGTTGCACGAGCGGCTCGAGGGCAAGGCGGGCGTCGTCGTGCTGTTGGGCGGCCGGATCGATCGCGCGGCCATCGATGCGGCCGGACCCTCGCTGAAGATCATCGCCAACGTCGCTGTCGGCTACGACAACCTCGATGTCGCCTACGCCGCTTCAAAGGGCATCGTCTGCACCAATACGCCCGACGTGCTCACCGACGCGACCGCCGATCTGACCTGGGCGCTGATTCTCGGCATCACGCGACGGCTGGGCGAGGGCGAGCGCATGCTTCGGGCGGGGGCGTGGAAGGGCTGGGGGTTCGATTTCATGCTCGGCAGCGGTCTTGGCGGCAAGCTCCTCGGCATCGTCGGCGGCGGACGCATCGGACGGGCCGTGGCGATGCGCGCGGCGGCCTTCGGGATGCGCGTCGGCGTGAGCAGCCGCCGGGATCCACAGTGGCCCGGCGTCGAGTTCCTGCCGCTCGAGCGCTTGATCCCGAGTGCCGACATCCTCTCGCTGCACGTGCCGCTCACGCCTGAAACGCGTCACCTGGTCGATCGCACGGCGCTGACGCGCATGAAGCGGTCGGCCTACCTGATCAACACCACGCGCGGGGCTGTCGTCGACGAAGGGGCGCTGGCCTGGGCGCTCAAGGAGCACCTCATTGCCGGCGCCGCCCTCGACGTCTACGAGCGTGAGCCCGAAGTGCATCCAGACCTGCTCGGCCTGGAGAACGTCCTGCTGTCGCCGCACCTGGGCAGCGCCACACGCGAGACCCGAACGGCCATGGCCGACCTGGCCATCGACAACGTCCTGGCGGTGCTCGGCGGACACCCGGCGCTGACGCCGATCAGGTGACCATGTCCAAGTCGCGCCAGTCCGCAGCAATCCGCGAAATCCCAATCGTCAATCGTCAATCTGCAATCATCAATCGACAAGCCCCCGTCGAACCCGTCATGCGTGGCCTGTCCCTTGCCATCGACGGCATGGAGCTGCCGGCGATCGAGAAGATCTCGGAGTCACAGGCCGAGGACCCATTTCAGGTTCTGATCGCGACGCTGCTCTCGGCGCGGACCCAGGACGCCACGACCCTGGCCGCCTCCACGCGCCTGTTCCGCCGGGCCCGGACGCCAAGAACGATGGCGACGTTGTCGGTGAAGGAGATCGAACAGCTGATCTACCCGGTGAGCTTTTTCCGCAACAAGGCGCGCTTCGTGAAGGGCACCTGCGAGGCGCTGGTGCACGATCACGGCGGCAAGGTGCCGACCAGCCTCGACGAGATGGTGACGCTGCCCGGAGTGGGTCGCAAGACGGCCAACCTCGTGATGATCCTCGCGTATCGGAGCCAGCGGAACATCTGCGTGGACACGCACGTGCACCGCATCGCCAACCGCTTCGGCTGGGTGAAGACGACGCTGCCCGAGCAGACCGAGCGTGCACTGTACGAGTCCACCGATGCGCGCTGGTGGCCCTACATCAACCTCTATCTGGTCACGTGGGGGCAGAATGTGTGCAGGCCCGTGTATCCGCGATGCGGCGACTGCGCGATCTCGGCGGTCTGTCCTAGAATTGGCGTGCAGAAAGTTGGAAAGAGCCGCTCATGACTGGCCACTCGCTCGCCGTTGTCGTCGCCCTCATCGCTGTGCCACTTGGCGCCCTGGCGCAGACGCCACCTGCCAAACCCAAGGCGGCGGCGCCCACGCCGACGGCGACGGTCGCCGCACCTGTGCCGGCGCAACCGTCGCCTGGCGCGGGTCCGGTCATCGTCGTCGAGACGACGAAGGGGACGTTCGAGTTCGAGACCTATCCGAACGAGGCGCCGCGGACGGTGGAGCACATCCTCGCGCTGGTGAAGAAGCACTTCTACGACGGCCTGCGCTTTCACCGCGTCGAGCCCGGATTCGTGATTCAGGTCGGCGACCCGAACACACGCGACTACACGAAGAAGAACCTCTGGGGCACTGGTGGCAGCGGCACGCCGGTGGGCCTCTCGGAGCTGTCGCGCAAGCGCCTGCACGTGAAAGGCGCGGTGGCCATGGCCCACTCGGGGAATCCAGCCAAGGCCGACGCACAGTGGTATGTGACGCTCAACGCGGTGCCGCGGCTCGACGGCAAGTACGTCGTGTTCGGCCGCGTCATCAACGGGCTCGACGTCACCACGCAGATTCGCGTGGGAGACGTCATTCGAAAAATGTCCGTGAAGCCGTAAACGGCGCGATCTCGACCAGCCCGTCCAGCTCGGGATAGCGCTCCACCATCTCCGGCGGATACGTGCCAGTGATGGGCGCGCCGATCAGGTGCTTCAGCACCACCGCGTTGACCACCGCCTTGGAGGCGAAGTGGTTGTTCAGGAACAGGTACGCCTTCTTGACGATCGCCTTGGTGGCTACCGCAGTCTCGGCAATCGGTTCGAGCTCGGCGGATGAGTACAAGTAGTTGTAGCGATCTTCAGCCGCGTCGTGGCGCCACCACTGCGCGGCGTTGCGGCCGTGCAGCCGCATGTAGGCCACGCTGTCCTGGTTGGGCAGTCCGTTCTGCCGGATCGAGAACCGGAACTTCGGCTCGTCGATCTGGGTCCACGCGGCGTGATGGCGGCCCAGCAGCGCAAGGGTCTCGCCGTGGCGGTCGCTCCATGTCTTGTGACGCAGCTCCACGGCCACCGGATACTCGGCAAATGTCGCCAGCAGCCAGTCAAGGTATTCGCGGTTGGCCGGCGTGTCGTGGAAGCTTGGCGGAAACTGCGCCAGCAACGCGCCCAGGCGCCCCCGGACGGCCAGCGGCTCGAGGCCGTCTTTGAATCGGCCGACGTCGGCCGCTGTCACCGTGGCCAGCGCCGCCAGGACATCGGCCGACTGGTCGGGCAGGTCGGAGAGCGCCGCCTTCTTGTACATCGCGGGGTGGGTGAACTGCTGGTGGAGCTTCAGACAGAACTCGAAGCCGGCCGGCGTGCGCTCGGTCCACTTGCGAGTCGTCTCCGGGGTCGGCGGACCGTAGAAGCTCGAGTTCACCTCGACGGTGTCGAAGTGCTCGGCATACCAGGTCAGCTCGTCGAACGCGGGAACCGACGACCCTCGCCCCTTGCGCGGCGGGTAGAACAGGCCGTTCCACGTGCCCTTGCCGGACGGATAGCTCCAGCCGGAGGTCCCGATTCGAAGGCTCACGGTACAATTGTAACGGCGGCCTTCCGTCTTCGGTCCTCGGCCTTCGGGCAGGCTGAAGGCTGAAGGCTGAAGGCTGAAGGCTGAAGGCTGATGTTGGTCGTCAACGAGATCTTCCACTCGATCCAGGGTGAGTCCACCCACGCCGGGCGTCGGTGTGTCTTTGTCCGGCTCACGGCATGCGATCTGCGCTGTTCGTGGTGCGATACGCCATACGCCTTCCACGAGGGTCGCAAGATGTCGATCGACGACATCCTGGCCGAGGTGGAACGCCATGACTGCGACATCGTCGAGCTCACCGGCGGCGAGCCGCTGCTGCAAAGGGAGGTCTACTCCCTGATGCAGCACCTGCTGGACCGAGGCAAGACCGTCCTGGTCGAAACCGGCGGGCACGTCAGCCTCGCCGAGGTCCCGCCTGCGGTGCACACGATCATGGACGTGAAGTGCCCGCGTAGCGGCGAGGCCCACACGACGGATTGGAAGAACCTCGATCGGCTCGACGCCAACGACGAAGTGAAGTTTGTGATCAACGACCGCGTCGACTACGACTACGCGTGTGACGTCCTGCGCCGGCATGCACCGCAGGACAAGGTCGCCGCTGTGCTGTTTTCCCCGGTGCACGGCGTGCTCGATCCGAAGACGCTGAGCGAGTGGGTGCTGGCCGACCGGCTGCCGGTGCGCGTGCAGCTGCAGATGCACAAGTACATCTGGAGTCCGGCGACGCGCGGAGTATGACGAAGTGCAAGATGCAAGGTGCGAAGTGCAAAGTACGGGAGCACCTCGCGCACGTTCGGCACTCTCCGCTCACTTTGGCACTTCGTATTCATTTGGCACTTTGCATTTCGCATTTTGCACTTCGCCATGCCTAGTCTCGTCGTCCTCCTCTCCGGCGGCCTCGATTCGTACACCGCTGCGGCGGCGTTGAAAGCCGAGGGCTTCGACCTGTACGCCCTCAGCGTGCGCTACGGCCAGCGGCACGTCGTCGAGCTCGACGCCGCCCGTGCGGTCGCCGAAGCGCTGGGCGTCAGGCGGCATCTCGAGCTGGCGGTGGACCTGTCGAAGGTCGGCGGCTCGGCGCTCACCGCCGATATCGAGGTGCCGAAGGACCGCGTGTTCGATGCGTCGATTCCCGTCACCTACGTGCCCGCGCGCAACACCGTGTTCCTGTCTTTGGCGCTGGCATGGGCCGAGTCGCTTGGCGTCGTCGACATCGGCATCGGCGCCAACGCGCTCGACTACTCGGGCTATCCCGACTGCCGGCCCGAGTACCTGCGCGCCTTCGAGGCGATGGCGAATCTGGCCACCAAGGCCGGTGTCGAGGGACGCCGCTTCCACATCCACGCGCCCTTGCTGACGATGACCAAGGCCGAGATCATCCGCCGAGGCCTGGAGCTCGGCGTGGACTACCGCCTTACGCACAGTTGCTACGATCCTGATTCATCCGGCCGCCCCTGCCTCCATTGCGACAGCTGCGTGCTGAGAGCCAAGGGGTTTGCCGAGGTGGGAGTCTGCGACCCAACGTGACCAAACGCCTGTACTACACCGACAGCCATCTGACAGCGTTCGAGGCTCGTGTCGTCGAGTCTGGTGTGCTGGATAGCCGGCCGTTCGTCACGTTGGATCAGTCCGCCTTCTATCCGACGACGGGCGGACAGCCGCACGACACGGGGACGCTCGGTGGTCGGTCCGTGGTCGACGTCATCGACCGCGAGGCCGACGGGGCCGCGCTGCACGTGCTGGACGCCGCGCTCGACGTCGGCGCCCAGGTGTCCGGGATCGTGGATTGGCCTCGGCGGTTGGATCACATGCAGCAGCACACCGGGCAGCACGTGCTGTCGGCGGCGTTTGTGCGGCTGTTTGCGATGCCAACGGTGAGCTTCCATCTTGGCACGGAGCTGTCGACCATCGATCTGACCGGGACGCCTGGGCCGGATGCCATCGCGCGGGCCGAAGAGCAAGCCAATCGCGTGGTGTGGGAGAACCGTCCTGTCTCGATTCGCTTCGTCAGCGCCGACGAGGCCTCGCGGCTGCCGTTGCGCAAGGAGCCGGTCCGCGGCGGCACGCTGCGCCTGGTCGAAGTCGAGGATTTCGATCTGTCGGCCTGCGGCGGCACGCACGTCACGCGCACGGGCACGATCGGCGTCATCGCGGTGCAGGCCTGGGAGCGGTACAAGGGGGGCACGCGCATTTCATTTGTGTGCGGCGGCCGTGTGCTCGCGCACTTCCGCGCCTACCGCGATGTCGTTGCCAGCGCCGTCCGCCAGCTTTCAATCCAGCCTGCCGAGCTGCCTGACGCGGTCGTACGGTTGCAGGGTGACGCGCGCGAGCTGCGCCTGCAGGCGCGTGCCCTGACCGAGCAGCTCGCCGTGTACGAAGCCGACCGGCTCGCGGGTGACGCCGAGGATGTCGGTGGGAATCGTGTGGTCTGCCGCGTCGTCGACGGACGCGACGCCGCGGGGCTCAAGGCGCTCTCGCAGGCGATTGTCGCGCGTCCGGGACACGTCGTCGCGCTCGTGAGCGGCAGCCGGCCGGCGGTTGTCGTCGTGGCCAGGTCGGCCGACGCGACCACCGACGCCGCGCAGGTCGTCAAAACGCTGATCGGCCGCTTCGGCGGCAAAGGTGGAGGGCGCCCTGAGGGCGCGCAGGGGGGTGGGTTCGACGCGGAGCCCGAAACTCTCAGGGTCGCGGCTTACGAGCTCTTGTCCGCCGGCGGACCGCCGCCGTCGTCATCATCCGCCTCGCGGTAGACCTCGGCTGCCTGCTTCATCTCGTAGACGTGACGCTTCTCGGGTTGCAGGAGCGACTCGACCTGAAACGCGGCGGCCCCAAATGCGCGCCGCTGCCGCGGCGTGAGCCGGTAGTAAATCCAGCCGCGCAGCTCGCACCAGCACAGAAATCGGTCGAGCAGGAACAGGCCGAGCACGACCGCCGTCCCGATTCCGACGTGCCAACCCCAGGCGGACATTTGCGACCCTCTCAGTATGCGCTACGCGCGTCTCTTGAAGGATCCGCGCCTATCCAGTTACGAACTCCGAGTTACGAACTCCGAGTACGAAATTACGCGGATTGCCGAGCATCCGAATCCATCCAAATCCCTTGAATTTCGTACTCGTCGCTCGTAACTCGTAACTGAGCGTGAGCGCGCGCGTCTTGAAACCGGCTTCAGCGGCCCTTACGTGAGAACTGCACGAGCAGGTTCACGGCCTGCTCGGTGATCCGATCGACATCCGCCGCTGTCACTTTGCCGGCGAAGTTGTTCGCCAGGATCACGAACTGCAGCCACTGGTCGTCGCTCGTCCTGGCATACCCCGACAGGGCGCGGACGTAGGCGATCGATCCCGTCTTGGCGAAGACGCGGCCTTCGGCCGGCGTCCCCTTCATGCGGCGCTCCAGCGTGCCATCCACCCCGGCGATGGGCAGCGAGGCCACCCACGGCTCCCGGTGTGCCGGTGACGTGAACATGCGCGACAGCAGCGCGTCGAGCGCTGCCGCCGAGATCAGATCGTACCGCGACAGCCCGGAGCCGTCGGCCGCCACGGCGTCGGTCGCCGTCTCGCTCAGCGACTTACCCAACGCGTTGAACAGCACTTCCGCGTACAGGTTCTGGCTCACTTTCATCAGCGTCGCGGCCATGTCGCGCAGCGGCGGCGACTGATGCCGGAGCGCCAGCCCCCGCTCGTCGAGCCGCCCGGGCGGGTCCGTCACCGACGACCGCGCTGCGCCGACGACCGTGATGCCGCGGGCGACCAGCGCCTGCCGAAACGCGCGCGCGAAGTACGCCGGCGGATCGGCAATTGCCAGGGACTGTTTGAAAGGCGTGTAGCCAAGCGGGATCTCGCCACGAATCGTCACGCGAAGGTCGTCCGGCGTACGGTCGATCGACAGCCGGCGCGCTGCGCCAGTCGCGACCGTCGTGATCAGGTTGACCACCTCCAGATCAGCCGCGCCATCGACCAGCGTCACCTGCGCCCGCGCTCCTGCCGACGGTCCTGGCGCGACCAGGAACTCTGCCGTGTTCTCGTTGTAGACCAGCGCGCTCACCGGCGCCGCGTAGCTGAAGGGCAGGTCGTCCCATTGCCAGCCTTCCCCGAACGCCGTGCCGCCAAACGCCGATCCGTCTCCGATGACGCGACCTTCGACTCGTCGCACGCCACTTTGCCAGACACGTTCCGCCAGGTGCGCCAGCGTCGCCTGGCCGTCGTGCCGCCGGCCGATGGTCGGGTCGCCGCCGCCAATCACGACCAGATCTCCGCGGAGCGTGCCGTCGGGTTCCACGGGAGTCGTCGAACGGATCGTCGTCGGGAACCTGAAGTCCCATCCCAGCCGCTCGGCGGCGGCAGCCAGCGTCACCAGTTTCATGTTCGACGCGGATGCAGCAGCACGTTGGCATTGCGCTGGTACAGCGGCTCTCCGCCGGGCACGCGAACACTGACGCCCCACACGACCCGATCGGCCGGTGACGTGGCAAAGAGCGCGTCGAGGGTTCTAGCGAGCTGCTGGGCGGGGGAGAGCGCAGAAGCAATCGGTCCGGTGGGCCCAGCCGCGCGCGACGCGCAAGCCGGGCCCAGCAGGACCAGAACAACAAGCGAGCGTGAAAGGAAGGGTCGCCTACTTGAACTCATCGAGCGCCTTGAGCGTCTCGTCGACCTCCGTGGCGTCGAGCTTGGCAGCGCCTGGTTCGTCTGTGCGGCCGGAGAAGACCTCCGCCCCCACGCGGCCGATGGTCACCGTCTCGCTCTTCTTGCCCTCGTCAAAGGTCGCTTTGACCGTGACGACGGGTGCGTCCATCCCCGCCTTCGTCTTCTCGTCGACAAACGACTGCGCGCGCGTGCCAGACAGCTTGGTGAGGAACGCCTCGAATTTGGCGGCATCGACCGCCTTGCTCGTCACGGCATTCTGCCAGGCGTCGGCGCCGTCCTTGCCTTTGCCTTTCAGGCGCTCGAAGGTCACCGTCGTCGTGTCGCGGGTGATCTCGAGCCGATCGAGGTTGAAGGCCCGGAACTCGAACAGGTCCTTGCGCCGATACTCGCCCGGGCCCTTTTCGATCTCGTCGAACAGGTCGGCTGGCGCCGTGACGACCAGCGACTTCGACAGATCGCGCACGTGGATGAAGTTGTCTGCGGTCTTGCTGCCAAAGGCCATGGCGGCCTTCGCGCTGCCGCTGACGATGGTGACCTCGGCCGACGGCGGGGTGATGCCGTACTTGTCGAACTCGGCCGGGTCCTCGGTGACGATGGCCTTCATCTGCGCGGACTGCAGCTTCGAGATCAGGCCTTCGATCGCGCCGAAGTCGGCCCGGGCCTCGACCGGCGCGGTCATCCGCCACTCGCCGCTGGCCTTGACGAGACTGACCAGCGAGCTGCCGTGTCGGATCTCGATGCGATCGACCTTTTCTCGGTCGAAACTGATGATCTTCTTGTCTCGCAGGTCGAAGGGCGTGCGGTTGAGCGACGATTCCAGGTAGCCGAAGACGAGGAACACCTTCTTGTCGTCGGCCGTCTTCGCGTACATGTCGCTGCCGGCCGGTGTCTTGGTCCCGATCTGGAGCGTCTTGAACTGCTTGGCGCCCTTCGCCTTGAAGCTCACTTCCGCCAGCGGCTCGCGCAGGCCGTAGTCGCCCAGGTTCGACGGGTTCTCGTCGACGACGCGCTGAATCGACACCGACGCGAGGTTGCTGGTGATGCCGGTGACCTCCGAGTCGTCGGCGCGGAGATGCTGCGGCTTGGTCAGATACCAGCCGTCGGCAGACTTTTTCAGTTCGGCGGCACCGCCGGCGATGGTCGAGACCTTCAGCTCCTCGATCTGATCGGCCTCGACGGCAAAGACCTTGGGTTTCTCCTCGGTCTCGCCGACCGGCTTTTCCGCGTCGACGTAGTAGAGATACGCGGCCAGGCCGCCGAGCAGGACGACGAGCACGCCAAGCGTGCGCAGGCTCTTCATCCGCGCCTCCGCGACCAGTTGTAGATGCCTGCGCCCCAGATGAGCGCCGGCACGACCAGCAGCGCGAGCCACCGCACCGCGACCTGCTGCGACGCGGTGAGCGTGAGCCGCCGATCGGACGGGTCCTTTGGCCGGATCGAGATCAGGTTCTCCTGCTGTGCCGCCCAGTTCACGATGTTCAGGAACAGGTCGCGGTTGCCCTGAATGCCGAGCGCGAAGTTGGCGGCGAAGTCAGAGTCGCCGACCACCACCAGGCGCGACTCGGGCTTGGGCGGCTCGTCAGGCTTGGGCTGACCGGCGGGGACTGCCGGCGGTGGCGCCGCGGCCGGCGCCGGAATCGATACCGCCGCGCCGATGGGCACCGGGCCCTGCACGTCCTTCGCCTTGTCGTTTTCGACCTTGCCAGACGCGAACATGCCGGCCAGATCGGTCTCGCCCCAGCTGTTGGCCGAGCTTTCGATGAAGGTCTGCGCCGAACGGCTGTTGACGCCGCCACTTACCGGCGTCACCGACCGCGACAATGGATACGCGGTGAGCAGCCGGAAACCCTCGACAATGGGATGCGCCGGGTAGCGGGCCGCCACCGGCACCGACTCGTCGGTGCCGATCAGCTGCCCCACGCCGCTGACGTCAACGACGACGTTGGTGCCCAGGTCGATGGCCCACTCGTGCAGGAACGCCGTGAGATTCGACAGCGGCGCGTCGGTGAGCTTGGCTGGCGGGTCGACCAGCGCGACGAGCTTGCCGCCCGCTTCGAGGTACTTCTTGAGCGCCTCGATCTCGGGCGCCAGCAGATCCACTTTCGGCCCAGCGATCACGACCACCGAGGCATCGGCCGGCACGGCGCCTTGCTGCGCGAGCACGAGCATTTCGGTCGCGAAGTTGTCCGACTGCAAGCCCGACAGGATAGTGCTGTAGCCAGCGCGCTCGCTGCTGGTCGTGTCCTTCTCGCCGTGGCCCTGCACGAAGTACACCTTGCGCTGCGTGCCGGTGATCACCTTGATGAGGCCGTTGGTGAGCTGCTGCTCGTCAGACGAGGTCACCCGTTCGGTGCGGCCCTTGTAGTCGAAGACCACGGTGCCATAGGCCTGCACCTGGCTTTTGGTCGCCTCGACCGGCTGCTTGTCCATGTCGATGTAGTCCACCGACACCTGTTTGGACACGTACGAGTACTCGTTGAGCCGATCGCGGAAGCGGTCGAACTGCCCCGGCTGGTCGAACACCCGCACCTTGATCGGCGCGTCCAGCTTCTGCAGGATCTGCCGCGTCTGATCCGACAGGCTGAACTGCTGGTTGGCCGTGAGGTCCCAGCGCTTGTTGCGGCGCGACGCCAGGTAGTTGACGGCAATCAGCAGCGCCAGCACCACGAGGACGGTCGTGCCGGCAATCGTCCCCAGGCGTGTCTGGCGCCTGGAGAACGAGTCGGCGACCTCCCGCCACTGAGACGCCATGTAGATCAGCACGCAGGCCAGCCCAGCCCACGCGCCGTAGTAGGCGTACTGGTTCCACTCGGGCCTGAACAGCCGCACGGCCACCGAGCCGAACACCAGCGCCGTGCCGAGCCAGCCGACGAGGGACGCAATCCGATTCAACATCGCCTTTATCCACGCCACCGTTCGGAGTCCACCGACTTGACAGTCAGGAACAGCCCGAACGTGATGAAACTGAGGTAGTAAACCAGGTGCTTGGTGTCGATGACGCCCTTGACGAAGTCGTCGAGGTGCTCGGTCATCGACAGATACTTCAACACCGCCTCGGCCCTCGGGCCCATGCCCTGCCCGATCCAGTCGATCACCCACAGCAGCAGGAAGACGCCGAAGGTCGCCGCGCCGGCGACGATCTGGTTCTTCGTGAGGCTGGAGATGAACAGACCCACGCTGATGAAGCATCCGCCAAACAGCAACAGGCCGAGATAGGCGGTGACCAGCGGCTTCCATTCCGGCGTGCCGAAGGCGAACAGCAGGCCGAAGTGCAGCAGCGACACAGCGAGCATCGCCGCGTACAGTCCCATCGCGCCGAGGAATTTTCCGGCGACGATCTCCACGTCGGTGAGCGGCGAGGTGAGCAGCAGCTCGATGGTGCCCGATCGCTTCTCCTCGGCATACGTGCGCATCGTGATGAGCGGCAGCAGGAACAGGAACACCACCGTCATGTTCAGCAGCAGCGGCCGCACCATCTGCTGGTTGACGTTCATGTTCGACTGGCCCATGCCCATCGGGCCCATCTGCATGCCCTGGCGGACGAACCAGTCGAGGATGCCGATGTAGAACCAGCCAAACAGCAACGCGAAGAAGCCGATGACGATGTAGGCGATGGGCGACGCGAAGTACGACCGCAGTTCCTTGTGCGCGATGGCCAGCACGTTGTTCATGACGCGGCCTCCTCGGGCTGTTCTTCCGTGGTGAGCGAGAGGAAGATGTCTTCCAGGCTCACGCGCGTCGGCCGCAGCTCGAGCAGGTCGTGACCGCCGAGCACCACGGCCTTCGCCAACTCGCGCCGCACGTCACGTCCCTTCTCGCTTTCTACCTCGAAGGCGCCCGTTGCCGCGTTGTCTGCCGGCGCGACGCGCACCACGCCTGGCACCTTGGCCAGCGCCGCGGCCGCCTCACTTGCGCGCGCCCCATCCACCTGCACGAACATCGTCTCGGCGCCGCGCAGCCGGCCCATGAGGTTGTGGGGCGTATCGACGGCGACGACGCGCCCCTTGTTGATGATGACCACGCGGTCGCAGGTCTGGCTGACCTCGGGGAGGATGTGCGTGCTCAGGATGATCGTGTGGTCGCCGGCGAGTTCCTTGATCAGCCGGCGGGTCTCGATGATCTGCTTGGGGTCGAGGCCGGCCGTCGGCTCGTCCAGGATCAGCACGTCCGGGTTGTGGATCAGCGCCTGCGCCAGGCCGACGCGCTGCCTGTAGCCCTTCGACAGCTTGCCGCACGCGCGGCCCGCCATGTCGGCGACCCAGGTGCGCACCATGACCTGCTCGACCCGCGACTTGCGATCGCCGCTGGGCACGCCCTTGATCTTGGCGACAAACTGCAGGTACTCCCGTACCGTCATGTCGGGATACAGCGGCGGTGTCTCGGGCAGATAGCCGATGCGGCGCTTGGCCTCCACGGGCTGCTCGAAGACGTCATGACCGGCCACGACGACGCGGCCGTCGGTGGCGGGCATGTAGCCGGTCAGCACGCGCATCGTCGTCGTCTTGCCGGCGCCGTTGGGCCCGAGAAAGCCGAGGATCTCGCCCTTGTGCACCTGAAAGCTGACGTCCTGGACGGCCGTCACCGGACCGTACCGCTTCGTGAGGTGTTCAACCTCGATCACAGTGTGTGCTCCATTTGATGACAGAAAACGGCATTAACGGACAACAGACGCGTGGGCCTGGTGTACGCTCAAGTCCTTGACCCGCGAAAGACTCGCCCCAAGACCCGGGCGTCAGATGTCCACGCCAACACCCGATCCTATGCGAACGGTTTTCCTGGCGGCAAGCGGACGTCTCTTTTTGGGCGGGTTTGCAACCATCCTGGGCGGGTTACAAACCGTCTTGGGCGGGTTACAAACCCGCCCCTCCAGGATCTTGTGACGCCCGCGCGTTCGGCCCGCCGCCGGTGGGTCCCTCGCCTGCTTGTTCTGACGGCGGTTGTCCTGATTGGCCTTGCCGGGGGTGGCTGGTTCGGATTGCGACGGTCTGTGCCGCGTCTGGACGGTCAGTTGCGCCTGGCCGGCCTGGCGGCGCCGGTTGAGATTCTCTTCGATGGGTACGGTGTGCCGCACGTCTATTCGCGCGACGTGGACGACGCGTGGTTTGCCGTGGGTTTTCTGCACGGACGAGAACGGCTCTGGCAGATGGAGCTGTATCGGCGCGCGTCCAGTGGACGGCTCTCCGAAATCCTCGGGCCGACAACCCTTCGAGTGGACAAGCGGTTTGTTGGCCTCGGGCTGCGCCGCGCAGCCAACGAGGAATGGCAGACGGCGACGCCACTGGTGCGCACCGCGCTGGAGAAATACTGCCGCGGCGTCAACGCGGCCGTGGCCGAGATGGGCCGCTGGCGTCGTCCGCCGGAGTTTCTGGCGTTGGGCGTCGAGCCGGAGCCGTGGACGCCGGTCGACTCGCTGTCGGTGGCGCGTCTGCTCTCGTGGCGTTTGGCCGAGAACCGGTGGGGCGAGCTCGTGCGCGGACGCCTTACGGGCGCGATCGGTGCCGCCGAGGCCAGTCGCCTGATGGACGTCTGGCCTGCCGGTGCCCCGACGATCCTCGAGGCCACGACGCCGGTCATGCCGGCATCGGCATCGGAGGACCACCGCACTCCCGCCGTCACCTACCCGGGCGCGAACCGCTCGTTTGCCTCGCGTGGACCTGACGAGCCGCCACTGCCGCCGGGCCTTGGCTGGCTGGACGTGGGGGCGCGTGCAGGCGGCAGCAACAGCTGGGTGGTCGCCGCAACACGCAGCGCCACGGGTCGTCCGCTGTTGGCCAACGACCCGCATCTGGCCGTCGAGATGCCCTCGATCTGGTACGAGGTGCACGTCGTGGCCGCCGGGCTCGACGTCACCGGCGTCACGCTTCCCTCGGCGCCGTTTGTGATCATCGGCCACAACGCGCGGCTGGCGTGGGGGCTCACCAACACCGGCATCGACGTGCAGGACTTCTACGTCGAGGACGTGGACATGACCAGGCGGCGGTATCTCTACCGCGGTCAGTGGCTGCCACTTGTGTCGACGAAAGTCGAGATCGGCGTGCGAGGGCAGCCGCGCCCGACGGCCTACGAGTTCTTCAGCACGCGCCACGGCCCGTTGCTCTACACCGAGGCCGAGTGGGAGACGCCGCCCGACCTGGCGGCGCTCACGGGCCAGGTCACGCCCAGGCCGCTGGCGCTGCGCTGGGAGACGCGCGGTGAGACGGCCGGCGGTTTCGCGGCCATCAATCGCGCCACCAACTGGACCGAGTTTCTCGCCGGCGTACGACGCTTCGCGACGCCCTCGCAGAACTTCGTCTACGCCGACGTGGACGGACACATCGGCTACGCGATGTCTGGCCGGCTGCCGCTGCGCAGTGGCGGCGACGGCGGCACGCCGTCGAGAGGCTGGACCGGGGAGCAGGACTGGGTCGGCACCGCGCCGGTGGAACAGCTGCCGGCCGTCCTGGATCCGCCCAGCGGGCAGGTTGTCACGGCCAACGCCGCGATCGACCCGCGCTGGCCTGGTGCGATGACGCGCGACTGGACGGCGCCGTTTCGGACGATGCGGATTAACCAGCGGCTGCAGGGGCAGACCAGGCTCGATCAGACCGCCCTCTCGGCGATTCAGATGGACGTGCGGTCCGTGGCGGCCGATCCGATTCTCGCCGCCGTTGAGACGGCGGCAACCTCGCCAGGCTACGCCAAGGCGGATGCCGACGCGCGCGTGGGCATCGATCGGTTGCGCCTCTGGGACCGGCAGGTGGACGGCCGTCCCGTGGTGACGCTCTACGAGGCGTTCGTGCGCGCGCTGTGGCGCCGGACGTTTGCCGACGAGCTCGACGCGTCCGTGTTCAAGGCGTTGTTCGAGTACGGCGCGTCCGAGCGGTACGTCGGGCTCTACAGTGTCATCGACGACCCGGCGTCGCGGTGGTGGAACGACATCGCGACGGTCGATCGCCGCGAGAGCAGGGACGACATCGTCCTGCTCGCTGCCGCCGACGCCGTGATCCACCTGCGCACCAAGTTCGGCCAGGAGTCCAACTGGGCGTGGGACCGGGTGCACACGGTGACGTTCCGCCACGCGCTGGGCGCCGGCGGGTTCGTGTTGAACTGGTTCTTCAGCCGTGGCCCGGTGCCGCAGCACGGCGACTCGTGGACCGTGCACAAGTCTTCGGTGAACGACCGGGAGCCTTACAGTGTCATCGACGTGGCCTCGTACCGCCAGGTGCTCGATGTCGGCAACTGGGACCAGTCACTGGCGGTGAACACGACAGGCCAGTCGGGGCACCCGCTGAGCCCGCACTACTTCGATCAGAACGCCCTCTGGAGCACCGGCCGCTATCGCACGGTGCCCTTCTCGCGCGCCGCCGTGGAGAAGGCGCGCGTGAATCGGATGCTGCTGACGCCGTAGCGGCGCCTTCGGTCATCAGCCTTCGGCCTTCGGCGAAATCACTGAAGGCTGAAGGCTGAAGGCATTACAATTAGCGTTCAGCCCGGAGGCCTTGATGTCAGCAACTGTCGGTACGAAAGCGCCCGATTTCACGCTCCCCAACCAGGATCGCCAGCCCGTCACGCTCAGTGCGGCATCGGGGAGAAACGTCGTGCTCGCGTTCTTCCCCGCGGCATTCAGCTCGGTGTGCCAGAAAGAGCTGTGCTACTTCCGCGATCAACTTGGCAGCCTCAACAGCGCCAATGCGACCGTCTACGGCATCAGCGTCGACACGCCGTTCGCACTGAAGGAATTCGCCAAGCAGAACGCGCTCCCCTTCGACCTGTTGAGCGATTTCAACAAGGACGCGATCGCCAAGTTCGACGTCGTCAATCCCGACATGCTGGGACTGAAGGGCATCTCGCGGCGTGCCGTGTTCGTGATCGACGGCAGCGGGGTCATCCGGCACCGCGAAGTCACAGCCAGCCCGGGCGACGAGCCGAATTACCAGCTCGTGCATGAGGCGCTCGCTGCGCTCTGAACGGGTTGGGGCAGGTTGGGGCAGGTTGGGTCGGGTTGAACTCGGTTGATCGGGTTCGGTCGGGTTCGGCTCAGCCGTCAATATATGATAACCTGTTCATATATTCATGGCTACCGTCCCTGTCACCGACGAAATCTGCGACACCTTCCACACCGATCCGGCGCGCGTGGCCGTCATTCAGGCTAGTTTGCCCACCGGTGCCACCCTGGAGGCGTTGTCCGAGACGTTCAAGGCCCTTGGCGACCCGACTCGACTGCGCATGCTGACCGCGCTGGCCGAGGCCGAACTGTGCGTCTGTGACCTGGCCACCCTGGTGGGCATCAGCGAGTCAGCGGCCTCCCACCAACTCCGCCTGCTCCGCACGCTGCGCCTGGTCCGCTCGCGGCGTGACGGGCGCATGGTCCACTACCGCCTCGACGACGACCACATCACAGGGCTGCTGGCCCAGGGCCTGGACCACGTGAACGAGGCCGGCACGCGCCGGGAGCGCTGAGCGGTGCGCGCGTCGGCGACGGCCTGCACCGTCTGCGAGGATCACGCCGAGTCGGTCTTCAAGGTCGAAGGCCTCGACTGCCACGAGGAAGTGGCGCTCATCGAGCGCCGGTTCAAGCACCTGGCCGGCCTCGAGACGTTCAGCGCGGACGTGGTCGCCGGCCGGTTGCGCGTGCAATACGACGCCGCGCGGCTGTCCACCAACGCCATCGTCGGCGCGGTCGCCGATACAGGCATGCGCGCGTGGCTCGAGCACGAAGAGCCTCGCAGCACCAGCACGAGCGATCGACGTCGATGGATGCTGCTGGCCAGCGGCGCGTCGCTGGCCGTGAGCCTGGCCGCCAACGCCGCGGGGTGGACGACGCTCGCGCAGCTCGCGGCGCTGCTGACCGTCATCTCCGGCGGCGGGCCGTCGGTCCGCCGCGCGTGGAGCGCCTTGCGTCTCCGCACACTCGACATGCACGTGCTGATGACGGTGGCGGTGATCGGCGCCCTCGCGATCGGCGAATGGCTGGAAGGCGCGAGCGTGGTCTTTCTCTTCGGCCTCGCGCAGTACCTCGAATCGCGCAGCATGGACCGCGCGCGTCACGCGATTCGCGCGCTGATGGACCTCACGCCGCCCCTGGCCACCCTGGTGCAGGATGGGCACGAGCGGCGCGTGCCGGCCGACGACGTCCGGATCGGCGATCACGTGCGGGTCAGACCGGGAGAGAAGCTGCCGCTGGACGGCCGAGTCGTGGCAGGTGAAAGCGACGTCAACCAGGCGCCGATCACCGGCGAGTCGCTGCCGGTCGACAAGCGGCCCGGCGACGAGGTGTTTGCCGGGTCGATCAACGGGCATGGCGCGCTCGAGATCGTCGCGACGAAGCTGCGCGGAGACACGACGCTGGCGCGCATCATCCACCTGGTCGAGGCAGCGCAAGCCGAGCGCGCGCCGTCGCAGACGGTTGTCGATCGCTTCGCGCGCGTCTACACGCCGGCGGTGATGGTGCTGGCGGTGCTGGTCGCCCTCGTGCCTCCAATTGCGGGATGGGGCGAGGCGGGCACCTGGCTCTACCGCGCGCTGGTGCTGCTGGTGATCGCCTGCCCGTGCGCGCTGGTCATCGCGACGCCCGTGGCGGTGGTGTCGGCCCTGGCCGCAGGCGCCCGCCGCGGCGTGCTCATCAAGGGCGGGGCGCATCTGGAACGGCTGGCATCCGTGCGCAGCCTGGCGTTTGACAAGACAGGCACGCTCACTCGCGGCACGCCCGTGGTCAGCGACGTGGTCGCTGTCGACGGCGTGCCGGTGGACGATGTGCTGCGACTGGCGGCGGCGGTGAACCGACACAGCGAACATCCTGTTGGCCGCGTGATTGTCCAGCAGGCCATGACGCGCGGCGTGAGCACGCCGACGGTCACCTCGTTCAAGGCCGTGCCGGGACAGGGCGCTGAAGCAGAGGTGGACGGCGCGACGGTGCTCGTGGGCAGCCAGCGGCTGCTTGCCGCTCGAGGGGTAGACCTCGCGGCAGTCCGCGAGGTCCTGCAGGTCGCGCGTGACGCAGGTGCCACGACCGCGCTGGTGGCGCGCGCGGGGCGGCTGATCGGCTACCTCACGCTTGCCGACGCGCCGCGCGAATCGGCGCGCGACGTCATCGGTCGTCTCAGGCAGGGCGGCGTCGCGCGAATCGAGATGCTGACGGGTGACGGACAAGGCGCCGCCTCGCGCGTGGCGCGCGAGGTGGGTGTGGACGCCGTGCGGGCCGAGCTGCTGCCGCACGACAAGGTGGAGGCGATCAAGTCGCTGCGCGCCGAGTGGGGCAGCGTCGCGATGGTCGGCGACGGCATCAACGACGCGCCGGCGCTGGCCGCCGCCGATGTCGGCATCGTGATGGGGGCCGCCGGCAGCGACGCCGCGCTCGAAACGGCCGACGTCGCCCTCATGGGCGACGATCTGACGAAGCTGCCGTTTACGCTGCGCCTGGGCCGCGCGGCGATGCGCACCATCCACACCAACATCGCGATCGCACTGGTCGTGAAGGCGATCTTCCTCGCCCTCGCCGTGAGCGGCTACACGTCGTTGTGGCTCGCGATCCTGGCGGACACGGGCACGTCGCTGGTGGTGGTCGCAAACGGGTTGCGATTGCTCAGGACGACGTAGCGTGTCCGCGATCTGCCTTTTCCTTCGACAGGTAGACTCGGGCCACGCGCAAGCCGTCGAGCGCCTCGACGCGCAGCGTGCGGCCCTCGACGTCGAATCGATCGCCCACGCGCGCACGGCGTCCCAGCCGCCCCAGCACGT
>JAENWD010000235.1 GCA_016650245.1 Vicinamibacteria bacterium
AGAGAAATCAGGCTCACAAGTACTCGGCGCTTCTGGTCATTGACGTCCCAAGCGGCGAGACGCGCGAAGTGCTTCGGTTGAACTTCCCAGAGGTACTCGTCGGGTGGTTGTCGTGGTCACCGGACAGTCGCCACGTAATGGTAGGGAAGTTCGGTGGGAGTACGCCGCGTGCGTTGCTGCTGGTGGCCTTGGAGGGTGGGGCGCCCCGAAGGGTCAACCTTCCTGGCTACTCATGGGGCCGAATTCGCGTGCATCCGGACGGGAAACGCATTGCGTACCTGGCCGGCGAGCTGAAATCAGAGGTGTGGGTGCTGGAGAACTTCCTGCCGGCAGCGACGAGCGCGAAGCGGTAGTCCACGTACGCCAACCACAGAGCCACGGAGAACACAGAGGCCACACAGAGTTTTCGTTTGGGTTCCCCCCAAGAAGAATCTCTGTGCGTTCTCCGTGAACTCCGTGTCTCTGTGGTTGCCGTACGTATTCAGCGCACAGCGCGTATTTTGGCGAGGAGCCGGTCGTACTTGGCCATGATGACGTCCCACCGGTAGTACTTGCGGATGTAGTCCCGCCCGTTGCGGCCCATCTGCGTGCGCAGGTTGTCGTCCATCAACAGCAGCCGCAGCGCCTCGACGAACTCGTCGCGGTCCGCATAGAACAGGCCCGCGTTGCTGCGTACGCAATGGTCTACCAGCACTTCCGAGCGCGCGTTGGCCAGGATGGGTGTGCCGACGGCGAAGCCTTCGAGCGCCAGCAGCGAGAGGCTCTCGTACGGCGAGGGCACCACCACGACCGTTGCCGCTTCCAGCGCTTCCAGGCGCTCGCGTTCCGAGAGCAGGCCGGCAAACCGCACCCAGCGCTCTTCCGGCAACTGCATCAGCTTGACGCCCATCAGCACCAGCGACGCATCGCCGCCGTCGTGGACGTACGAGCTGAAGTACTCGATCAGCTCCTCGCAGCCCTTGCCCGGGTCGATGCGTCCGCCGTAGAGCGCGAAGTCGCCGTGCAGCCGGTGCCGCCGGCGGAACATCGCCCCGCGCCCCGAGATGTGGTCCGGCTGGGGTTGGTCGTCATCTTTGGCGTCGGCGATGTCGAGTTCGTCGATCGGGCCAGGATCCTCGCCGGGACGCGCGCTGGCCTGCCAACCGTGCGGCAAATCCACGCCGCACCCGACCGTCTCCTCGGCGACCGCCCGGGTCGAGAAATGGGTCTCGAGAAACCTCCGCTCGACCTCGGTGTTGTACGCGATGCCGGCCGGCAGCGTGAAGACCTCCTTGTAGAGATCCAGATGAATGGCCGGCTCGTCGTGCGCCGTCGGCACCAGGATGCTGCGGTCGGGCGCGATGCGAAGGCCGAGCACGGTCGGCGCGTAGAGATACGTGAAGAAGATCAGCGCGTCGTACTGCTGATTGTGCCGCGTCAGGTACTCGAGCAGCGCCGGCGACCAGGGCCCCTGCCGCCGCAGCCATTCCATCTCCTGGTCGGCGGTGTGCGAGTTGTTGAAGATCTGGTCCGAGAACTGGTTGAAGCTCGCCAGGTCCCGCGTCTCGGCGACGGCAAAGCGCCGGACCGTGACCCCGCGCACGCGGTCGGCCCCCTCGGGATACTCGTTCTTCCAGGTCGCGTAGTCGCGCGCGCAGGTCGTGAGGACCTCGACCTCGTGTTTGGTCGCGAGACGCTCGGCGATGAGCCGGCAGTGGTACTCGGACCCGCCGAGGATCTCGGTGCCGTAGCGTTGAACGACAAATGCGATCTTCATAAGTGACGAACTACGAGTTACGAGTTACGAGTACGGTCACACCGCCAGCGTCTCTACGAGCCGCTGGCGCAGATTGGCTTCGCTGAAGTCTTCCAGCCGCTTGCGCTGGCCGGCGATGACGTTGGCGCGCATGACCGGGTCGAACGCCAGCTGCCCCAGCAGCTCGGCGGCGTACTCGAGATCCTTGGGGCTCCAGCACACGCCGGCGCCACCCAGCGTGTCGCCGACGGCGGAACTCTCATACGCGAAGACGGGCACGTCGGCGGCCATGGCCTCGAGCAGCGGCACGCAGAAGCCCTCGTGCTCGCTCAAGCAGAGGTAGACGCTGGCCGTCCGGTAGTAGGCCGCCAGCTCCCAGTCCGGCACCGGCCCGGCGAACACGAACCGCTCTGGAAGCATCTCGAGCTCGGCCACCAGCGCGCGGACGGTCGCATAGTACCGTGGCATCCCATCTGTCCGGCCGACGAAGATGAAGCGGTAGTTGACGTCGATGTACCGCTTGTACATCTCGGCCAGCCGCACGATGTCCTCGATCCGCTTGTTGGGGACGATGCGGCCGACGAAGAGGAAGTTGGTGAGCCCGTCTCCGAGCAGCCGCTCGAGCACGGGATGCGCAGGGGCACGTGTGATGCGGAGAAGATCCAGGGCGATGGGCAGGACGCCGGTCACCCCGAACCCCAGGCGCTCCAGTTCTTGACGGTTGTACTCGGACACGCCGAGCGCCAGGTCGACGTGGCCCACCAGGCTGGCCAGATCCTGACGCCCGAGCGCGGCGATCCGAAAGACCTCCGGGTGGTACGGCGCGAAGAAATGCGCGGGCGTGATGTTGTGGTACTGGAGCACGCGCCGGGTCGGCAGCGCCTTGAAGGCGGCCGTCATCGGCGACCTCAGCGCGTAGTGGAACACGGTGACGTCGCCACCGCGCGCCGCCGGGTCGTCAAACGGCCGCACCTCTGCCTGCATGTCGTCGTCGATCGTCAGGGCATAGATGTGGCTGTCGTGGCCCATGCCCCGCAACACATCGCGCACGCGCCGCGCCGAATCGCCGATGGCGTCGCCGCGATGTGCCGCGGGAAGCCATTGATTGATGATCATCGAAGTGCAAAGTGCAAAGTGCAAAATGCAAAGTACGAATGACGAAGTGCAAAATGCAAAGTGCAAAGTGCAAAGTGTGGTTGGCATTCACGCCGAACCGTCGCGTTGCCCCGTGCTCTTTGTACTTTGCATTTTGCATTTTGCATTTCGCACTTCACCTTACTTCCCCAGCCCCTTGAATATCGCCGGCCGGAACATCCGCAGCTCCTCGAGCCGCTCGTAGGCGCGCAACTGGTCCCAGAAGTCGAAGGCGACTCGAGGCGCGGCGCGGCGCGGCGAAGCGGCGATGCGGTCCACAAAGCCGAGCAGCGTGCCGCCGAAGTCTCTGCCCAGCAGCCGGGCGAGCGCGGCGTCCTGCGCGGCCAGCACGTTGTCGGCGATCGTCTGGTCCGAGAGCACCGCGTCCACCAGCGCCGCCACATGATGGGGGTCCCGGTCCTCGTACAGCACCCCGCCCCCATCCAGCGTCGCGGGCACGGCGGTGGCCGCGTAGGCCACCACTGGCACGCGCATGTGGAAGGCCTCGACCAGCGGCACGCAGAAGCCCTCGTGCTCGCTGGCGCACAGGAACAGATCGGCGACATCGTAGTACGCGGCCAGCTCCTGGTTGCTGACGTGCCCGCTGAAGTGCACGTCGGGCGTGCCCAGCGCTGCCACCATCTGGTGCAGCATCGTCAGGTACTTCTCGAAGCCGCCGTGGCTGCCGACCAGCAACAGGCGCGAACGTGGGTTCACGCGCGTGCGATAGGCGTGGAAGATCCGGATCACGTTCTCGATCCGCTTGTTCGGGATCATCCGGCCCACAAACAGGATGTTCGTGCACTCGTCGTCGAAGCCACCGGCGATGCGCCAGTCGGGCGTGCCGCCCAGGTGCGAGAAATCGGGAACGACCGGAAGGACGCCCGTGTCCGGGAAGCCGAGTGCCTCCAGTTCCTGCCGGTTGAACTCCGAGTCGCCCAGCGCCAGGTCGCACCGATCCACGTACGCCTTCAGCTCGCGGCGTCCCTTCCAGCACAGCTCCACGAGTTGTTTGTGGATGCCGACGAAGTACTCGGGCGGCGTGATGTTGTGGTAGACCAGCGCCATCCGGTCGGGCAAGGCGTAGGCCACGCGGCTGGCGCGCGATCCGATCGAGAAGTGATGGATCAGCAGATGGTCTGGATGGCTGGCATCCACCAGATCGCGGTAGTCGTACGTCAGGTCCTCGAGGCGCGTGTCGGCGGTCTCGACGAAGATCTCCGAGTCGTAGCCGGCTGCGCGCAACACCCGCTGGATGCCGAGCACCTCGTGGCCGATGGCATCGCCGTAACCCAGCGTGGCCAGGACCTGATGGACCGCGCGCAGGCTCATCGCCACACCGCCCCTGCCGGGATCGCGGCGAGCACGTCGTCTGCCGGCGGCAGCGTGCGGCGTCGGCGAGCGAAGAATCCGGGCAGCGGTTCCAGCGCCGGCTGGGTGTCGCGCGGCTCGTGCGCGAGCCGGTCGAACGTCTCGAGGTACTTCCGCTCGACCACCGGCCACGCGTAGTGCGTGCGGAAGTACGCCCGGCCGTCGCGGCCCAGCGCGTCGCTGAGCCCGGGGCCCGACGTGATGGCGTACAGCGCCTCGGCAAACTCCGCGTAGTTCTCGTAGAAGAGGCCCGCATTGCTGCGAAGGCACTGGCCTTTGAGGACGTCGCATCGGCCGTTGGCCAGCACGGGTTTGCCAAGGGCCCACGCTTCCAGCGCCACCATCGACAGGCTCTCGTAGTAGGACGGCACGATCAGGACGTCGGCGGCTGCCATGGCGTCGAACTTGTCCTGGTCAGGCAGGAACCCGAGGTGCTGGATCCGGGGGTCGTCCGGGATGGGCAGAATCGAGGTGCCGATCAGTACCAGCCGCAGCTGCCCGGGCATGTTGCGCTCGAAACGCTGGAAGAACTCGAAGAGCTCCTTGCAGCCCTTGTTCTCGTCGATGCGCCCGACGTAGATCGCAAACCGAGTCGTGATGCCGTGCTTCTGCCGGAAGCGATCGGGCTGGGGCCGCTCCGGCACGTCCGATCCGACGCCGACGACGACGCCAGGAAGGTCGCGCCCGGCCGCGTGCTGCAGCATCGCCCTCTCTTCGTGTGAGTTGAACATCAGCGCGCGCACACCCCGGAAGATCGGACCGAAGATCGACAGCCCCACCGCGGCATCTCGTTCGGCCGTCGGGACCAGCACCGCCTTGGACGCGATGGCCCGCACGGCGTGAAAGGCGTGGTGGTAGCGGTAGCTGAAGACGACGATCCAATCGAAGCGGGCCTGCTCGGCGGTCAACGTGCTGACCAGCGCCGGGCTGGCCGGGCCTTCGCTGTCGAGCCACGACAGCTCGTCCTGCACCGAGTGCGGCCGGCTGAAGACGAGCGTGGACCGACGGGCGAAGGCGAACACGTCGCGCGGCGACGGCACGGGGAACCGGCGCACCAGGACGCCCCCCAGGGGCGAGGCGCCTTCTGGCAGCTCGTTGGCCCAGGTGACGTAGTCGCGCGCGCACGTCGTGAAGACCTCCACCTCGGCGTGGCGCGCCAGGTGCTCGGCCACGTACCGTGCGTGCAGCTCCGCTCCGCCGTTGATGTCCGCGCCGTAGCGCTGGACGACGACCGCAAGTCTCACGGCTCGGAGGAGGCCGGGTCGATAGCCTCGGGCCTCGGGCCTTGGGCCTCATCGGAGGCTAGGTGCGAAGTCTCCGAGGCTAGGTGCGAAGCCCCCGAGGCTATCGGCGAAG
>JAENWD010000236.1 GCA_016650245.1 Vicinamibacteria bacterium
AGGCGCTGCTGTCGGCCATCCCGGTGGTGGACCCCGCCGCCAGGCGGGCACGGATTCCCTTCGACCAGACGCAGGCCAACCTGGGCGCGCCGCTGCGGGGCGTCGGCGCCGGGCATTACGCCGCGATTGTCTGATTACGTACGCCAACCACGGAGCCACAAAGATCACGGAGAACGCACAGAGATTCTTTTTGGGGGAATTCGAACCCAAACAAGATCTCTGTGTGGCCTCTGTGTTCTCAGTGGCTCTGTGGTTGGCGTACGTGATTCAGGCGGCTTGCTTGACGTCTTTTTCGATCTGGCCGTCGCGGATGGAGATGACTCGTTTGGCGTGGGCGGCGACGTCGGGTTCGTGCGTGACGAGGATGATCGTGTTGCCCGCTGCGTAGAGCCGCTCGAAGAGGTTCATGATCTCGACGCCGGTTTTCGAGTCGAGGTTACCCGTCGGCTCGTCGGCCAGCAGGATCGACGGGTCGTTCACCAACGCGCGGGCAATCGCCACGCGCTGACGCTGGCCGCCCGACAGCTCGTTGGGCCTGTGCGTCATGCGGTTCTCGAGCTCCACCTTGATCAGCGCTTCTCTCGCCCGCTGCTGACGTTGCTTCGACGGCATGCCTGCGTAGATGAGCGGCAGCTCGACGTTGTGCAGCGCCGAGGCGCGCGGCAACAGGTTGAACGTCTGGAAGACGAACCCGATCTCCTGGTTGCGGATGTGGGCCAGCTCGTTGTCGTTCATCTGGCTGACCTGCTTGCCGTTGAGCAGGTAGCTGCCCTGGCTGGGCGTGTCGAGGCACCCAATCAGGTTCATCAGGGTCGACTTGCCCGACCCCGACGGCCCCATGATGGCAACGTACTCGCCCTTGTCGATGCTGATGGAGACCCCGCGGAGGGCATGAATCTCCTCGGTGCCCATCACGTAGGTCTTCCACAGGTCGTGGGTTTCGATGATTGGCATAACTTGTAACCACAGCCTTCGGCTCCTCAGCCTTCGGCCTTCAGGGGACTCCCACATAGACGGCCGGTGCCTAGCCCCAGTTCCGGCGGCCCTACCCTTCCTTTTCCTCGTATTTCGCCTTCAACAGCTTTACCACGGCCGGGTCTGCCAGGGTTGTCATGTCGCCAAGTGCTTTGCCTTCAGCGATATCCCGCAAGAGGCGTCGCATGATCTTACCCGACCGCGTCTTGGGGAGGTCTGCGGCAAAGATGATGTCGTCTGGCTTGGCGATGGCGCCAATCTTTTTGGCCACGTGCTGCCGCAGTTCCTCGGCCAGCTCGGGGGTGGCCGAGACGCCTTCCTTCACCGTTACAAACGCCGCTACGGCCGTGCCCTTGATGTCGTGGGTGCGGCCGACCACGGCCGACTCGGCGACCTTGGGGTGGTCGACCAGCGCGCTTTCGACCTCCATCGTCCCGATGCGATGCCCCGCGACGTTGAGGACATCGTCAACGCGGCCCAGCAGCCAGAGGAAACCGTCGTCATCGCGCTTGGCGCCATCGCCGGTGAAGTAGATGTCGGGCGTCCAGCGGCTCCAGTACTGGTGCTCGTAGCGTTCCATGTCGCCGTAGATGCCGCGCAGCATGCCCGGCCACGGTTTGGTCAGTGCCAGCAGGCCGCCGCCGACCCCCACGGCCGATCCGTCGTCGTTCCGGATCTCGACCGAGATGCCAGGGAACGCATGCGTCGCCGAACCGGGCTTGGTCCGCGTGATGCCGGGCAGCGGCGTGATCAGGATGTGGCCCGTCTCGGTCTGCCACCAGGTGTCGACGATCGGGCAGCGCTCGTGACCGATGTAGAGGTGGTACCACATCCAGGCTTCAGGGTTGATCGGCTCGCCGACCGAGCCAAGCAGGCGCAGCGAGGAGAGGTCGCGCCGTTCGGGCCACTCGGGCCCCCATTTCATGAACGCGCGAATCGCCGTCGGCGCCGTGTAGAAGATCGTCACGCCGTAGCGCTCGACGATCTCCCAGAACCGGTCCTTGTGCGGGAAATCTGGCGCGCCTTCGTACATCACGACCGTGGCGCCATTGGCCAGCGGTCCGTACACGACATAGCTGTGGCCGGTCACCCAGCCGATGTCGGCGGTGCACCAGAAGACGTCCTCGTCCTTCAGATCGAAGACCCACTTCATGGTGGCGTAACACCCGGTGAGATACCCGCCGGTCGTATGAACGATGCCCTTGGGTTTCCCCGTGGTGCCGGACGTGTAGAGGATGTAGAGCATGTCCTCGGCGTCCATCGCCTCTGGCTCGCAGTCGAGCGGCGCCTTGCGCATCAGCTCGTGGTACCAGAGGTCGCGGCCGTCCTTGAACTCGACGATGAACGGGCTGCTGGTGCGACGTTGGACGACGACCACGTGCTCAATCGTGGGCGCGTGCTCGAGGGCCTCGTCGGCCACGCGCTTGAGCTGCACGACATTGCCGCGCCGGTAACCGCCGTCGGCGGTGATGAGTAGACGTGCATGCTGGTCGTTGATGCGATCGCGCAGCGACTCGGCGCTGAAGCCGCCAAAGACGACGCTGTGCACCGCGCCGATGCGCGCGCAGGCGAGCATCGCGATGGCCAGCTCGGGGACCAGCGGCAGGTAGATCGCGACGCGGTCGTGCTTGCGGATCCCGAGCGACCTGAGCACGTTGGCGAACTGGCAGACCTCGCGATAGAGCTCCCAGTAGGTGATCGTGCGGCGATCGCCTGGCTCCCCTTCCCAAATGATCGCGGCCTTGTTCCGGCGCCAGCCGCGGACGTGCCGGTCCAGGCAGTTCACGCTCGCGTTGAGCTTGCCGCCGACGAACCACCTCGCATGCGGGGGCTGCCAGTCGAGGACCTGCGTCCACGGCGTGCTCCACTCGAGCTCGGCGGCAAACTTCGCCCAGAACGCCTCGGGGTCGCGCGCCGCCTCGTCGTAGACCTTCGGGTCGCGCACGTGCGCAGCCGCGGCGAATGCCTGCGGTGGGTCGAAGTGGCGGTTCTCGTGGAGGAGCGCGTCGATCTGGGTGGGCGTGTCGTCGGCCATAGGGTGCCACTTTATCAGGGCTCGGCCCGCCTTCGCCAAGGCTACAGCGGGCCGAGGGGGGCGCTCGGCTACG
>JAENWD010000237.1 GCA_016650245.1 Vicinamibacteria bacterium
CGGCGTGCCGTGTGGGCCGCGCACCACGAGATCGAACCTGAATCCGAGCGCCCATTCCGGACGCGTCAGGGCCAGGTCGAACTGCGAGACCAGCCGCTCGCGCGCGCGCGCATCAGGGATCGACTGCAGGACGGGGTCCTGAGGGAACAGCGGATCACCGGGAAAGAACATCTGGGTGACCAGCCGCGTGAGAAACGACGTCCCGAAGATCGAGAAGTGAATGTGCGCGGGACGCCACGCGTTGGGATGGTTGCGCCACGGATAGGCGCCGGGCCTGATGGTCGTGAACGAGTAGCGCCCGCCGGCGTCGGTCTCCACGCGCCCCGCGCCGATGAAATTGGGATCGAGCGGCGCCGGGTGGTTGTCGCGCACGTGCAGGTACCGCCCCGCGGCGTTGCACTGCCAGATCTCGACCAGGGTCTTGGGCAGCGGCCGGCCATCCTCGTCGACCACGCGGCCCGCCACGATGATCCGCTCGCCCAGCGGCGCGCCGGTGGCGCCGTGCAGCGTCAGGTCGTTGTCGGCCGGGCCGATGGGCAGGTGCCCGTACACCGGCCGCGTCAGATCGGAGTAGTGCGCCGGAAGCTGAATCATCGGCCGCGAGGGCGCCCGCAGGATCGTCGACTGATACGGCGGGTAGAGCAGCGGAGGCTGGCTCTTCTGATGAGGAAGCATCTGGCCTTGGGATTATGGCGCATCACGATGCTAGACTGCGCGCACATTTCAGGTTCCGGCTTGGAGATTCGTGATGCAGTTCAGCGACGTGATTACCGACCCAGCGCAGTTTCGCGGCCTGATGGGCGAGCCGCCTCCGGCGTGCGTCGCCAAGACGCTCGCCACGCTCGATCGGCACTGCCGCGCCTTCATCGCCAGATCGCCGTTCGTTCTGATTGCCTCGTCGAACGCGCGAGGGCAGGTGGATATCTCCCCCAAGGGCGACGCCGCTGGCTTTGTTCGGGTCCTCGACGACTCGACGCTGGCCATCCCGGACCGGCCCGGGAATCGCCGAGCGGACACATTCACGAACGTCCTGGAGAATCCAAGGATCGGCCTCATATTTCTCGTCCCCGGAAAGAGCGAGACCCTGCGTGTCAGCGGGAGCGCCAGGATCGTGCGGGTTCTTCCCTCTGGGTGCCGCAGGCGTGGCCGTCGCTCGACGGCCTGCCGAGTCTTGCGCAGACCATGGTGGATGCGGGCGCGCTTCCGATGCCCGTGGACGCATTGGCAGAAATCATCAAGCAGGACGAATCGGAAAGGCTGTACTGATCGCATGCCCACCTACCGCAGCGACGTCATCGGCAGCCTCCTGCGCCCGGCGTTTCTTCTCGAAGCACGTGACCAGGTCGAACGCGGCGAGTTGACGCCCTCGGCGTTCAAGCGCATCGAGGACCGCGCGGTGGACCAGGCGGTGACCCTCCAGCAGGACGCCGGCCTGGACGTCATCACGGACGGGGAGATGCGCCGCTACGCGTTCTTCGGTCACCTCGTCGACGCGCTCGAGGGCTTCGAGAAGCACTCTGGCTGGTCCATCACGTTCCGCGACGGTGCGGGGCGCCAGGAACAGCTGCAGCGGCCGGTCGTCGTGGACAAGCTCCGCTGGAAGCGGCAGATGAGCGTGGAGGAGTTCACGTACCTGCGCGGCCGGACGACCCGCCCGGTGAAGGTGACGCTGGTCAGCGCGCAGCAGGCCGCCGCCTACTACGATCCGGACAAGTCGCGCGGCGCCTACGCGACGCGCGACGCCTACCTGGCGGATCTGGTGGACTTCACGCGGCGCGAGATCGCGGAGTTGATTCGCCTGGGATGCGAGTACATCCAGATCGACGCGCCGCAGTACGCGGCGCTGCTCGACGAGACCATGCGCGAGGGCTACCGCCAGCGCGGCAGCGACCCGGACCAGATGCTGGACGCCTGCATCGAACTGGACAACGCAATCATCGCGAACCACCCCGCGGGCGTCACCTTCGGCATTCACATCTGCCGCGGCAACCACAAGAGCATGTTCTACGCGTCGGGCGGTTACGATCGCATCGCGCAGCAGGTCTTCGGCCGCGCGCGCTTCGACCGTTTCCTGCTCGAATATGACGACGCGCGATCGGGGTCGTTCGAGCCACTGCGTCACGTGCCCGACGACCGCATCGTCGTGCTCGGGCTGGTCAGCTCCAAGACGCCCGCGCTGGAGTCACCGGAAGAACTGAAGGCGCGTATCGCCGAGGCGTCCCGGATCATCCCGCTGGAACGGCTGGCGCTGAGCGCGCAGTGCGGGTTCGCGTCCACCCACGTTGGCAACAGCCTGACCCAGGACGAGCAGCGCCGGAAACTGGAGCTCGTGGCCAGCACCGCGCGGGCAGTGTGGGGGTAGTGGGTGGTGTGCCGTCGAACCCCTTTCCAAATAGTCACGAATACGTTACCATCAACAGGTGGTGCTCCGCGTCCAGGAGTACGTCCGCGAAGACGGCTCGATCCCGTACAAGACGTGGTTCGACCGACTCGATCCGCACGCGGCAGCGAAGGTCGCGACCGCCGTCGTGCGGCTGAGCCTGGGCAACACGTCTAACGTGAAGTGGTTCAGCGGCCTTGGCGAGCTGCGAATCAACTGGGGACCAGGCTATCGCGTGTACCTGTCGAGGGACGGCGAGACGTTGGTGCTGCTCTTCTGGGGCGGCACGAAGAAGCGGCAGCAGGCAGACATCCAGGCCGCGCTGGCGCTCCAAGCGGAATACAAGGCGCGCAAGGAGACTGCGACGCGCAGGACCAGGTGAACAGACGATGGCGCTGACACGAGACTTCACACGAACGGTTGTTGAACGGGTCCGACGCGACCCCAGGTTCGCACGCGCGCTGCTGGACGAAGCAGCCACGCTGTTCCTCAACGGCGAACCGGAGGCTGCGCGACTGCTCCTCCGTGACCTCGTCAATGCCACAGTGGGTTTCGAGGCGCTCGCGGAGATGACTCACAAGCCGGCGAAGAGCCTCCACCGCATGCTCTCGAGGAGTGGCAATCCGAGCATGGACAACCTGGCTGCGATCTTTGACGCGGTGAGCCATCGGCTCAAGGTGGGTCTCAAGGCGCAAACCGTGAGGGCAGCGTAGCCCGACGGCACCCCTTCGAGGCGTGGGGGCGTGGGGTTAGCGCCACGCGGGCACGTGGCGGCGGACCAGCGCAAGCGCGACAAAGGTCGAGACCATCGCGGCGGCAATCACGCCGAAGAACGACTCGGTGCCGCGGTATTCGATCGCCCAGCTGCCGATGTAGCCGGTCAGGATGGCGCCCGTTCGTCCGAAGGCGACGGCCGTGCCAACGCCGGTCGCCCGCACGGAGCCGGGATAGACGTGCGCCGCCAGCGCGAACATCGTGGTCTGCACGCCGTTGATCATGCTGCCGGTCAACGTCAGCATCGCGATGATCGGCACCACGCCAACGGCGGGCGAGATGGTCATCGCGCTCAGGCCGGCCGCACCCGCCACCGCGACACCCGTCATCGTCAACATCGCGGCGCGCGACCCGAATCTGGAAATCGCCAGCCCGCCCAGCAAGGCGCCCACCACGCCGCCCAGATTGAAGGCGGTGATGCCGGTGTTGGCCGTCCCGGCGTCGAAGCCCGCGCCCGTGAGCAGCGAGGTCAGCCAGCTGAATCCCATGTAGACGCCCAGCAGGCACGAGAAGAACGCGGCCCAGAGCGCGATCGTGTCGCGACGGAGGTCGGGTGCGAACAGCGACCCGATGGACGCGCGGCCGACGGATCGATCGCCTGAATCCACGAAGCGGCTGTCGGGGGCGACCCCGTGGCCCATGCGCCGCATCACGGTGACCAGTTCGCCCCAGCGTGCCGGCCGGCGCGCCAGCCACCTCGGCGACTCGGGCAGCACCCATCGCAGCGCGACGGCGGCGACGATGGGCACGACCCCGCCGACGAGAAACAGCGTCCGCCAGCCCAGCAACGGCAGGGCGCGGATGCCGAGCAGCCCTGCCAGCGTGCCGCCCAGCGGCACACAGACGATGGCGATGGTCACCGCGATCGGCCGCCTGTTGGCCGGCACGTATTCGGCCGCCAGCGCCGCCGCATTGGGCATCGCGCCGCCGAGGCCGATACCCGCCAGCAGCCGCAACGCACCCAGCATCGCGGTGCTGTCGGCCATCGCCGCGGCCAGCGTCATCACGCCGAACACGACCATGCTGCCCAGCAGCGCCGTCTGCCGGCCTACCCTGTCACCGGCCAGACCCGCGGCCGCGCCGCCCATCATCATGCCGGCGTAGCCCAGCGAGACCACCGACGAGAAGTCGCTGCGGGGCACGCCCCACTCGCGCATCACCGTGGGAATCACGATGCCGAGCAGCTGGTTGTCGATGCCGTCAAAGACGATCGTCAGCGCGACCAGCGCGACGAGCCACTTCTGGTAGCGGGTCCATCGGCCCGTGTCGAGCAGGTGGCCGACGTCGACAGGGGACTGAGGGTTCAC
>JAENWD010000238.1 GCA_016650245.1 Vicinamibacteria bacterium
ACCTACAAGGCGCGCGAGATGATGCAGCTGATCGCCGAGGGAACCTGGGTGTGCGGCGATCCGGGCATGCAGTTTGACACGACCGTGAACGAGTGGCACACCTGCCCGAACACGGATCGCATCAACGCGAGCAACCCGTGTTCGGAGTACATGTTCCTCGACGACTCGGCGTGCAACCTGGCGTCGATCAACCTGATGCGCTTTGTCGCCGACAACGGCGAGTTCGACGCCAACGCGTTCAAGGCGGCCTGCCGCACGTTCATCACGGCGCAGGAGATCCTGGTCGACAACTCGAGCTACCCGACCAAGGCGATCGAGAAGAACAGCCACGCGTATCGGCCACTGGGGCTCGGCTACGCCAACCTCGGCGCGCTGCTGATGTCGCGCGGTCTGCCGTACGACAGCGACCAGGGCCGCGACTACTCGGGCGCCATTACGGCGCTGATGACGGGAGAAGCCTACGCGCAGTCGGCGCGCGTCGCCCGCGACCACGGCGGGCCGTTTGCCGGCTACGAGAAGAACCGCGAGCCGTTCCTGCGCGTGATGCGGAAGCACCGCGACGCCATGCGCGGCGTCAACGGCAAGCTGGTGCCGGCCGACCTGTACCAGGCCGCCCGCTCGTCGTGGGACGAGGCGGTGGAGCTGGGCGAGCAGTTCGGTTACCGCAACGCGCAGGCCACCGTGCTGGCGCCGACCGGGACCATCGGCTTCATGATGGACTGCGACACCACGGGCGTGGAGCCGGACATCGCGCTGGTCAAGTACAAGAAGCTGGTGGGCGGCGGGTTGATGAAGATCGTCAACATGACCGTGCCGATGGCGCTCAAGAAGCTCGGGTACAACGACGAGCAGGTCGCCGAGATCGTCGCCTACATCGACGTGAACGAGACGATCGAAGGCGCGCCGTTCCTGAAGGAGCAGCACCTGCCGGTGTTCGACTGCGCGTTCAAGGCCGCCAAGGGCCAGCGCTCGATCCACTACATGGGCCACATCCGGATGATGGGCGCGACCCAGCCCTTCATCTCTGGCGCGATCAGCAAGACCGTGAATGTGCCCAAGGACGCCACGGTCGAAGAGATCATGGCGGCCTACATCGAGAGCTGGAAGCTGGGCGCCAAGGCCGTCTCGATCTATCGCGACGGCAGCAAGCGCACGCAGCCGCTGAACACGTCGAAGGACAAGACGGCGGCCGAGAAGGCTCAGGCGGTGGCCGAGGCGGCCGTGGCGGCCATACCACGCCCGGTCCGCCGCAAGCTGTCCGACGAGCGGCACGCGCTCACGCACAAGTTCGACATCGCCGGCCACGAGGGCTACATCACGGTAGGCCTGTTCGACGATGGGCAGCCGGGAGAGATCTTCCTGGTGATGGCCAAGGAAGGCTCGACGATCTCGGGCTTTGCCGACGCCTTCGCGCAGGCGATCTCCTACGCCCTCCAGTACGGCGTGCCGCTGCAGGTGCTGGTGGACAAGTTCAGCCACGCGCGCTTCGAGCCGTCGGGGATGACCAGGAACCCCGAGGTGCGCTTCGCCAAGTCGATCGTCGACTACATCTTCCGGTGGATGTCCACCAAGTTCATGTCGAAGCAGGCGCAGTTCGATGCCGGCGTGAACATGGCCGAGCCGCTCGACGAGCCGATGCTGTTTGATGGCCCCAAGGCGGATGGCGCGAAGGCCGGGGGGCCAAGGGGCACCTTTGCCGGCGCGGCGATCCAGAACCAGGAAGACGCGCCGCCGTGCTCGACCTGCGGGTCGATCATGATCAGGAGCGGCAGCTGCTACAAGTGCGCGAATTGCGGCACGACGAGCGGTTGCGCGTAGTCGTTCGTCAACCACAGAGACACGAAGTCACCGAGACGCACAGAGTCTCTTTGGGCTGACTGGTAACACAATCGCGAGGGCGCGATGAAGACGAGCGGGTGGGGCCGAATGGTCCCACCCGTTTTTTGTTTTGAAAGGGACGGTGAATCGAGGCTTCGAGTTCGTCGAGCACGTTCAACATGGGTGCATGGGGATCGTGGTTGGCGAAACCAGGTCTTTGCCGGGGGCTGCTCGCGCAGGCACGGTTGACGCTCCGGGCTCGAGATCTTTCTGGCGCGCAGAAGCCAGAGGTCGCTGTCCGCCGAAACGGACGTGCCCCGCCTCGCCCGATGCACACGACGGCGCGCTCCCGCACACCGCGACAGCCCCACAATTACGGCACAGATTCTGCCCTCTGATTGTCGCCAAAGGTGAGTCATGCGTTGCCAACGTGTCGTCCTCACACTGGTCTTTGCGGGTTTCTCGGGGGCCGCCAGCGCACAGCCCGCGCCATGCGACCCGAAGTCGCTGCGAGACGTCGCCGAGACCGCACGCTTCAACATCATCGCGGCGGTGGACGGTGCCGAGGCGCTCGACGCCTGGCGGACCGTCTTCGATTCGGGGGGTGCGGTCGGCTGGGCCGTCACCGAGTACAACGTCGACGCGCGCAGCACGTTCGTGTTCGCCTTCGAGCGCTCGGCGCTGCGCGTCTACCGCGCCGGCGCCTTCGGCGTAACGGCCGACGCGGCCATGGACGGCTGTATCGACCAGTCGATCGCGCCAGAGGCGGTGATCCCCTGGCACAACGTGCGTGAGATCGAGGCGGGCAACTGGGTGCTCTGGTTCAAGCTGCGGGAACCGGTCGTGATCACATCCGACCGTGGAAGGCGGAAGAAGGTGAACGAACTGAAGGCCTACTTCCACGGGGGACCCGGCGGCGACCTGACGTATTACTACAACCTCGAATACGAAGGGCACATCCCGTTCTGGAACATCGAGGTCTACAAGGTCAACAACCTCCGCGGCATTGCGGTTGGCCCAAATGACTACCAACGGCGTCTGCAGTTCGTCATCGCGAGCGTCGTGGACACGGGGCGGCGGATCGCGTTGACGCGCAAAGGCCGAGGCGCCGGGTGGTAGGCCTATTCCACCCGTAGCGCCTCGATCGGATTCACCGACGCCGCTCGCCTCGCCGGGATGTAGCTGGCCAGCATCGCCGCAGCGGCCAGCACGACCGCGACGGCCGCCAGTGTCGTGACGTCCCATGGAGCCGTGTCAAACAGAAGAGTGCGCATCAGCCGTGCCGCGGCGATTGAGCAGACCAGCCCGAGTGCCAGGCCGACCGCGACCAACCGCCCTGCCTCGCCAAGGATGAGTTCGTATACCGCGCGGCGCTGTGCACCCATCGCCAGGCGCAGGCCGATCTCGCGCGTGCGCTGGCTCACGGAGTACGCGATGACGCCGTACAGCCCGACGATGCCAAGCAGCAGCGCGAGAGCCGCGAACCCGCCGACAAGCCACGCGGACGACCGCTGCAGGTAGGCGGACGGAGAATCCTCGATCCGATCGCGCATGACGGCGTCGCGCCGTGTCGTCAGGCCGGGATCGATGGCGCGAATGGCCGCGCTCATCGTCGGAAGTACCGACGTCGCCTCCTGCGAGGTGCGCGCCACGACGGAGAAGAACGTGCTGGGCTCCTGCTCGAACGGCACGTATTCGGCGGGCCAGATCTCGGAATCGAGCGACCCTTCCTTGATGTCGTCCACGACCCCGACGATCTCCTTCATGGATGTTGGCGTGAGCGAGATGTCGCCGTAGCGCCTGCCAATCGGATCCTCGCCGGCGAAGTACTTCGTCGCCAGGGTCTGGTTGATGATGACGACGCGAGGCGCGCTGGCGATGTCGCCGTTGGTGAAGTAGCGACCGCGCCGCAGTGTCGCGCGGATGGTCGTGAAGTACCAGGCGCTGACGCCGCGCGAGTTCACCTCGTTGTGCTCGCCGTTGTACGGCCGGCCCTGGAACCTGATCCAGTTGGTGTTGCCGTTGTAGCTGACGGGCAGCAAGTCCACGAGGCCGACAGACTGTACACCGGGTAACTCCGCGACGCGGCGGACGACTTCCCGGCCGAGGCGGGCGGCGTGCTCATCGCTCTCGAAACGTGGTCCGGGGGCGGCGATCTGCACCGTCGCGAGGCGATCGGGCTCGAATCCCAGGTCGACATTGAGCAGGCGGTACAAGCTCTTGCCGAGTAATCCGGCGCCGACCAGCAGCACCATCGCGGTCGCCAGTTCGACGACGACGAGCTTGAAGCCCAGGCGTCGCCACGCGTTGCCCGACGAGCCTCGAGCGCCTTCGGCCAGCCCTTCGCGCATCTCGCTGAAGCGCACGCGAACGGCCGGCGCGACGGAGAAGAGCGCCGTTGCGACCATCGCGAGCACCGCGGCGCACCCCGCCACGCGGGCATTCATGCCGACGCCGTCGAGGTACGGCATCTGCGCGCGCATGTCCTCCGAGATCAGCCCGAAGAGCAGCTGCACGGCGCTGCTTGCCAGCAGCAGCCCGAGGGCGCCGCCAGAGGCGACCAGTACAAGGGCCTCGGTGACAAATTGCCGAATCAGGCGTCCATTCGATGCGCCGAGCGTGCTGCGCACCGCCAACTCGCGCTTCCGCCCTTCCGATCGCACGAGGAGCAGGCTGACGACGTTGACGCACGCGATGACGAGCAGCAGCCCGGCGCCGCCGAGCAGCAGGAGGAGCATCGGCTGGATGTCCCCGACGATCGCCTCGGTGAGAGGGATGACGCCTGCGCTCTGACCGCGGTTGCTGTCGGGATATTCGCGCTCGAGCTGCGCGGCAATCCCCTTCATCTCGGCAAGCGCCATCGCCACCGTCACGCCGTCCTTTAGTCTGCCGACACCGAAGAGGCTGTGGCAGCTACGCCGAAGGTCGCAGCTTCCCGCGGCGTGGAACGGCGTCCAGAACTCGGCACGTCCCTGAGGCGCGAACTGAAACCTCTGGGGAAGCACGCCGACGATGGTGTACGGGACGCCGCTGAGTGACACGACCTGGCCGACGACGTCGCGGCGTCCACCGAAGCGGGAATGCCAGGCGTCGTGGCTGACGATGACCGTCTCGGGCTTGCCCGGAAGGTCCTCGCCTGCGTAGAAGTCGCGGCCAAGTTCTGGCGCCACGCCAAGCGTGCGGAAGAACCCATCGCTCACGCGTGCGCCCGGCACGAGCTCGACGCCCCCGGGGGTCGCCAGCGCCCAGCCGCGTCCGTTGAAGACGTCGAGCGAGGCAAACACGGTGTTCAGCCGTTTCCAGTCGAGGTAGTCGGGATAGGAGAGGTTGGATCGGGGAATCTGGGGCGTGCTCTCCGCGACGTAGACCAGGCGCGTCGGGTTCTGATACGGCAACGGCGCGACGAGGGCCGCGTCGACGAAGGCGTAGATCGCGACGGCGGCGCCCATGCCGAGAGCGAGCGTCAGGATCGCCGTTGCCGTGAAGCCCGGCGTCCTCGCCAACTGGCGCAGCGCGAAGCGCAGGTCCTGCGCGAGATGTTCGAGGAAGGGCGCCGAGCTTCGCTCGCGGTACGCCTGCCGGGTCGATTCGATCCCTCCGAGCGTCAGCAGCGCGCTCCGACGTGCGTCCTCCGGTGCCATTCCGGCGCGGAGGTTGTCGTCGGTGTGCATCTGGAGGTGGCTGTCGAGCTCGTCGTCGAATGCCTTCTCGTGGCGCTCACGCGTGGCGATTCCGACCAGCCTGACGATCGCGGCGCGGAGGCGCCTCATGACGGATCCTCAGTCGCGAGGAATCGCGCCAGGACCGCGGTCGCCTGCTCCCAGTGCTTCGACTCCTTCTCGAGTTGCTTCTGCCCGGCTTTGGTCAGCCGGTAGAACTTCGCCTTGCGGTTGTTCTCCGACACCCCCCAGTCGCTGGCGACCGCGCCTTCCTGCTCGAGCTTCAGCAGCGCCGGGTAGAGGGTGCCGTAGTTGAGCGAGAGCAGGTGGCCGCTGGTCTGCTCGATGCGGCGCGCGATCCCGTACCCGTGAAGCGGCCCCATGGTCGCGATGGTCTTGAGCACCATCAGCGCGAGGGTGCCCTGCCAGACGTCAGCCTTGTCGCCCATGTCACTCCTATTGGTCAGCCATAGGAATGCTCGCAGCTTTCCTATGGGAAAGCAATAGGGTCGCCGAGGGTCGGGCCTCCGGTACGAGGTTCTTCAATGACATTTGTCACTCTTGGGCCTAAGCTCGACCGCTGAGATCGGCCAGGAGTCGACATTTGGCCGATCTCAGCAGCCGAGCTTGAACGGTTTAGTGGTCTCGGGTGCTGCAATTTCTGCGATCTGGAGGCCCGACCCCGACGGTGTAGACTCGGCGCCGCGAGCCTGGAGGGCCTTTCTTGATGAAGCGGCGTGAGTTTGTCTCGATGGCGGGTCTGGCCGGCGCCGCGGCGCTGGCGCGGCCCGCCTTGGCGGCCACGCGATCGCCTCGCGCGCCGGGCGCGACGATGGTGGCCGGGTGCCAACGCGCGCCGACTGACGCGCGGCGCCTCCAGCACTTCAAGCGCCACGGCATCGACCACATCTGCGGCTACCCGGGCAACGAAGACGACCCGGCCAGTTGGAGCGTCGAGTCGCTCACGCGCCTGCGCGACCTGTGCGAGGCGCATGGCGTGTCGCTCGACATGGTGCAGTTTTCGACCCTGTCGTCGGCGTCGATCGATCGCCTGTCACAGCAGCACGCCGCCAATCCGCAGCGTGCCCCGACCCACGGCAAGGCCATCATGTTCGGCAAGGATCCCGAGCGCCAGCAGGAGATCGACGCCGTCTGCACGATCATCCGCAACTGCGCGACAGTGGGCATTCCGGCCGCCAAGTACAACATGAACCTGCTCGGCGTGTTGCGCACGCCCGATACACCCGGGCGCGGCGGCTCGCACTACAGCACGTGGCGATTGCGCGACGCGAGGGAAGACCCGCCGCTCACGGCGGCCGGCGTCGTCTCGGCCGACACCGCGTGGGAGCGCATCACCTACTTCCTCGAGCGCGTCGTGCCGGTCGCGGCGGAACACAAAGTGCGCCTGGCCTGCCACCCGCACGACCCCGGCGTCCCGCCGGCGGGTTTCCGCGGTGTCGCGCGCGTGCTGGGCACCGTCGACGGCATGAAGCGATTCGTAGACATCAATGCCAACCCCTACCACGGACTCAACCTGTGCCTGGGCACGACGGCCGAGATGCTGCAGCAGCCCAACACCGAGATCCACGACGTCATCCGCTACTTCGGCCAGCGCGGGAAGATCTTCAACATCCACTTCCGCAACATCCGCGGACGCCGCGACGACTTCCAGGAAGTGTTCCCGGACGAAGGCGACATGAACATGGTCGATGTCATGCGCACCCTCAAGCAGGTCGGCTACCAGTACATGGTGATGCCAGACCACATGCCGCACCACGACGACGACCCTCGGCAGGACCAGGCGTTCGCGTTCGGGTACGGATACATCAAGGCCTTGATTCAGGCCGTCCCGGGATGAGGGGTATGAGACGACTGTTTCAGATCGTGGCGGCCCTGGTGATCGCCGCAGGTGTCGCGTACCTTTTCGTCCGCTCCGCGCGCAACACGCGGTCGGAGCCGTACACCGTTAACCCGGGTCACCTGCGAGGCTGGACGCTCGCGCTCGAGCCCGCGCCAGCGGCGTCGGGCGCCGTCGTCGTGCTTCGGCCTCCGCAACCCCTTGCGCCGCAGCTGTTTCAGCAGGTCTTTTCGCGCGCGATGGAGTCGTTGAACGCACCCGCCACACCGCACATGCCGCTGGTCCTCCACCAGGAGTTCGAGCAGGCCTTCGCGGGCCGCGTCACGCCAGAGGCCCTGCTGACGGCGGCCCGAGCCGCGGGCCTCGAATCGACGACGTTCGAGCCGGACTGCCTCGCGCACCGGCGCGTAAGCGAGCCCGGCGTGTCGCGGCAGTTGTATTTCGCGGTCTTCAGGTCGCCCGCCTTCCAGCAGTTTCGCGGCAGGGCGGCCGCGTTACTGGATGAGACTGCAGGTCGCAACGCCTTCGACCCGTCCGCTCTCTCGCCGGTTCTCTTCATTGGCGCCTCGGACCCCGCGTTCAACCGATGGCTCCCGTTTCTCACGGATCCGCAGCGGGACTGTGTCGCGCCGATCGTGACATCCCCCTGAAAGACACAATGG